>JAUWNP010000207.1 GCA_030612585.1 Anaerolineae bacterium
TGAGCCTGTCTGATGGTACACTTAACTCGAGGTGGATTTCCACCTTGGGCATAGGTTACACCTCCTCTTAGGCGAGAGTTTGGCGGAACCTATGCTCTCATCATTTCCGGTAAATGTCAAGACTTGATTATACTATCAAACGGTTACAGTATCTTCTCAAAAAGTTGGGGCGAAAGTAGGTCGGATTTGCTATCCGACCCTGTGGCGGTTAGCAAAACCGCCCTACGCTGCCCTTGCCCCAAGGTATTGAGAAGATACCAGTTACAGTCATTTAGATTACCAGGGAGTCCGTCACGGGTGCTGAGAATTGGATTTCTAATTGTGCCCCCACCCCCTGTCTGACTTTTCGTCACAGCGCAGTGCAGCGAGGTCAAAATGCCCCCCAGATGTTGGGAAATCCGACAGATTCTTCCTAGATATGGGGGATGGCAGATCATCATCATTTACCTAATGTGACGGTAAGTCAGTCAGGGGGTTTGCATCACGGCAACCCCTATATGTGCGGGTGAGGAAATTAACCAGATTGACATAATACTAGCGAAACTAGAGATGAGTCTTATGTTTCAGCAATTTCGCGATAAGTAGCAACGCAGCTAACACATATTCGCTCATTTCTAAGCAAATACCTTGCTACAGGTCCATTGCCAGATAACAGAATTGTAGTGCGCTGGTCCCCTTTGGCACGGCCTTTCTCACGGGGATTATGAAAATGTAAGTCTTCAGAAATGATGAAGGCTACCGGCTGCCTTCGTTGTTGAACTTGGTTCTCATACAAGTCGACAATAGCCCTCGCTGTTCGAACATACCATATGTCGCGGCTTTCCCTTCCTCTTGTAGGGAAGCCTAGTCTCCCAAGTCGCCTTCGCAACTCGTGACAGGTATCTACAGGGATCTGGACTGCATGACCGTTCTTCAGTAAGCCAGCAAACCAGGGGTCGAACCATTCTGGGTCAACGGGTTGGCGCCATTCCTGCTCTATTTGTCCGTCTTCATCCAGATACACCCGATCTTCAGAGTCAACTCGATCAAAAATGAAAGTCGCTGCATCTGTGAGTTGCGGTTCCATTTCCAGAACACTTTCCTTGAAGTAGCCACACACCACCTGAGCATCGATGACAACGTGCATATTATCCCCCCCGCTCAAACTCTCCTTGAAATCTGATTCTCGATAGCTTTTTGGCTTCTTCAAGACGTTCGGGGAAAAACCCTTCTGGCCACTCATCTATGAAGCGCCCTTCATCGTCCAATCGCAGTCGTTTTGCTTTCTTCCTGTCTTCTCCGTTTTCGTTCTCTTCCTTGGCATAGACATAGTATACAAGAACATGGTCCGCAGGAATGAGTTTGCTCGCAACATACTGTTGAAGACGAAGTACAAGATGCTCGCTGTGAGTCTCTACGATGGACTGTACTCCTCTTTGATACAATTCTAAGAAGAGGTCACCGAGTGCAGCTTGAGCACGAGGATGTAGATGAATCTCTGGCTCTTCTACCATATAGGTCGATCCCGGGGAGAGATTAAAGCCACCTATGAGAACTGGCAGCACCTGGCTATTGCCATATCCCACATCTGCCAGATTCTGGTATTCATCTGTGACTGGGTGTTGAACACGAATCTCGTAGTGACGGTCAGAGAGTCGCTCGATCCGCAAGTCCGATGCAATATCGGCCTTTGCTAGCCAATCTCTCACGAGTCCAGCAATCCCAAGCGAACGAGCCCCGCTGCGTGCAGAGTCCATATCTAGTATACTGATTGCATTCTCGCCAGATGCGCCAACACGCCGTCGCCTTTCACCTGTAAACAGATAAGTTCGCGAAGGCGGTATGCGCATTGCACCCACGTATTCCACGTCTCGGAGATAGCGTTGAATCTCCCTGGCTATGTTGTTGGCTTTCCTGAGATTGTCCTCAACGTCCTTGGTAACGAATTCCTGCAAGGCACTTCCTTCGGGTCTCCTTGCAGCAACGTGTATGAGGACAGACTGTGGCAGGAAGTGGTACATTCTCAACGACTTAGCCAACGAAGACTTAAGCGGAGATGGTACCGCTTTCTCTCCGACTTTTTCGACGAGTTGTCTCTCCGAATCCTCCGAGTAAGCTGTGGCCAATAGAGTGTCGCCGCTTAGCTTGATCTCGGTACTCCTCAGAACGAGTTCTCGACGCACGGTCCGGTACTTGTACCCCAGCACGATCTCAGATACAACGTCCTCGGTAGAAGGCCAAAAACCTTCCTGAGAGGCAGGCCTGCGCCTACGGCCAGTTGACTGAACTGAGATGCCTATCTCCATGGGGCGTCCTCTGTGATTGCGATACACTATGTCCTTGTATGTGCCAAAGTCTCCCATTATCCCACTCAATAGAAGGGGCACTTGAGCATCGTAGCTCTCGGTAGTCTGAACCAAGAGCCGCAATGGTGCGATAATCGAGGACTTACCGGAGTTGTTTGGGCCGAGAAGCAGCGTGATTGGACCGAAGTCCATCGCCAACTCGTCAAATGCCTTAAAGTTGTGCAAATGTATTCTTCGTAGTAGCATATCATCCTCCAGTATCGGCTGCGATCATTAACGGGCTTTCTGTATCCACTTTTCCTCTGGTACAACAAAACCCGTAGCAAAGATGTCTTCGCCCAACCGGAAATGGGCCGCCGGGTTCTGGATCCGATGCAACTGCGGCACGTCGGTCCCTGCGCCGGTGACGACGTACAACCAGAACTTGTCGGCGAAGTGGCGGGCCTTTTTCCACTCGTTGGCCGAGAGGCAAATAACCCCAGAGCGGACATAGGCCTTGACCTCGATGTAACGGTAAAGTGTTGCTGGCTACAATCATAGCCGCCCCACCTCACGCAGCGTGGCCGCACCCTTATCCAGGTTAGCCTCACTAACTTACCAGATGGTGTGCACACCGGATCGTTGGATCTTGCGATCACGGCTGATCAACGACAGGTTCAGGTGCAAGGCCGTGGCGGCGATGATGCGGTCGGGCATATCAGGAACCTCGGATCGCGGCACGCTGGTGACGGCGTTGGCTACTTCAGGCGTCAGGGCGGCCAGAACCAGGCCACTGGTGCCGGCCTGCAGTTCGGCCTCCAACTGCGCCTTCATGTTGGCTGGAATGCGCCCTTTCTCCTGTAAGTAGATAATCTCCACCACACAGATCGTGGGGACGTAAACGACGATCTCGCCACGATCACAGGCATCAAAAGCCTTCCTGGCCGTGGGGCCAAGACGCGGGCTATCCTCCAAATACCAGATCAAGCCATGGGTGTCGGTCACGACGTCGGGCATTAGATATCCTCCCGAGGGAAGTTGCCCCACATCTCCCGTCGCGCCTCGGCGATTTCCTCTTCCGTGATGTCGAGACCCCGCCACAGCCCGCGCAGAGACTTGCGCGGAGTAGGCTGGGCGGCCTTCAACTCGCGCTTGATGTCAGGAACTATGCGCTCAATCAGACGCACTTTATCCACTGGCGAAAGTTGCTGCACCAGGTCCAAGGCTTCCCCTAAAGTCACAACACTTTCCATGCTTCGCCTCCGTGATCAGTCCACCTATCTCCAGGTCGTTCCTTACTAGAGTTATCGTGTCCACCCGAATTATACACAAGTAGGCCGTTGTTGGCGAACCCACTAGCAGGGAACAGAAACCAGATTTTCGGGAAGCCGTCCGTAGAATCCGATTTCTATCCGCCACCGGCTTTCTCCCGCCATCTCTTTTCTGGCACGATGAAGCCCGTAGCGAAAATGTCCTCACCCATCCGGAAGTGCGCTGCCGGATTCTGGATGCGGTGCAACTGTGGCGCATCAGTGGCTGCCTTGGTCACGATGTAGAGCCAGAACTTGTCGTCGAAGTGCCGCGCCTTCTTCCACTCGTTGGCCGAAAGGCGGATGGCCCCGGAGCGGGGCTCGAACTTCTTGACCTCGGCCAGCGCGGGGAGGAACGGTGCGGTGATCAGTTGGCCAACTTGAAGATCCATTTCACGTACCCTGCCGATCCAGACTGACTACACAGAAAAGCCTGTTGATCTCTTGAAGCCAGAAACGCTACCCTAATAGTATACCACAAAACGCTGTTGCTGGTGAATCGGATTAGTGTGGTTGAAATCGGTTCGCTAATCTGCTACTATCTTCCATCATTTGACACAACCGAACATCCGGGCTAGAATAGGCCCGCAAACCGGCTGTGTCAATAGGGGGGAGAGAGTGATCTCATCCGAGATTCCCTCTCAAATCAAGCGATAAGCGCACAGAAGGAGGGGCGGCGCAGGGGTGGACTGGCAGCCCCTCTCTGCATGTAACGTGGGAGAACGACCTGCAGAAGAACGATCTGCCAAACTCAACGCCCGATGATAGCGCCTTCTGCGATCCCCTGGTCCGCGTGCAGGCCCGCCTCTCCTCGTACATCGCCCGCCGTCGGGATGATCTGGACGCCCCCCTAGACCAGGACGACCCGGACGACCCGGACGGCCTGGCCCACGCCGGCGTGCTGGTGTCCGGAGCAGGCAAAGTGCGCCTCTACCACTGGTCGGAATTGGACCCTGGCTGGGACCCCTCCACCGACGAGCGGTTGACGACGTGGGAGGCCACCCACCACCTCATTGAGCGACTGAACACCCACGGCGAAGAGGGCGCAGCGATGCTGCTGGCCAAGATGCCCTCGGACCTGGCGGCGCAGGCGCGGCAGTTGGCCTACCGGCTCTACTCCATCTGCGAGCGCAAGGGCTGGGCCGAACACGCCCGGGACTACAACACCCTCGCCATCTCCTGGAGCGCCAGCCAGGAGCAGGCGCGGGAGTTCAAGGAGCAGTATCAGCAGGGACGGTTGTTATGATCCTGTCATTGCGAGGAGCCGGAGCCGCGAGCGAAGCGTGGCGGGCGGCGACGAAGCACCGCCACGCCTGCCACGAGTACTCGCAGTGGAGTACTCGCGGTGGCAATCTCCAAAGTTGGGTATAGATCAGATACAAGCACATTGGAGATTGCTTCGCTACGCTCGCAATGACGGGTGGCTTCGCTGCGCTCGCAATGACGGAGGCTGAGGGGGATTGATGACCAAGCAATACTATATCTACATTATGACAAACAAGTATAACACCGTCATCTACACCGGCATGACCAACAACCTGAAGAGACGCGCTTACGAACACAGGATCGGACAGGGAGGCGGTTTCACGAGCAGATACAACGTCACCAAACTTGTCTATTACGAGGTGTTTGCTGACGCACTTTCGGCAATTGCGAGAGAGAAACAAATCAAGGCCGGTTCGAGGCAAAAGAAACTTGACCTGGTCAACGAAATGAACCCCAAGTGGAAGGATTTGTACGAGGAAATATGACACGGATGACGTCATTGCGAGCGAAGCGAAGCAATCCCCAACGTGACATAGGTGGAGATTGCTTCGTCGCTGCGCTCCTCGCAATGACGACAGGAGGAAATTATGGCACTGAGCAACAGAGAACGCGTTGGACGAGTTATGCAAGCCCTAAAAGACGGCCTGGGGCCGTTCATCCTGCGCGAGTTTCGCACCGTCTATTCCCAGATGGGATACGTCAACGAAATTGACAATACCCTCGCCACCCCTGGCTACCCCGGCTTGCCGGATGCGGCCTTGTCGGACGACCAGGCACTGCTGGCCGCCCTCGATACGCACGGCTGCCTGCACCTGATGTGGCGGCGCTGGAACGACGTCTTTCAGGACAAACTGGGCCACACAGCCCGCTCCTACGTCAGCGAGATGATCGGCGCGCGCAACAACTGGGCCCACCAGGGTGCCTTTAGCAACGACGAGGCCTACCGCATCGCCGATACCGCCGCCCGCCTGCTCAAGATGGTCACCGCCCCCGAACAGGCAGCCTACGTCGGCGACATCGCCAGGGAGTTGCTCCGTCTGCGCTTCCAGGCCGAGGCCGAAAAAGCCAAGAAGGATACTGGACCACTTACACCGGTGGAAGCCACCACACTGGCGGGACTCAAACCGTGGCGCGAGGTCGTTCAACCCCACCCAGACGTTGCCAGCGGCCGTTACATTCAGGCCGAGTTCGCGGCGGACCTGTCGCAGGTCATTGCCGGGACTGCCGAGCCAGAGTACCAGGACCCCCTCGAATTCTTCCGCCGCACCTACCTCACCGAGGGTCTGCTGGTCCTGCTGGCGACAGGCATCAAGCGTTTGACCGCACAGGGGGGTGAGCCGGTCGCGCAACTCCAGACCGCCTTTGGCGGTGGCAAAACCCACAGCATGTTGGCTCTGTATCACCTGTGCAGCGGGCAGATCAAGTTGAGCGATTTCCCTGGTGGCGAGCGCATCGCAGAGCAGATCGGGAACATTGACCTGCCTGAAGCCAACAGCGCCGTGCTGGTCGGCACTGCGCTCGACCCTTCGCGGCCCCATGAATACCCGGGTGCAACCGTCCATACGTTGTGGGGTGAATTGGCTTACCAACTCGGCGGATTGCAGGGTTACAAGATGGTCGAGCAGGCCGACCTGAAAGGGGTCAGCCCTGGCTCAAACACGCTCAGCGAACTGCTGTACCAATTCGGGCCGTGTTTGATCATCATTGACGAGTTGGTCGCCTACGCCCGCAACATCTACGGCGTAGATAGACTCCCGGCCGGTTCGTTTGAGTCGATCATGACCTTCATGCAATCGCTCACCGAGGCCGTCAAGCGCTCGGACGAATCCATATTGCTGATCGCGGTACCCGAGTCGGACATTGAGGTCGGTGGCGAGGCAGGTCGCGTCGTGTTAGAGACGCTCTCCCACATCGTCGGCCGCATCGAGTCGGTCTGGAAGCCGATCACCGCCACCGAGAGCTTTGAGATCGTGCGCCGCCGGTTGTTTGCCACGGACATAGACTACGCCGCGCGCGACGGGGTGATCAACGGTTTTGGCGACATGTACCGCAACGCCTCCGGCGAGTTCCCGTCCGGCATCCCCGAGCGCGATTACCTGGACCGTATGCGGGCCGCCTATCCCATCCACCCGGAGTTATTCGACCGGCTCTACCAGGACTGGTCCACGCTGGAGCGCTTCCAGCGCACCCGTGGCGTCCTGCGCCTGATGGCGGCCGTCATCCACCAACTGTGGACGCGCGGCGATCAATCCCTGCTCATCATGCCGGGCACGCTGCCCCTCGATGCGACCCCGGTGCGCAACGAACTACTGCGTTACCTGCCCGATACCTGGGCCGCCGTCTTCGACATAGACATAGACGGCCCCGAGTCCCGCCCCTTCACCATTGACGGCAACGTTCCCGCCCTGGGGCGTTACAACGCCTCCCGGCGTGTGGCCCGCACGGTCTTTATCGGCAGCGCCCCTTCAGTTGCCGAGCAGCGAGTCCGCGGCCTGGAGGAAATTCGCATCCGCCTGGGGTGCGCCCAGCCAGGCGAGCCTGCCGCCGTGTTCGGCGATGCCCTGCGGCGTATGAGCGGGCAACTCACCTACCTCTACACCGACAGCAGCCGCTACTGGTACGACACCCGCCCCACCGTCAACAAACTCGCCCGCGATCGTGCCCAGAGTTTTCCCGAGGAAGAAGTGAACGCCGAGATCATCTCTCGGCTGCGGCGCATTCCCAAACAGCCTGAAGGCCGTAAAAACCGGGACTTTGCCGCCTTCCACGTATGCCCCCCCGAGACCTCCGACGTCGTTGACGAAGCGCGGGCGCGTGTCGTCGTTCTGCATCCCGAGTGCACCCACAAACGCACCACCGGCGATACAGAGGCGTTGAAGCGCGCCCAGGGTTTCCTGGAGAGCCGCGGGACCGCCCAACGCCTGTACAAGAACATGCTGGTATTTATCGCTCCCGATGAGAACGACGCCGCAGCGCTCAGGCTCGCCGTGCGCGACTTTTTGGCCTGGCATTCGATTCACGACGAGCGAGAGGAACTGAACCTGGACGCCCAGCAGCGCCGGCAGGTGACCACCAGTCTGCAGAAGGCCGACGAAACCATAGACCTGCGACTGCGGTCGGCCTA
>JAUWNP010000228.1 GCA_030612585.1 Anaerolineae bacterium
CTGGCACTCCTGCTGGCAGCTTGCGGATCGCGCCCTCAGCCCACCCCCGAGGCCACGCCTGAGGCTGGTTCTAGTACCCCGGTACAGCCTGACCCAGGCGATAGTCCCTTGCCCGAACCTCCCCTGCCCGAACCAGGGACCAGCCCCATCTTGCCCCCGCCCGGCCCCCCGGCAGAGCCCGTGACCGCCGCCGTGGCCCACCTGGCTGCCGAACTCGACATCTCCCCGGAGGAAGTGTCCGTTCTCTCCTCCGAACCGGTCGAGTGGTCCGATGCCAGCCTGGGCTGCCCCCAGCCGGGGATGATGTACGCCCAGGTTCTCACTCCCGGCTACCGGTTCATCCTGGAGGCACTGGGAGAACAGTACGCGGTTCACACCGACCGGACAGGGCAGAGTGTGGTCATCTGCCAGTCAGCCTCACCGCACGAGAGCGACCCAGGGGCCGTCTTCCAGGCCTTTCTGGCCCATCTGACCCAGACCTACCCCGGCTTCGGGCTGGACCAGCAGGGGGAATGGGTGCCGGAGGACGTCACGTCGCCGGGTCTTGTGGGGGCTTCCACCCGGGTCTGGCGGAGCGGGGAGTGGAGCGTGCAGATATCCCACCCCGTGGTGCCGCAGCCCACTTATGAGGCCATCCTGGCCCACCAGCGGGCGGGTCTCATCTGGACCG
Source organism: Anaerolineae bacterium (assembly GCA_030612585.1). The sequence continues at coordinate 671 of JAUWNP010000228.1, forward strand.
GCACACTGGAGACCGGCGGGCAGGTGACCGACACCGACACGAAGACAACCCTTCTCTCTACCAGCGTCGGCCCGTGCGACGAAACCATACCGCCCGACACTCTGAGTGAGTGGGCGGGGATGGAGAGCACCGTCCAGGACGGGGCCATCCACATCGAGCAGAACCTCTCCTACGTCTGTTGCGCGGAACTGGCGCTGGCGGCCGGGCGGGATGGGTCGGTCATCAAGATCATAGAGACCAACGTCGGCGAGGTGTGCCGCTGCATGTGCGGCTACCAGTTGACGGCGGACCTGACCGGCATGTCCCCTGGCACGTACACCGTGGAGGTTTGGGGTGTGCAGCACTTCGACATCCACCCGCTGGAGTTGCTGGGCCGCGCCGAGGTGACGCTTCCATAGATCTACCACTCAGACCTCCGAGGTTTGGGCTGTGCATTGGGTCTGGAAAGCGAGCAACGTACCGCTGACAACTGCTTGAGGAGCACAAATTCGTAAACCTCGGAGGTCTCGCCCCCGCTTTTTAGAAGACACCTCCTTGTTGGCTGCTGGTCGTGATCAGCGCGATGACGCTTGCCCAAAAACCCCTTTCCTGCTATCATAATCGCCATGACAACACACATAGCAACGCCTACTTCTACAATTCGCGATTCGTCATCCGTTACTCGAAATCCTCTAATTCTGATCACCAACGACGACGGCATCACATCGCCGGGGCTGCGAGCAGCGGTGCGGGCCGCCCTGCCACTAGGGGAACCGCTCGTCGTCGCCCCCGACCAGCAGTGGTCGGGCGCAGGCCGCAGTATGCCGCCGGGCACCAAAGGATACATCTCGCGCGTCCCGCTAGAGATAGATGGGCAGCCAGTCACGGCCTACCAGGCGAATGCTTCCCCGGCCCTGGCCGTGGCGCATGCGCTGCTCGAACTGGCCCCCCGCCGGCCGGCGCTCCTCATCTCCGGCATCAACTATGGCGAGAACCTGGGCACCGACGTCACCACCTCCGGCACCATAGGCGCGGCGTTGCAAGCGGCAGATCACGGCATCCCCGCCATGGCAGCCTCACTCCAAACTCCCAAAGAGACCCACATCAATCCCTCCGATAGCGTGGACTTCACTGCCGCTATCCACTTCACCCGCCTGGTTGCCCGCCGCCTCCTCGCCACCCTCCTCCCGTTCGACGTAGACCTGCTCAAACTGGACGTGCCGTCCGACGCCACGCTGGAGACCACCTGGAGGCTGACCCGCGTCTCGCGCCACACCTACTTCGTCCCCATCCCACCGCAACGCGGCGATCTGGCGGAGCCAATGCGTTTTGACTACACAACACTCGCCCACCCCGAGCGCACAGAGCCCGACTCCGACATCTATGCCCTGGCGGTGGACCGCGTCGTCTCCGTCGCGCCTCTCAGCCTGGACCTGACCTCCCGGGCCAACCGGGGGGAGATAGAGGCGCTGATGCGCGGTTCGATCGAACTTTGACCCGTCGGGGCGGTGTGTTATAATGCGTGAAACGTAAAGGCGTGAAACGTGAACCTGATGAACACAACTAATCCCTCTCTCGATCTATCCATCGTATTGCCAGTCTACAACGAGGCTGGCTCCCTGCCCGGCCTGATCCCCGAACTGACAGCCGTGCTGGGGCAACTGAGCCGCAGTTACGAGATCGTCGCCGTGGACGACGGCAGTTCCGACGACAGCGTGGCCGTCCTCCGCCGCCTGCAGGAACAGGAGTCACACCTGCGTATCGTTCAGTTCCGCCGCAACTTCGGCCAGACGGCTGCCTTCGCCGCTGGCTTCGACTATGCCCGGGGCGCGATCATCATCACAATAGACGCCGACGGTCAGAACGACCCATCCGACATCCCCCGCCTGCTGGAAGTGATGGAGGAAGGGGACTACGACCTGGTCGGCGGGTGGCGGCAGAATCGCAGGGAGCCTTTCCTGACCCGCAAACTACCCTCAATGATCGCCAACTGGCTCATCGCCAACGCCAGCGACGTCCGGCTGCACGACCGGGGCTGCTCACTGAAAGCGCTTCGCCGCGACCTGGTCAAGCAAATGCACCTCTACGGCGAACTGCACCGCTTCATCCCGGAGATCGCCAGCCAGATCGGGGCGCGCGTAGCCGAAGTGGTGGTCAACGACCGTCCACGTAAGGTCGGCCAGTCCAAATACGGCGCACTCTCCCGCACCCCCCGCGTCATCCTCGACCTGCTCACCGTCTCCTTCCTGCTCAGTTTCTCCAACCGCCCGATGCAACTCTTCGGCACGGTGGGACTGTTGAGCAGCGGGATAGGCGGGCTGATCCTCATGTACCTGGCGGGCACTAAAATAGTCAACGGCCTGCTCTACGGCGAGGAAGCGTACCGCGCCTTCCGCGTCGGCTCGAATCCGTGGACGATGCTGGCCGTGCTGCTGGTAGTAGTGGGCATCCAGTTTCTGATGATGGGGCTGCTGGGCGAAATCCTCACCCGCACCTACCACGAGACGCAGGATAAGCCCATCTATGTCGTCCGCCAGGTGCTGGAGGGCGAACAGGAGGCCAAATGAGTCGCGTACTGGTCATCGGAATTGACGGGGCGACCTTCGACCTGATCCGGCCCTGGGCGGAGGCAGGAGACCTGCCCAACTTGGCCCGGCTGATGGCCGAGGGCGTCCACGGCCCGTTGGAATCCACGCTCCCGCCGGTCACCGCGCCGGCCTGGACCACCTTCGCTACCGGCAAGAACCCTGGCAAGCATGGCGTGTTCGACTTCATCCGGCCGATAGGCGGGCAGTTCGAACTGGTCAACGCCACCTCCATCCGCACCCCGACGCTGTGGCAGATCCTCTCCGAGGCTGGCCGGCAGGTTGGCGTGATGAACGTCCCTGTCACCTACCCGCCCGCTCCAGTCAACGGCTTCATCATCTCCGGGATGCTCTCCCCTGTGAGCGGCACCTTCACCTACCCGGCCGACCTGCTCGACCGTTACGCCGGCCAGATGAAACCCTACCGCATCGCCCCGCACGTTCAGCACAAACAAGGCAACGAAGCGGAGTTCGCAACCGACCTGCTGGACCTGATCGAGCGGCGGGGGGAATATGCACTGCGGCTGATGACAGACTACCCCTACGACTTCCTGATGTTCCACTTCCAGGCCACCGACATTATGCAGCACGCCTTCTGGAAGTTCATTGATCCCGCCCATCCCCGCTACGACCCCCAGGCCGCCGCTCGCTTCGGCCCGGCGCTCAGGCAGATCTACCAGCGCATAGATGGCTTCATCGGCCAGATGCTCAACCGCATCACAGACGACACCACCGTCATCGTGATGTCCGACCACGGCTTCGGCTCGCTGCACTACGTCGTCAATATGAACCTGTTCCTGCTGGACAAGGGCTTGCTGCAACTGAAGCGCGGGGCGTGGACGCGGCTCAAGACCGGCCTCTTCCGCGCCGGCCTCACCCCGGCGTCCATCTGGCACCTGATCGAGCGCACGGGGCTGCAAAACTACGTCTGGCACGTCTCCAAGTCCACCCGCAACAAGGTAGTGGGCAAGTTCCTCTCCTTTGATGATGTAGACTGGTCGCGCACGCTGGCCTACTCCATCGGCCACGTCGGCCAAATCTACGTCAATCTCAAAGGGCGTGAACCGGAGGGCATCGTCGAGCCGGGCGCGGAGTACGAGGCCGTGCGACGGCGGGTGACAGAAGCATTGTCAGACTTGCACCACCCAGAGACCGGCCAACCGCTGGTAGACAAGATCATTCCCAGCGACCACGTCGTCCATGGCCCTTACGATCAGCGTAGTCCAGACCTGCACGTCGTCCTGGACGGCTACCGGACCATCGTTTTTCCCCTCTTTGCCACCGACAGCCGCATCGTCACCCGCCAGATCCGCGGCGACTCCGGTTGCCACCGGCTGCACGGCATCTTCGTCGCCTGGGGACCAGAGATCAAAGCAGGCAAGACGGTGGAGGAGACCCACATTATGGACCTGACCCCAACCATCCTGCACCTGATGGGACTGCCGGTACCGGACGACATGGACGGGCACGTACTGACCGATGCGCTGACCACCTCCCACCCCGTCGAGCGCCGCCCCGCAGGCCCAGCCGGCGACGCGGCTGAAACCAGACTCTCGGCGGAGGAGACGACCGAGGTGGAGAACCGCCTCCGGGCCCTCGGTTATCTGGGGTAGATAATGACAAATGACAAATCACAAATGACAAACGGCAAACGCTGCTCGGCATTTGTCATTTGCTCATTTTTCATTTGCTCATTTGTCCTACGCCTGGCCCCCCTTGACCGTTACGTGACCCCCGACGAACCAGCCTGGGTCTACCGCTCCATCCGCTTCGCCGACGCGCTGACAGCCCGCGACTGGTCGGCGGTCCCCTCTACGGGCCACCCCGGGGTGACGACGATGTGGTTGGGTGCGCTAGGTCTGGCCGCCCGCCGCATCTTCAACCCCGCTGAGAGTCTTGCCCACCTGGACTGGATCCGCCGCCTGGCCTGGCTGGCCCCGGAGAACGGGGAGGCTTTCCGCCACCTGGTCTTTTTCCTCCCCTGGGGCCGCGTCGGTGTCGCGCTGGTCACCACGCTGGGCCTGGTGGCCCTTTATCCACTGCTGACACGTCTCTTCGACCGGCGCGTGGCGCTCCTCGCGGTCGGCCTGCTGGCCTTTGACCCATTTCTCATCGGCCACTCCGGGCTCCTCCACACCGACGCGCTGCTGGCGACCTTCAGCCTCCTGGCACTGGTAGCCGCCCTCAACGGGCTGCGAGAACCGCACCGCGCCGTCTGGTGGGCCATTTCTGGCCTTTTCACCGGCCTGGCCCTGCTGACCAAGACCCCCGCCCTGATCCTGCCCCCCTTCATCCTCCTCCTCCTCGCCATTCGCCACTTGCAGCCCGCAATTCGCCATTCGCCATCCGCCATTGTTCATTGTTCATTGTTCATTGTTCATTGTTCCTTGCTCATCCTGCTCGCCATCGTCACCTGCCTCGCCCTCTACCCTGCCCTATGGACCGGCCCGCTGGAGGTGGCGCAGACCCTGTCCGGGTTCGCGGGTCGCCACGTGGAAGGAGCGCTGCGACCGATCTTCTTTCTAGGACAGACGACCTATAATCCGGGACCGGCCTTCTACCCGGTCGTCCTCCTCTTCCGCGCCTCGCCCGTTGCCTTGATCGGGCTAGGCATTGGTCTGACCCAATTGCGTCGCCTGTCCGCCGACCGCCGGTTCGCCTTCCTGTCCCTGCTGGCCTTTGCCATCCTCTTCGGCGCAGCGATGAGCCTGGGGGCCAAAAAACACGACCGCTACCTCCTCCCCGCCTTCCCCCCACTGACCCTGGCCGCTGCTCTGGGCATCAGTACATTGGTAGACTGGTATATTAGTAAACTGGTGAATCCCGCCAACTGTCAACCCACCAATCTACCAACTTACCAATCTACCAATCTACCAATCTACCAATTTACCGTCCTCGCGTTCCAGGCTCTTATCGCTCTTGCATTTGTCCTCTACCCGCTGACCTACTTCAATCCCACAGTTGGAGGGCCGTGGGCCGCCGCTCACGTGCTCCCCGTGGACTGGGGGGAGGGGATGGGAGCGGCCGCTCGCCGGCTGAACCAAATGCCCGATGCCGATCGCCTCACCGTCGCGGCATCATCTGTCCCCTCCTTCGCCCCCCTCTTCGCCGGCCACACCGTCCCGCTCGATCATGCCTCCCTGGCCAACTACCTCGTCCTCGCTCCCACCCACCCAACCACCCAACCAACTAACCAACTAACCAACCACCTCGACCACGCCATCATCCTGACCAACACCGCCCCCATCGAGCAGGCCGGCTACCTGGACGCCCGCGCCAGGCCAGAGGATCTGATCCTACTCGACGCCGACACACCGCTCCTGCGCCATTACACCGGCCCTGGCACCCTCATCTCCGCCGCCCACCTGCCCACCCAGGCCACCGTCGCCGCCCGCCTGGCCGAACTGAGCGCCGATCGCTCCCGAATCTGGCTCGTCTCCGACCCATCTGCCCCT
>JAUWNP010000185.1 GCA_030612585.1 Anaerolineae bacterium
GGTCGCGTGCATCGCCTGCTGGTTGACCGTGGCCAATCGCTCGTGGCCCCGGGGGGTCAGGTCCTCCGTCTGCGATAACATCTGGGCATACAGGACGATGGTGGCCATGATGTTATTGAAGTCGTGGGCGATGCCGGCGGCTAGTTGTCCGACCGTTGCCAATCGTTCCCGCTGCTGGGCATGCCGTTGGATCTCCCGCTCCCGGGTCACGTCCCGGATGACCAGTACCCAACCTTCGGGCTCCGGCCCGTCCTCCAGCGACCGGGCGATGACCTCAAATCTCCGGCTGTCTGTCGTTACCTCGTGCCATAGCCCTTTGGGGGGCGAGGTCAGCAGTTCCACCAACGGCCGGTCGCCCAGGCGGGTGAGCGTATCGCCCACGTGAGCACCGGCCAGAACGGATAGATCACCCTCTGCCACCGGATTGGCCAGGATGACCTGCCCATCGGCGTCCAGCAAGAGTACCCCTTCCGGCACCGTGTCCATGATCTGCTGCACCTGTTGGACCTGCCCACGGATCTGCTCCAGCAGGCGATCCCGCTCCTCCTCCGTCCGCTTGCGCTCAGTGATGTCGCGTGCCGTGGATATGGTCCCTGTCACGTCTCCGTTCGCATCTTTGAGCCCCCGGCACCACCAGGCAAGGAGTCGTTTCTCACCGTCTGTGCGTCGTTGCCAGCTTTCAATGTAGATCACGTTCTCGGCGCCGTTGAAAAGCGGCTGGACTGTGTCGTACGTATCTTGCTCGCCCTCGAAATAGAACGCTGCTTCTTTGCCCAGCACGTCTTCTCCGAAGAACTCGAAACCTGCATTGTTCGCCCAGGTGTAGACTTTGTTGATGTCCACTTCCATGATGATGTCTGGAGCAGCAGCCAGGATGGCTTCATAGCGGGAGGACAGTGCTTGCAGCGCCTCCTCCGCCCGCTTGCGCTCGGTGATGTCCTCCATGCTGCCCTCGTGATAGAACACATCTCTCCTGTCACTACGGACGGCCTGCACCGTATTCCGTACCCAGATGACCGTGCCATCATACCGGCGAAACTGCATTTCGAAATCACGCGCGAGCCCTTCCCGCTCCAGCAGTGCTTGCTGGCGCTCGTAATCCTCGGCGTCCACGTACAGGTCGAGCGCGTTGACCCCCATCAGCGCCCGCCGGTCTGGATAGCCCAGCATCTGTATCAGGGCGGGGTTGGCGTGGAGGATGAGCCCTTGCGGTGTCATGCGGTAGAGTCCCACGGGTAGGCCCTCGAACAGACTGCGGTACCGTTTCTCGCTCTTCCGCAGCGCCTCCTCCGTCCGTTTACGCTCGGTGATGTCTGTGACAATAAGCCCCAGGCCCTCATCTACTTTGAAAGCCTGCACAGTCAAGCGCCTATCTCCAAACTTGGGATGAGGAACAAAGTCTTCAACGTAGAACGGCTTTCCGGTCTTTATGACTTCCATATAACTGTCATATCTACCCGTTCTCTCAAGACCAGGCACAACATCCAGGATGTTCTTCCCTATTAGATCCTCTTTCTTGGTTCCAGTTGGAAAAAACTCCAATGTAGCATCATTGACGTCAACAAAGTTCAGTTCTGAATCAAAAAGCATGAAACAGTCGGGCGCCGAGTCCATGAAAGCACTTAATCGCTCCTCGCTCTCCCGCAGCGATTCCTGCGCCAGCATCAGGTCCGTGATATCGCGCACCGCCTCGATGACGTGGGTGACGTGGCCCTCCTCGTCCTTCAGTGGCGACAGCATGATGTCCACGTGAGATTTTGAGCCGTCCACGTGCGCGTGTTCGTGGTAGCAACGGCGCGGCTCGCCGGTCTCGAATACCTCTGGCAGCAGGCATTCTTCTCCTAGTTCGTCACAAGGATCATCGTACCCATGCGAAATCTCGAAGCAACGGCGGTCAACCACCTCCTCGCGCGTGAGACCGGTGGTGACCAGAACGGTACCGGTCATGTCGGTGATGCGGTAATCGCGGTCAATCACCAGGAAGTCTTCGTGCAAGATGTGCAACAGTGTGCGGAAATACCGTTCTTGCTCCGCGAGCGCCTCCGCCGCCCGCTTGCGTTGGCGCTGTTCCTCTTTTTCGCGCAGCGCCCGCCGCACAGCCGGCCCCAGTCGCGAGAGACGGTCCTTCAGAACGTAGTCGGTGGCCCCTGCTTTGAGGCTTTCGATCGCTACTTCCTCGCCCAGCGTGCCGGAGACCAGGATGAACGGCAAGTCGAGGTCACGTTCGATGACCAGTTTCAAAGCCGTCAGCCCATCGAAGGCTGGCAGGCTGTAATCGGCCAGGATCAAATCATAATCCGACGTGCCCAGGCGCGCCAGGAACTCAGCCTGGGTTTCCACACGCTGCCACCGGCATACGTAGCCGGATTCCTCCAGCGTGGCAATCTCAAGCTCCGCATCATAAGGGTTATCCTCTAAAATGAGAAGACAAAGTGCTGTTGACATCGTTCTCTCCTTCCCCCCCCCTCAGTCCCCTCCGCGAGCGGGGGGGAAGAATGCAACTTCATCCAGCGTGTCCTCTGCCGTGGCGGTCCCCCTCCGCGAGCGTGGGGGAAGAATGGGTAGCAGGGTCACAGAATCGCAAATCCAATATCCAATACCCAATACCTAATATTCAATCGTTCCCGGCGGTACTTGGTTGGTCAACACCCAGAACAAGCCGATTCGTTTGACCACTTCCACAAATCTGTCGAAAGCGACCGGCTTGACCACGTACCCGTTCACGCCCAGGTTGTAACTCTCGACAATGTCCTGGTCCTGGCGGGAAGAGGTGAGCACGACGATGGGGATGGCTTTTAGCGCCCGGATCGCTCTTGACCTGACGTAGCACCTCCAGACCATCCACCTTGGGCATTTTCAGGTCGAGGAGCACGACCACGGGATGACCAGTGGGGCGATCAGCAAACTGCCCCCGCCGGTACAAATAATCCAGCGCCTCGGCCCCGTCCCGGGCCACGACGACTTCGTTCGCCAGATTGTGTTCCGCCAGGGCGGCCAGCGTCAGTTCAACGTCCTTGGGGTCATCTTCTGCCAGTAGAATCTTCTTCGCTTCCATATCATTCTCCTTCTGCTTCTCTCAAGGTGAAATAGAAGGTTGCACCGCGATCCGACTCCCCCTCGGCCCACACCCGCCCGCCGTGCCGGTGGATGATGCGGCGCACCGTCGCCAGGCCGATGCCGGTGCCCTCAAATTCGTCCTCTCGATGCAGCCGTTGAAACACGCCGAATAGTTTGTGTCTGTATTGTGGGTCAAAGCCGACGCCATTATCGCGGACAAAGATGGTGACCTCTGAGAAACCGGGTTTTTCGGAAAAACCCGGTTTCTTGATCCCAACCTCGATGCGAGGTTCTGAGCGCGGACCGGTGAATTTGATGGCGTTCGAGAGCAGATTCACCCAGACCTGCCGCAGTAGAGCCGGATCGGCCTCAACCGCCGGTAACGGGCTGATCTCCCAGGTGATCTGCCGTCCCTCCGGCATGGGATCCAGTTCCTGCTGCACTCGTCTGAGCAACTCGTTCAATTCAACGCGCCGGGTCTTCATTTCCGCACGCCCGGTGCGCGAGAAGGTCAGCAGGTCGTCAATCAACTGGCCCATCTTGGCAGACGACGCGGCGATGATGTTCAGGTAACGTGAGGAGGTTGGATCCAAGCGCTCCTCTTCGCGCTTGAGGAGCCTCTGGATAAAGCCGTCAATATGGCGCAGGGGGGCGCGCAGGTCGTGGGAGACGGAATAGGCAAACGCTTCCAGTTCCTCGTTGGCGGCCTCCAGTTTCCCCGTCGTCTCTTCCAGGTTGCGATTGGCGGATTGCAGGTCTTGCAGCAGGTTGGTCATGCCGCGATTGAGTTGTTCAACCTCAGCCACACGCTCGCTCAGTTCGGCGGTACGCTTCTCCACCATCTCCTCCAGTCGCTCAGAGTATTCCCTCAGCGTCTCCTCCGCCCGCTTCTGCTCAGTGATGTCCATCACCGACTCGAGTACCTGGATTACGTGGCTGGTCTTGTCCTTCATCGGGTGGGCAATGCTGGAATACCATTGGTCATTAGCTTGATTGTGGCTCTCAACCGTGTGGACTTCTCCCGTCTCGAAGCAATCACGCACCGCGCACGGATCGCAAGGACTGCTCGTTCCCTCAAAGAACTCATAGCAGACCTGCCCCACCGGATCACCATGTGGGAACATTTGGCGTATCCACTGGTTTGCCCAAGCGACCGTTCGATCTGGATTATGCAAAATCAGCCCGATGTTCATAGTGGACAATATGGTTCCCAGTCGTTCCTTTTCCTCCGCCAGCGCTGCCTCCATCCGCACCCGCTCGGCCACGCGCTGTTCCAGGCCGGCCAGGGTCTGCTGCAACCGGTCGGCCATTGCGTTAAAGTTGGCGGCCAGCACCCCGATTTCGTCACCGGATTTGATGTCCAGGCGATGTGTCAGGTCCCCACTGCCAATGCGCTCCGTCCCCTGCTGGAGACGGGAGATTGGAAAAAGAACCGACCTGGACATGTAGAACCCCAGGCCCAGGGACAGTCCCACGATAAAGATACCACCGACGAGCAAGCTCGCATTGCGGTTACGTGCGATTTCACCGAGGAGCGCGTCTCTTGATACGACGAACTCTACAACTGCTGCGACGTTGCCTTCATAATCCAGCAGTGGAACAAGCATGACGGAGTAACTGTGGCCCTGGCTGGAAACCTGAACGATGATTTTTTCGCTGGTGCTCACTACCCCCTGGTAGAGACTGGCCTTGACGGGCAGGCGCTCCTCGCTGGTTGAACCATAGACCAGGAACCCTGCCGGCGCGTCCGTCCCCAACTCTGCGGCTATTTCAGTCATGGCTGTTGTCGCTGTTTCCTCGGTGACATAGATAGTCAGGTCACCCTGGGTTCGCCTCTTAACGTGCTCCAGGAATTCCCTGCCTATGGACTGGCCGAATTCCACGGATCCGACGTGCTCTCCCTGATAGCGTACCGGCGACATGCCTCTAAGGGCAAGACCAGCCACCCCCGATTCAGCGCCCGTGAGCGGCTCTTGCTCGGCATTGACCATTACCACCATAGGACGGTATGAAAGGTCGTCACCATACATTTCCGGCTTGTGCAGCCGCAAAAACGACGTTGCCGGCGGCACGTGGAAGTGAACAATTGACACCCCGGTTTCCTGCAGCGCCTGGAAGCTCGGCCAGGTCAAGCGTGCCAACTCCTCTCGATCTCGCTTGGCGAACGCTTGCTGGACGTCGGGTATGTTGGCGAAACTGTCGGACAGTGCAAACATCTTTTCTGTATGCTTATCCAGCAACGCAGTAAGAATTCTGTAGTGGCCTTCTAGATCCGCCGCGTCTTTGGCGGTGAGCAGATCGGTCTGCGTTTTGACGTTCTACCAGATTAACAGCCCGATGACTACTATGATACTGCCCACCAGGGGCAAGATGATTTTTCTGGCAAGATTCATTCTCCGTTTTTCCTCCCCCCTGCCAACAACGGATCGTCGGCCACGGCCGTCATCCCGGCTTGCACCAGTTGAGCCCGCAGTTGGCGGATCACCTCTTTCAGTTCGGCCATGCGTATTTCGCGGCCGGCCATCAAATCCACCAACTGCTTCAGCTCGGCGGACCGTTTTTTGATCTCTTCCTCCGCCCGTACCCGCTCGGTGATGTCTTCGGTGTGAACCAGAACCAGGTCGGGGGGCACAAAGGCGTATTTGACCGCCAGATGTTTGCTCTCGCCTGTGGTCGTCGTGTAGTGGTAGGGCATCTCGCGCTCAATGGTAGTCTTTTCGGCCAAACACCGCTCGATTTCATCCCGGATATCGGGCATATCCCGGTACATCTCCGTGGCTTTTTTCCCCACGAAATTGGCAACTCCTCCCTGGGTGATCTCCAGGGCGGCGGCGTTATAGTCCACCAGCACCAGGTCTTCCCCGACCCTCTGCCAGGTGTAGGTGGGGACAGGGATACCTTGGTACTGCGCTCTCGACTTTTCCTCGCTTTCTCGCAGTTCGGCTGTGCGCTCGGCGACCATCGCCTCCAGATGCTCACGGTGCTCCCTCAGCGCCTCCTCCGCCCGCACCCGCTCGGTGATGTCCGCTATGACATGAACACCCCCGATGAGACTGCCCTCCTCATCCAGCAAGGGGTCTACAGTGACATTGAGCCAGCGGTCGCCCACCGGTAGGGCCAGGGTCTCTCTGCGTCGAGAGCTTTGCATACGCACGATTGGACACCCTGCGATTGGTTCGGATGTGCCATGCACGAGTTCCCAGCAGGTGGCGCCGATGATTTCGTCCAGCGGCTTTCCCAAGAGTTTGGCCGTCCCCTCGTTGCTGCGCAAGATGGTTCCTTCCAAATCGATCAGACAAACAGAGTCGCTGATGGCATCAAAGGTGGTCTGCCATTGCCGGGCGGAAACCCGCAGCGTCTCCTCCGCCCGCTTGCGCTCGGTGATGTCGCGGAATATCTCCAACTTTGACATGCTGCCGTCGGCGTTTCTCAGCGGGGTGTCAATGAGGTCATACGTCCTCTGGTTCTTGGAGGAATACCATTCCCACTGCACGGTTTTCCCGGCAAAAACGTCCCGGTTCTTGCACCAGGGGCAAACCTCCTCCCGGTCGTGGAAATATGCATAACACTTGCGCCCCTCGAATGGGCCGAAATCCCCCTGGAGCACGGGATTTACGTATTGGATATCATATTGCTGATTGACGATGTAGACCCCGTCCTCCATAGCCTCCAGGATGTTGATCAGATTGTCGCGCTCGAGGCGCAGCGCCTCCTCCGCCCGCACCCGCTCGGCGATCATGTGGTTAAAGGAGCGTGTCAGGTCAGCCACTTCTCGGCCGCCACCGCGATAATCTAGCGCTTGTTCGACTCGCCCTTCCCCAAAGGTCCGCAGGGATTCCGACAGTTGCTCCAGAGGGCGGGCGATGGAACGACTCAGGAGGATGCCGATCAATGCAGTCACCAGCGCAACCATCAAGGTGACGCTGACGATCTGGTTTCGCGTGCTCTCGACCTGATCGTGCAGATACGTCTCATTCAGGCCAACATGAAGATGAGCCTTCATCCCGTCAATGAGCGGATATCCTACCAGCAGACCCAATCCTTCTTGTGTGGAGTATCTCTCCAGGTGCAGAGTGTCGCCGCGGATCAGATCGTGCTTGTCGGGTAGCAGCGCCCTCGGAAAGCCATCCTCAAACGAGTGGGCGAAGACCTCTCCGTCGAACCCGACGATGTAGGCGAACTCTACGTCCTCCGTGCGCTGGATAATCTCTTGGAGGGCCTCGCGAGCGGTGACGACCTCTCCGTCAATCACGTTGTGGGTGACGTGCTCCGCCATCGTCTGGGCAATGACCACGCCCCTCTTTTCCATCTCTTGTTCGAGAGCGTTGTGCATGACTTCGCTCACCAGCAGCGCCAAAGTTCCACCAGTGACTGCGGCGAGAACAACAATCAACAGGGTCAACCTGATATGGAGTCTCATAGATCTACCTCGTTTCACTGTTGGACACTTTTCATAGTGGGATCAGAAACCAGGTTTTTGGTTGATGAGACACCTTTTCTCATCCCAAGAGACCCAGAAAGCGGCAATCTGCTTGCTCAGACAGAGAAAAACCTGGTTTCTTCACTCCTCATCAAAGTAGCCCAGCTTTACCGCCCACTCCACGATTTCCGCATAGTCCTCGTCCGTGGCCTCGATGAAGCCGTTGACCATCTCGGTCCTGTCCCAATTGTAGAGGCCCGGCGCGTCGCGGCCCTGCGGGTCAAAGTCAAGCAGCGCCTGTCGAACCTTATCTATAACCTCAGGTGGCACGTCTTTGTTGGCCGCGATGCCGCTGGAGGGATAATACTGAGAAGTGTAGATGATGCGCAGCAATCCGGCCGCCGCCAGTTCCTCGCCCAGCGTGTCTTGCATCCCACAGGCAGATGAGTGCCCCGAGGTCACAGTATTGGCACAGTTGCGATGAGAACCCGTGTATTCATAGGTCTTCAGGTCGTCCAGGGTCAGATTATGCTGTGCCAGGATGATCCTCGGGATCAGGTGTCCCTGGGTAGAGGTGAGGCTGCCGAAGGCGAAACGCTTGCCGCGCAGGTCTGCGGTAGTCTGAATGGAACTATCGGGCGCGACGACGATCACCGACCGGTACTCCGCCCGGCCCTGGGCGTTGAGCCCGCGCACAAGCGGGATGACGCCGTACTTCGCGTGAGCCTGAATGTATGAACCCGCCCCCAGGGCGGCAAACTGCACCACCCCCACCCCCAGGTCGTCCACAATCTGCCCGTCCTGCGGCGTGAAGCGGAGTTCGAAGGTGTAGCCAGCCTCCTTGGTCAGGTATTCCAGGAGCGGGAGATACTGGCGGGCGTCTTCCTGGGGGCTGGCGCGCAGATCGAAACCGAACCACAGTACGTCGCTATCGGTTCGGGCCGTCAATTCACGCAGTTCGGCGTCGCTGGCTCGGTCGTCCAGGTCTATCTCTCTGCGATCCTCTCCGGGCAGGCAGCCAGCAAGGAGAACTCCGACCAGGGCGAGGAAAACGGCGGTCCATAAGAACTGGGCTTCTGTCTTACCTTGACCCCTCATATTGGCCTCCTATGGGCCTATCGGGCATCAGACCTGACAGATTCTGTTCAACACAGTTGCCGAGTGACAGATGGGGCCTCAAGTGATGAAGTTCATGGAAACCTGTCAGGTTTTGGCTATGGACATCCCCAGTGTATCACTTTTGCCATCATTAGTCAACCGGTTGTCCGCACTGCGGCACTTACCTCCCGCGGCTCTCTGGTGGCCATTGCTGACTACCATCTCTTGTGCACGCCATCCAATCTTGCTCCCTTCGCACCCGTGGGGTATAATCAGGCCCACACCGGTGGGTGGCGAATATGCGCGATATTGGTTCGGCAGAACATAAGAGACTGGGACTCGTAGCCCAAATCCTCGT
>JAUWNP010000047.1 GCA_030612585.1 Anaerolineae bacterium
TATTTGCGCTCGTAGGCACGTACACGTTCCTTCAGCGCGTGGAGGTCCTGAATAATGTCTTGCAGTTCCATTGCCCACTCCCTGTTCCAATCAGATTATACCGCTATCCCCGGCGCCGGGCAAGCCTCGCCCCCTTCAAACGATCACACTTCACGTTTCACGATCCAATGATCCACCTCAACCATCTCACCTACACTTACCCCGACGCCCCTCACCCCGCGCTGGTCGACGTGACGCTGCACGTTGACAGGGGAGAATTCGTCCTCGTGGCCGGGCCGTCCGGTGCGGGCAAATCCACACTGCTGCGCTGCCTCAACGGGTTGGTGCCCCACTTCACCGGCGGTGTACTGAGTGGGAGCGCCACCGTCGCCGGTCACGACCCCATCGTCGAGGGGCCGCAGGTGCTCAGCCGTATCGTCGGCTTCGTCTTTCAGGATCCCGAAGCCCAATTCGTCGTGGATCGGGTTGAGGACGAGATTGCCTTCGCGCTGGAGAACGGGGCCGTTCCGCCCGACGAGATGGACGTACGCGTCGAGGAGACGCTGAAACTGCTGGACCTGACCCCGCTGCGCGACCGCCCGCTGGAGACACTCTCCGGCGGCGAAAAGCAACGCGTCGCCATCGCTGCGGCGCTCGCACTCCGCCCGCGTATCCTCGTGCTCGATGAGCCCACCTCGCAACTCGACCCCCAGTCGGCCGAGGATGTGCTGAGCGCACTGGTGCGCCTCAACCACGACCTGGGGCTGACAGTCATCCTGGCCGAACACCGGCTGGAGCGCGTCTTGCCCCACGCCGACCGCCTGGTCTACCTGCCTCCCCCCCCAATAGGGGGGGGCAGGGGGGGGGTACTGAGCGGCCCGCCGCGCCACGTCCTGCGGCAGATGGACCTGACCCCACCGCTGGTCACGCTGGGCAAGGCGCTAGGCTGGGAGCCGCTGCCGCTCACTATCGCGGAGGGACGTCTATTTGCTCAACCAGCGATCTCACGCAACACACAACACGCAACACCTTGCCATTCGCAATTCGCCATTCGCAATTCGTTATTCGTTATTCGCAATCTGCATTTTGCCTACGACAGGGTGGATGTCCTGCATGGGGTCAACCTGGAGATAGCGCCTGGGGAATTGGTCACGTTGATGGGCCGCAACGGCTCCGGCAAGACCACGCTGCTCAAGTGCATCGTCGGGCTACTGCGGCCCCAGCGGGGGGAGATTCGGCTAGCGGGAGAGTCGCTCATCGGGCGGGAGACGGCCGGTATCTGCCGCAGCGTCGGCTACCTGCCCCAGGAGCCGGACGACCTCCTGTTTGCCGACACCGTCGCCGACGAACTGGCGGTCACGCTGCGCAACCACGGCCTTTTCGCTAGCCCCCCTATCGCCCCTGCCGACCTGCTGGACCGCCTGGGCCTGAGCGGTCTGGCCGCGTCCTACCCCCGCGACCTGAGCGTTGGTCAGCGGCAACGGGTGGCGCTAGGCGCGGTCACTGTGACCCGGCCCCATCTGCTCCTGCTCGACGAGCCCACACGCGGCTTAGACTACCCCGCCAAACGGGAACTGGTGCGCCTCCTGCGGGAGTGGCAGGCGGAGGGGGCGAGCGTGCTGCTCGTGACCCACGACGTCGAGTTGGTCGCGCAGGCGGCCGATCGGGTCGTGGTGCTCGACCAGGGCGAGGTCATCGCCGACGGCCCCCCGGCCGATGTACTGACCGCTACCCCCCCCAGCCACCCTGAGGCGGAGGAGAGCCCCTTGTCGCTCTTCGCCCCGCAGGTGGCGCGGCTCTTCCCCGGCACTGGCTGGCTGACCGCCGAGGACGCGCTGGCTGGGTTGAACGTCGCACCGCCGTGAATAGGCGGTGGTGGGTATCTTTTCAATACCTTGGGGTAAGGGCAGCGTAGGGCGGTTTTGCTAACCGCCACAGGGTCGGATAGCAAATCCGACCTACTTTCGCCCCACCTTTTTGAGAAGATACGGTGGTGGGTTACCGTGAATAGGCGGTGGTGGCGCGTTTGCCCAGCACCGGCGCTTCAGGCCGGTACGGCCCATGCACTCTCACTCCTCCACGACCTCAATCCCCAGTTGCCGGAAAGCTTCCTGGATCTTGTCCTCGTACTCCTGCTCGGAGATCGCCCCCTGTTCGGCTGCCAACACAACCTCTAGCCGGTCGAATCTGTGCTGGAGCAAGTACATCACTCCCATCAGGCCGGAGACCTTGCCCTTCGGCACGGTGAACTGAAGCCGGAGGTGCCGCCGGGGGAGCCCAGGCACGGGCTTGAGGCCTGCTGTGTCGGCACCCTCGGATACCTCCCCAACGGCCGTAAGACCAGGCTGCCGGATGGTTGTATCCACGTCCGCCGGGGGGTGGTAGGTTGTACGCTCCGCTTCTGCCGCCTGCTGGGCCTGGCAAACCTCGGCCCGGATGATGACCTCGCTGCCCGCCAGCCCGACAAACGGCTCCTGCTTGAAGTAGCGGCATACGGGCCGGTCGTCCTCCAGCGATCCCAGCCCAAACAACCCCTGGCGCACCCCTTCGGCGATCCCCTCCTCCCACGCCTCCCGGCTGACGACCCGCATCTCCCCCGGCGTCCGCAGCCCGGCCTGGGCCAATTGCTCGGTCAGCACATACTCCTGCTCTGTGAGGTAACGCTTCTTGATGACCAGGGGCACGATGCGCTCCGATATTTCCCCGTCCAGGCGCAGTTTGTCGTACACTTCCTCGTCCAGCGGCTTGTCCTCTCCATACGTGGGGATGCCCAGGTCGAGTTCCTTCAGTCCGTCGCGGGCAGGGATGAAGAGTTGCCGGTAGGTGCGGCGCACGGCCTCGGCCAGGTCGCCACGGGCTTTTTTCAGGCCCTGCTTGATCTCTTTCTGCTGGTCCGTGGTGAGGCTGAGAGTCGCGTCTTCTGCCAATGTCTCGTAGGCCAGGCTCTTGCGCATCAACATCTCCAAGGCGAGCCGTTCGTTCTCCAGCGCCACCAGGAAGAAGGGGGTATTACAATGGACACGGGGAATGGTCCCTTTCTGCTTCAAGATGGCTCCCATCAGCCTGTCGTCCCGTTCCTGCAGGAGGATCAGTTTCAGATCAGGCGTGTCGGGGATATCGGCGTCGGAGGTGGGCCATAAGAAGACCTTGAGCCGCCGTCCGCCTACGCGAGTCTTTAGCAGAGCCTCTTCCTCAACCGCGATCTCGCCCGGCTCGATGTTCTCCATCCGGGTGAGGAGAATGCGGTTCAGGTTGGGCTGGTTGGTGAAAAAGTACTTGCCGCTCTGTTGTTGCACGTAGAAAAGATGGCGGCCCTTCAGCAGTTCGACCGCCTCGGCGACCACGCTGGCCGGGTTGCTGGTGGTGGTGGCACTGCGCTTGACCTCGCCCAGCGTGGCCCCCCGCTCAACGCCGCCAGAGAAGGAGTAGAGAAAGATGGCGGTAGCCACCCGCGTCCCCAACCGCAATCCCTGGTAGGCCGCGCCCAGTTCGCCGTCCACCTTGCGGGCTCCGGCCTCCTGCCCGGTGACGTCGGCGGCGATGACGCTATCGTACTCGGGACCGATGTGCTTGAGCAATTCGCGGCGCACCTCCTGGTTGGCCAGGTCAAAGTCGGCCAGCGTGATGTAGGGCAGTTCCCGCTCCTTAAGAGCGTGGATGACGAGGGAAAGAAGCCGCAGCACGCCCCGGGTGCGCTGGAAACTGGTGAAACTGCCCCAACGCTGGTACAGGATGTCCACCACCTCCGGCAGGAAGGGGTAGGAGACCTCGAAGCGCTGGCGATACTCCGATGGCTCCACTCCCGCCGGCAGCAGTGATTCTCCAATGGCGTAGTCCAGGAACTCACCCACGACCTCCTGCATCCGCTTATCGTCCACTGAGGAGAAGAGACGGCGGCGGATGACCTGGGTGATCTCGTGCTCCTGCACCGGGGTGTAGATCTTTTCCACGCGCCCAGCCACCTTTTGGAGTTGGCGGAACAGTTTCTCCGCCCCCTCGTCGTAGTGTTCCAACACGCTGGAGGGCAGGGTGACGGCCAGGCAAACCCGTTCCAGGGTGCTGGCGGCCTCGGTCAGTTCCTGGAGGAAGGCGAGGGTCTGGGCAGAAAGGGTGCTGGAGCCCACCGGCACGCCGGCGGCTTTGGTGGCGTACTCCAGAACCTCGTCCATCAGGATGAGCAGCGGTTGGTGGGCCTCCAGGAGTGCCCGCAGTGCCTCACGACCGGGTGCCGTCGAGCCCTCGAACCCGGCGCGGCTGCCGGTGAGTTGCTGGGCAATCTGGCCCCATAAGGTATCGGTGGGGGCCATCGGCGTGCCCACGACGATGACTCGATTGGCACCCCACTCGGCCGCCTTGTGGTACATGGCGATGAGGGCGTGGGTCTTGCCGCCGCCAAAGGGGGTCTGGATCTGGATGACGGGATCGCCACCTTCGCCGCGCAGCCGCTTTTCGACCACGGCCAGCAGATTGGTCAGCCCCTCGGTCTGGTAGGTCTTTTGGAAGAAGCGGGTGGGGTCACGGTACTCGTCGGGGGCGCGGCCCTTGTGCACCTCCCACAGGTCGGCAGCGAAGACGTCCAGCGTCAGCCGTCCGGCCAGGATGTCCTCGTGTGGTACGGCAATCGTGTGAAATGCGGTCATCGTTTCACCTCCCGATACAGAATAGAACACGGATGAACGCGGATGCGACGGATGAGCACGGATTTTTTGTAAGAATCTGTGCAAATCCGTTCTATCCGTGTCATCCGTGTTCTAATCTCGTCACTTCCTGTCATTGGTAAAGATTCTGCGGGCGAATTCTGGCTTGGGGCCGAAGTTGAGCAAAAGTCCTACTTCTACCTCGGTGGCCTTGAGGTAGTTGAGAAGTTGTGCGGCGTGCGCCGGGCACAGGCTCTCGGCAGCCTTTATTTCCACAATGACGCAGCCTTCTACCACCAGATCGGCCAAGTACTCCCCTACGAGACAACCGTCGTAGTACACCTTGATAGGCATTTGCTGACTAACCTTGAGTCCAAGTTTTGTCAACTCGTGGACCAGGGCGTTCTCATAGACCTTCTCCAGAAAGCCATAGCCCAGGGTGTTGTACACCGTGTAGAAAGCCTTAATAATCGCTCCTGTGATTTCCTCGTGTAGCATCTTTGCCTCCTCTGAATGGAACACGGATTTAACGGATTGTACAGATTTACACAGATTCTATCTTTTTAATCCGTGCGAATCCGTGTCATCCGTGTTCATCCGTGTTCTACTCCAGTTTTCTTCAATCCGCGAGAATCCGTCTCATCCGTGTCATCCGTGTTCTATCCATCCGTGTTCTATTTCTCCCACAACCTCCCCTGTTGCCCCGCCTTCCCCACCTCCTCCCGCACTCTCTCACGCCCGACGAGGAAGCCGTCGAGTAGTTTCTTCTCCTTGCTCTCGTTGGGCAGGGTCTCAGAGACGGCCTGGGCGACGCGGTAGAAGGCTTCGCTGCGACCGTAGCCGCTGGTCACCAGCACCTGCACCAGTTCCTCCCGCCGCCCTTTTTCCCACAGCAGGAGCACGCGGTGCAGGACGTCAATCAGTTCGCGGGTGTCGTCTTTCTCAAGGTCGTCCAGTTTGCGACGCTGCGGCCCCAGGAGGCGGACGAACTCGCGCTCCTTGCTGACGAAGCCGCGCCGGCCCCACTCCCGCGCCAGGTCCACGCCGCAGGACTGGGCCAGTTTGCGGGCCTCGTCGAAGGGGACGCGGGCCTCGCCATAGTTCCAGCGCCAGAGGACGTAGAGGCGGGTCAGGTCGCTGACCTCGCCGGTGAAACCATCCTGCAGGATCTGGCGCACGGCGTAGTCGGTGGCGATGGTGCGCACGTCCTGCAGGAGGCGGTCGGCGCGGACGACGTTGCCCTCATAGTCCATCACCTGCTCGTATTTGCCAAAGACCTCAATGGCCGAACCGATGGCGGCGATGAAGAAATCGGCCCCGCCGATGCCTTCCTCCCAGAGGCGCTGCAGTTTGCGGTCCAGGTGCTGGCGCAGTTCCTCCCGCACTTCGTTGTAGAAGCCGGTGGGCTGGCGGGCCATCTTACGAGCGACGATGTAGATGGAGGAAGCCAGAGTAGCAGACCCCTGTGCCCGCAGCCGGGCTTTCATCTCGGTGCGGAGCGGCCAAGCGCCGGTCACCACCAAACCGGAGTCCAGCAGGGCATTGATGACCGTCTCCCAGCCTTCCGTGGTTTTGTAGGCATAGACGACGACAGTAACGCCGCCGGGTTTGAGGACACGGTGGGTCTCCTGAAGGGCTCGCTTGAGATTCTCCTCGAAGAAGCGTTTACCTTCTTCCCGTCCCTCTTCGCCGTGAGAGTAGGCAACGATTTCGTTTGCCTTGGGAGTGAGGGGAGTAGAAAAAAGCTCCGGGTATAGGTGCCCCACCGTGCGCTTGAGCCAGACATAGAAAAAGTCTGAGAGGTACGAGTAGGGCACGTTGTCGTAGTAAGGTGGATCGGTAAGGACAGCATCGAAATAGCCGTCAGGGTAGGGAAGTTGGGTGGCGGAAGATTGAGTGACAGTACCTGGGACAAAAGCGACAGTGGCTGATTCCGTTGCCCTCAAAATCTGCCTATGCATACTTTCCCAAGTGCCCGTGAGTATAGGCGATAGCAGATTTAGCTCCGCATAATCCCACGCCATTGGCAACGCCTGACGAGCAAAGGTATTCGGTATAAACTCCCACTGCGGGTGCCAGCGACATAACCCGGTTTCGAAGTCTGTCATTCGCGATGTGATCAACGCCAGATAGGTTGCCACAGCTTTGGTAAACTCTGGATGCACCCCTTCCTCCACCATCTGCTCGTGGGCTTGGCGTACCTTCTCGGCGAAGGTGATGAGGGCCAGTTTCTGCCGGGTGTTAAACAGGGAACCCCAATCATTCATCCCGTAGACCCACACATTGATAACACCGAAGACCACCGGGACCCGTGTTAGCGGCTCATCCGGCACGGGATCAAGGCCCCATTTCAATATCAGGCGCTCGCGCTTCTCCTGGAGAGACAGTTCCGCTGAGCAGAAGGTATGGTCGTCCACCGCCACCGCCAAACGGTAGGTCTTGCCACGGCGTTTGGGGTGGTGCAGCACCACCGCCACCATCCGCTGCCCAGCCTTCTCCTCCTGGAAGAGACGGCGGGTCGTCTCAGCGGCCACCACCGCTCCGCACACGGGGCAGGTCGCCACAGCGCGGCGGACGGTGCCTACCTTAGGATCAAACCCCTCCGGCCAGGGAGCGTACCCGTCACCTACGATGCGGAAGGTCACCATTCCACCTGTGGCCTCTGGATAGAGCGCCACCTGCTTTTTCGGCTTCTTCGCCAGCCAGAACTGGCGCATCAAGGGGATCTCAGCGCCGCAGGCGGGGTTCTGGCAGGGGATGGTTCGCGCCCAGATGTAGCCCACCGGGATACTGCCGTCGGGATCGGGCGGGTAGAAGCGAGCCAACTCCTTCCGCGCCTCCTCCAGCACCCAGTCCCCCCACTTCTTCACCGCCTCCAGCAGCGGGTTGACGGTGCGCTTCTCCGTCATCATCTTCCCAAAGAGATCGCTTGTCTCCTCTCGTTCCACCGGTCGGCCAAACTTCTGGGGGTACTCCAGCGTGGCCTTGAGGATGAGAACAGCCACCGGGTTGTAGTCGCTGGCGTAGGTCTCGCAGCCCAGGCGCAGCGCCTCCAGCGGGATCGCCCCACCACCGGCGAAGGGGTCCAGCACGCGCGGGCGGGGGGCGCGCCCGGCCTCGATATCCTCCACGGTGACCTGTTCGCCCCGCTCGGCGCTCAAGCGTTCAGCATGGGCCTCCAGGATGTCACGGCGGGCTTTTTCCAGGATGGAAGGGTTGAGCGAGTTTTCCCACTTGCTCATCTCGACGATGAAATCTCGCTGCTTTTGCCACTGGGTGACGTCGTCGGTCGCGGGGGTCAGAGCGGCGTAAGCGGTGGCGCGGGAGGAGGCCAGGGGACGCCGCGCCCACCAGATGTGCAGCGTACAGATGTGGCCGTGGCGGATGTTCTTCTCCTTGGCCGAAATGGCGCTCACTTCTTTGACGGGGAATGATTCCTCGATGAAACGGCGGTCGGTCATCGTGTCTCCTTATTCAGCCAGCCGCTCTCTTGTAACTTGCGGCGGACTGGTGTGTTGACTTCCTCAGGTGCTTTCTGGATGTACTCTCTGGCTTTCTGTGCAGTTTCGCCGCACAAATTTTGTAGATAAGCAACTGCGGTCTCGACCGTAAATTGCGCCAACTGGCGCTTGCTGGCAAAATTGGAAGGCAGATCGGTCCAGATCACAACATCGAAATGGTTTTGGTGCGCCCACTCCCGGATATTTACGGCAACATCAGCGTTGTGGCTTTTCTGCTCGCCGGTATTCAAGTTGACGAAGCCAACATTCTTAGTCGAAGGCATATTTTCCCGACGGCTCAGATTTTCGATGGCCTCGTCGATGTTTTCGAAGACACTGGTCGAATACCGGGTTGTGACATTTGCTCCATTTTGAGGATCAATCACTAGGGTCAGGCATCCATCGCTGGAAATGCGGGAGAACTCGATTGGCAGTTGCGGTCCGCCAGTCTGCCAACCGCCGGCAATCTTCAAATCCCCGGTGTTCCAGATCAATGATCCCCAGCCCAAGACGGCGATTTTCATATCACCCTTGCTTCTCCATAATCTGCGCAGCGCTGACCAAATAGCGCATATCCAGTTGCTCATTGGGATGCCTCCTGTTTGGTCAGGGGACCATACGCACGCACGGCCAGGTCAGGGCCGAGCAACAGGTCGGCCAGGCGACGACGCAACTCCTGGGGGGTGGCCTCGGGATATCGTTGGCGCAGCCCGCTGATGGCCAGCGTGCGCACGGTCTGGTTCAGTTGGCCCACCATGTGCAACTTGCGCCATGGCGGGGCCTGGCGCAGAAGCCCGATCAGCACCGCTTCGGCCTCGGGGCGGGTGTCGGAGAAGAGGGGAACCGTTTGGGGACGTGGATTTGGAGAATCGATCATGTTTTTTCTCCCCGCTGCTCTTCCGAAAACCAATTCCTCAGTATTGCCTTGAACCTGGAAAAGGCCGGATCAACACAGCGGTTGACGCTGACCTTTGTCGCCAGTTGGAAATAGAGCGCCGAGGAGCGGTGCTTCCGCACAAGCCTGAGAGCCTCCTGTGTTGCCTCTTTGGGACGATCGGGCTTGGGATCATTTGCCTCCACAAATCCTTTCTCGGCCAGCCAGGTCCTCAAGTCGGGTTGTCTCCCGCTCCATCCCAATACGGAGTCAACGTGCGGCGAGTCACTCCAGACCCAAACCTCGAGTTCAGGATCAAGCACGATCGAGGCCGCACGATCACCCCATCCCGATTGTGACAAACGCTCTTTAACTTGCTGTTCCAATGTCTCTCTGGATAAACGTTCGCGTCCACATCCCTCCCGGTCAAATATGACCAACGCATACGAGTAACGATTCACGAGAGGACGTAAAAAACTGTGTCCATCCAGAAGGCAACCCGGGTCTCTATAGGGATGCACAAACAAAT
The DNA here is from genome assembly GCA_030612585.1 of Anaerolineae bacterium. The sequence continues at coordinate 9,520 of JAUWNP010000047.1, forward strand.
CACTCGTTATCGGGCGCACCCCCAGTGCCCTGGGACGGGAAAGCAAACCCTTGACGGCAAATTCCATATTCTTGTCCGCCACAAGAACAACGAGGTCTTTTGGCCCGTTCATTACCCCAGCACTCCTCCGGCGAATAGAACCCCCAGGTTCGTCTCGCCACGCCACTCTTTGAGCGCCGGGTGTTCGCTCCCTGGCACAATATCTGTAGCGCCTTCCAGTGTCTTGGCAAAACAAAGTACCTCATTTGCTTCGGCAATGCTCAAGATGACGGGGGAATGTGTCGCCAAGAGTACCTGGGCATCGTAGACAGACGAGAGGGACTGGAACATGGTTTCCACTGCCCTGGGATGAATCCCGTTTTCTGGCTCCTCAATGAGATAAACCCCCTTGAGATCAGGCAAATACGCCGGGAGAGTGAGGGCCAGCAGTCGCAGCGTCCCATCCGATGCGACCCACGAAGGTACCTCCAGATCCCCATCATAACAGAGCACCAAGTAACGATGTCTGTCATCTGGCCTTTCCACAGTGCGAATGTCCTTAATATCGGGCAACGCCGTCCGCAGATGAGCCACCCAGTCCCGAAAGCGATCTGGCGCTTTTTTCTGCAGGTTGTCTATCACCCAGGGCAGGTTTGAGCCGTCCGGCTTGAAGCCGCGCACCTGCCCCGGCGGACTGGCTTTGCGAATGAGCATACTGTTGAGTACAAACTGCTGAACGCCTTCGGCCAGCAATCCTTTCAACCAGGTCGTCACGGGGAACTTGGATTCATCCTCTGGAAGATTGCGCAGGGCCGATTTGCGCGGGCCGAGCTTAAAGGCCGGCGCCCAGCCTTTGCCCGACTCTTTGTAGACTTCTGAATAGAAATTGTCATTCCCCCCTGGAACCTTGTTGATGACAGTACGGGTACCGCGTGCTCCTCTCGGAGTCAGTATTGTCGCAGGTGGCATGATCTCCATAGGGAAAAACATCCTCTGCACTGGGGCAACCGATTGGTTCTCTTTCAACAAAACCTTTTCAGCCAAAATGGATACTTCACGAGTTTCGGGATCAATGCCCAGAGAAACCTCGTACCGTATAACACCGTATCTCTCATTGGCAATCTTTTCGCTCAAGATGGTTGGAATCACAGCCTCAATGGCCAATTCAAATTTCTCACCTGACCTTGCCCAGACGAGATCCTGAAAGTTTCGAGTTCGCTCGTAGACGGCTGCCTCAAGGCCCTCAGATACCAATCGTCCAAGCAGGGCCACGACGTCGAGAAAGGTCGTTTTGCCACTGGCATTTGGTCCCACGAGAATGTGAAATGGTCCCAGTGGTTGGTGAGTATATTTCAGACAGCGAAAGTTTAATGCCTCGATCAAGGAAATCATAGTTCCTCCATAGTGGAATCAAGCAAACAGCATGGTCATCACACCTTTTCTCCCTTGCCGGTAATGTCGCCCACCGGCACCAGGTAGCGCACCTCCACCCGCTCCTGGGGCTGGAGGTTGGCCGCCGGATCCTGAATGATGTAGAGTTGGGGCTGTGTGGCAGCGTTGAGGACCACGTACAGGTAGAACTCGGGGCCGAAGCGGCTGGCCTTGAACCACTCGTTCTGGGTCAGCGCCACGGGGCCGATCTTGGCCCGGGCCTTGACCTCGATGTAGCGCTTCTGGTCCGTCTCCGGGTCGGTGGAGCGGACGTCAAAGCCCAGGTTCTCGGTGGCGACGTCTTCCGGGACGCGGCCCTGCTCCCGCTCGTATTCCATCGTCACTTCCATCCCCACCAGTTCGATGTCCGCGTCCTCCACCATCTCCACAACGACGTCGGCCTGGTTGGCAGGCACCACCCGCACCGCCCCGACGAAGCGGGGCATACCCATCGTCAGGCTGCGCTCCTGGGCGACGGTCCGCTGCAAGACCACCAGCGCCTCCTCGTAGCCGCGTTTCTGCTCCTCCTTGTTGTGGATCGGCAGGTCCACCTTGTCCCCCCGCTCCCGCCGGGCGTAGAGATTGATCAAGTCGCCATCCAACTGGATGATGAGATACTCCAGGGACTTGACCCCATACTTCTCCTTGATCTCGGCCTGGCGATCTCGCTCGGCCTGCAGTTGCTGCCGGTAATCGGCAAGGGTCGGCAGCAGCACCCCCAGAGCCTGCTGTTTGAGGGCTTCCAGGTCTGGGGGGTTGGGAGGTTGGGGAATTGGGGAATTGGGAGATTGGGGTGGGCCTTCCGCCAGGTCCCATAGAAGGGCCGGGTTGGCGGGGTGAACCTCGCCGGTGGCCAGGTCGGTGTAGAGAGCAAAGAGCCTGCACCCTGCCACCTGCCCCAGGCCGTCCCGCACGTCCCCCTCGTAGAACAGCAGTACACCGTCCAACCGGCCGTCAGGGTCGGTGAAGACAGCGCCCCGGGCGAGGCTGCCGGTCAGTTTCTGTTCCACCCAGGCCAGTACTGCCTCGAAGAGCGGGTGGCCGAAGGAGACAAACTCGGCCCTGGCGTGCCAGCGAGCGATCTCCTTATCAAAGGCGACCAGCGGATAGCGCCGCTGGAGCGAGCCGTGGCGCTTCTTAAAGTCGTCCTCCTGGGCAATACGGCGCACCTCGAAGGGGATAGCGTCCACAGCGAGGAATCCACCCCCACGGTCGCAGACCTTTGCGCCATCGCCGGCGGCGGCGGCCTCCATCGCCTTCTGGAAGAACGCCTGGGTGTATTCGGGGATGAGCCGATGCTCCCGCGCCCGGTCGGCCATCTCACGGATGCGGGTGTAGTCAATGTAGTGGGTGGCGAGGCTTTCCCCCAGGTTCTCCTTCACCTGAGCGATATACTCCTCGTCCACCTCGATGTCCAGTTCCGCCAGGATCTCGTCCATACTGCGGGCACTGGCGGCCGCTTCCAACAGCAGTTGGGCCAGGTTCTTGCCGCTGCCATAGAGCACCTCGCCCAATACGTCGAACACCTTGTCGCTGCCCAGGGCGTTGCGAATCTCCTGCAACTTGGCAAAGAGCCGCGTGAGCACCCTCCCCTCGCGGGTGTCCTCGGCCACCAGGTTGAATACGAAGACCTCCTGGGTCTGCCCGTAACGATGGATGCGTCCCATCCGTTGCTCCAACCGGTTGGGGTTCCAGGGGATGTCGTAGTTGATCATCAGGTTGCAGAACTGGAGGTTGATGCCCTCGCCCGCGGCCTCGGTGGCCACCATCACCTGGGCCTCGTTCTTGAACACCCCCTCGGCGTGGACGCGCTCTTCCAGCCGCATCCCACCGTGGATGGTGCAGATGGAGTACCCCCACTCGCGGACACGCTGCTCCAGGTACGAGAGCGTGTCGCGGGCCTCGGTGAAGACGAGAATCTTGGCGCCGGGGTGCTGGCGGTTCAGGTCGTCGAGCGCCTCCCGGAAGTGACGGAGTTTGACCTCCTCCCCGCTCTGGATGATGGCGCGAGCCTGCCGGATGAGGCCCTCCAGCGTCTGGATCTCCCGCTCCAGTTCCTGGCGGTTCTCGGCCACGCTGAGCGTCTCCCAGATCTCTTCCTGCCGCCAGCGCTCCTCCTCGCTCAGGTCCTCCACAGCATCGAAGTCCAGGCTCCCCTCGCCCGCTCGCCGCGCTTCCTGTGCTCCTTCCAGAGCCTCCTGCAAGAGGCCCTCCAATCGCTTCTTGCGCCGCTCCAGCGAGCGATAGAGAGCGTAGGTGCTGGAGGCCAGCCGCCGCTGGAGGATGACCAGGGCGAAGGCCACGTTGCGCCGCCGGTTGCGGGTCAGGGCCCGGTTGTACTGTTCGCTCACGTAGCGGGACAGCGCGTTATACAGGTCCTTCTCCCGGGGCGATTCGGTGCCTAGATTGAAGGGTTTGGTCTCCACGTGGCGGGGCAGGAATAGCGGCCTACCCTCAAAGTCCTTCATGTCCTCCTTGACGCGGCGGATGAACAAGGGATTGTCCTGGTTGCGGATGGACTCGGCCAGCATATCGGTGGTGGCGAAGAAGCCGGGCTCCAGCAGGTCCAGAAAGAGGCGGAAGTTCTCCGGGTCACCCTTGTGGGGCGTGGCGGTCAGAAAGAGCAGGTGGGTGGTGCAACGCGAGAGGACTTCCCCCAGACGGTAGCGGCTGGTCCTTTCCAGTTTGTTGCCGTAGACGTAGGCGCTCATCTTGTGCGCCTCATCCACGATGACCAGGTCAAAGTGGACCGAGGCCAGGGAGGGCAGGAGATCGTCCTGCTTGGCAAAGTCCATCGAGGTGATGATCTGCATCTCCCGCTGCCAGACGTTCTCGCTATAGAGGGCGTTCATCACCCCCCGGTCTATGACGACAAAGTTCTCCTCGAAGCGATCCTTCATCTCCCGCCGCCACTGGTCCTTGAGGTGGCCTGGCGCTACGATGAGGATACGGCGGGCCAGGTGGCGCAGTTTGAGTTCCTTGATCACCAGCCCGGCCATGATCGTCTTGCCCGCGCCTGGGTCATCGGCGATGAGGAAGCGGATGCGGGGCAAGCGCAGCACATAGCCATAGACCGCCTCGATCTGGTGGGGCAGCGGGTCCACCTTGGAGGTGTTCATTGCCAACAGTGGGTCGTAAAGGGAGGCGAAGCGGTAGCGGCGGGCCTCCAGGGCCAGGAAGACCTCGCGGGGCGAGGCGGTGAAGTCGGTCTCCACCCGGGCGATCTGCAATTGGGCCAGTTCCTGGCGGGGGAGCAGTTGGTCCACGTGCTCGCCGGAGCCGGTGGTCGCTCCGACCAGGTGGACATAGTCGCCCAGGTCTTCTACCAGTTTGACGTCCACCGGTTCGGGCCAGCGGGGGCCTTGGATGGTGTGGCCGGGTTTGATTTGGGGCATTGGGTTTCCTCTGTGCTATGAACTGCGGGCACCAAAATGCCCGCCGCATCTTGACGATGGGCGGGCCTTGTGCTATCATAGCCTTGCCAGGGTGACCCATCGTCTTGGTTGCGCCTCGGGCTCCATGAAAGCCGCGAGGATTCTTGCTGCATTGCTCGAAGGTAGGTTCAGTATAATGCAACTCCGCGCGGAAGTCAAGAACTTGCGTCGCTGGGAGGCCAGGCGATTACTGCAATGATATGCGCTAAACCAACCATCCCCCTCTTCCCCGGCTACGTCTTCGACCTGGACGGCACCGTCTACCTGGGCGAAACGCTCCTGCCGGGAGCCAAGCGCGCGGTTGAGACGCTGCGCGCGGCCGGTTCCCGCGTCGTCTTCCTGAGCAACAAGCCGTTGCAGACCCGCGCCGACTACGCCGCCAAACTTACCCGCCTGTCCATCCCCACCTCGCCCGACGAGGTCATCAACTCCTCCTGGGTGCTGGCCCGCTGGCTGCAGGACGAGGCCCCCGGTGCGGCTCTCTTCGTCATCGGCGAACCGCCACTGCTGGCGGAACTGCGCGCGGCCGGCTTTCACCTGGCCCAGCCCAGCACCGGCTCTTCAGGCCGGTGGCCTGCTGAGATCGAGTTCGTCGTCGCCTCCTTCGACCGCACCTTCGACTACCGCAAACTCCAGATTGGGTTCGACGCCATCCGCTCCGGGGCGCGTTTCATCGCCACCAATGCCGACCGCTATTGTCCTACCCCTGAAGGCGGCCTCCCCGACGCAGCGGCTGTCATCGGCGCGCTCGAGGGCTGCACCGGCAAGCGGGTCGAGGTCGTCGTCGGCAAGCCCTCGCCTATCACTGCCCGCGCTATCCTCGATCACCTCCAACTCCCGGCCTCTGAATGTATCATCGTCGGCGACCGGTTGGAGACTGACATTCGTATGGGCCAGGAGGCCGGGATGGCAACCGGTGTCGTCCTCACCGGCGTCACCACGCCCGTAGACCTGGCCGCCTCCGATATCCAGCCCGATTACGTACTCCGCCGCCTCGACGAATTGCTACCACCTTGACTTTTTCCTTTTCCTGTTGTACTCTCCCCTTGCTACCTTCCTTGACCACTGGCAACACAGAGACCAATATGTCGCTGCAGGTTCATAACATTCCAATGGGGATATCAACCGCATATCTGATTGAGAGCGACGCCTGTCTAGCGCTGGTGGACGCCGGGTTACCCCACTGCGAACGAAGGGTGGTGCGACAGATGCGAGCGCTAGGGCGGGATGACCTACGGCTCATCTTCATCACCCACGCCCACCTCGACCACTACGGCAGCGCCGCTGCGCTGCGGCGGTTCACTGGCGCGACCATCGCCATTCATCGCGCCGATGGAGACGCGATGGCGCGAGGAGAAACCCCCGTCGGCTCGGTGCGGGGCCGGGGCAGGTTGCTGTGGGCGCTCCTGCGGCTGTTTGGGCCGTACCTGCAACCGGAGCCAACCCCGCCCGACCTCCTCCTCGACGATGGCAGCGATCTGCACTCCTACAGCCTAGACGCAGTAGTGCTCCACACGCCGGGTCACACCCCCGGTTCCAGTTGCCTCATCGTCGAGGGGCGCATCGCGTTCGTGGGTGACCTGCTGTCCACCACGGGCCGTCCCCACGTGCAGCGCTACTTCGCCGACGATTGGTCGCTCATCCCAGAGAGCCTCGACCGCCTGCAGGCGCTCAAGCCGGAATGGGTCTACGCTGGTCATGGACACCATCCCCTGAGCAGGGCGGCATTGCAGCACCTGGCCCCCCAACCACCAATGAAGGAGATACCATAGAAACCGGGTTTTTCGGAAAAAACCCGGTTTCTTAAGGAGATGCTATGCTCACAATCCACATCGTCTCACACACCCACTGGGATCGCGAGTGGTACCTGCCCTTCCAGCAGTTCCGCTTTCGCCTGGTCGAACTGATAGACCAACTCCTGGCGCTGCTGGGCGCTGATCCCAACTATCACTACTTCATGCTCGACGGGCAGGTGATCGTGCTGGAGGACTACCTGGAGATTCGGCCCGAACGGGAGAAGGACATCCGCCGCTATGTCCAGGAGGGGCGGTTAGTCATCGGCCCCTGGTACATCCTGCCCGACGAATTTCTGGTCAGCCCGGAAGCGACGGTGCGCAATCTCTTATTGGGCGAGCGGGTGTGCCGTCGCTTTAGCCCCAAGATGAAGATCGGTTACCTCCCTGACCCTTTCGGTCACATCGGGCAGATGCCCCAGATATTGCGTGGCTTTGGCATTGACGTGGCCTGCCTGTGGCGCGGTGTCGGCGACCAGCCCACCGAACTACACTGGCGCGCTCCCGATGGCAGCGAGGTGCTCCTGCTCCACCTGCGCGATTCCTACGGCAACGCTGCCCGGTTGCCCGCCGACGAGGATGGCTTTGTCCAAGGACTGATGGAGTTGCGCGATAGCCTGGCTCCTTATGCCACCACCTCCCACATTCTGGCCATGCAAGGCACCGACCACATGCGGCCTCGCGCCGACCTCTCCCGGCTGCTCGCGGCGGCCGGCGCACGTCTGGAGGACACCCGCGTCGTCCACTCGACTCTGCCGCGCTACCTGGCCGCCGTGCGCGACGAACTGGGCGAACGCGAATCCCGGTTGCCCGTCATTGGCGGTGAACTCCGCTCTCCCCAGCGTGCCCACCTGCTGCCCGGCGTCCTCTCCACCCGCATGTGGATCAAAAAGCGTAACCATGCCTGCGAGGTTTTATTGGAGAAATGGGCTGAACCATTTGGAGCAATCGCTGGACAAATAGAGCAGGATACGAGGAAACGAGTAGATGAGGAAATGAGGAAACAAGTAGGCGGAGCCTCATCTACTCATTTACCTATCTACTCATCTACCCGTCAACTGACCCACCGCGCCTGGAAATACCTCCTCAAGAATCACCCCCACGACTCCATCTGCGGCTGCTCTGTTGATCAGGTGCACCGCGAGATGGTCACTCGCTTCGACTGGTGTGAGCAGATCGGCGAGGAGGTGACGCGGCGAGCCCTCCAGGCGATTGTGCGGCAGATCAATACTTCCACCCCGGCTATCGTCGTCTTCAACCCGGCGAGTGTCCCCCGCACCGATCTGGTCTCCGTCGGGGTCGAACCTTCCCCCGAACCGGACCTGGTGCTGCTGGACGAAGCCGGACAGCCAGTGCCCTACCGCACTTTGGGCCGCCACAACCGTATACCCTCCAGACTGACCATCCAGTTCGTCGCCCGCGATCTCCCACCTCTGGGCTACCGCACCTACCACTTTCAGACAGGCAGCCGTCAGCCGTCAGGCGTTAGCCGCCAGCATCCAGCATCTAGCATCAAGAATGAATTCTTCCGCGTCGAGGTCAACTCCGAGAACGGCACCCTCACCATCAGCGACGAGACCACCGGCCGGGTCCTCCGGGGCTGTAACCGCTTCGTGGATGGCGGCGACCGGGGGGACGAGTACAACTACTGCCAACCTGAACACGACCGCCTGGTGGACCATCCCGCCACGCCACCCACCATCCGGCTGCTAGCGGACGACGAGATAGGCGCGACATTGGAGATCACGCTGGTCTATCAGGTGCCCGTCTCCCTGGCCTCAGAGGACCGCTCCCGCCGCGACGCTGAGACGGTACCGCTCCCCATCGTCACCCGTGTCACTCTCACCGCTGGCGTCTGCCGCGTGGACTTCGAGACGACGGTCGAGAACCAAATCGGTGACCACCGGTTCCGCGTCCACTTCCCCACCGGCCTGACAGTGGACACTGCCTTCGCCGACGGTCACTTCGACGTCATCGAGCGGCCGCTGGATGTGCCGGCTGGGACCGATACCTGGGCCGAGCAGCCGGTGTCCACCCATCCACAGCGGGCCTTCGTAGACGTGAGCGATGGAGAGCAAGGGGTGATGCTGGCGAACCGGGGACTGCCGGAGTACGAGGTGTTGCGGTGCGAGGATGGGGCCGAGATCGCGCTGACGCTGTTACGCTGCATAGGCTGGCTCTCCCGCGATGACATGCATTGTCGCCGGGGCCACGCCGGGCCGGCGGAGGCCGTCCCCGAGGCTCAGTGCCCTGGTCGCCACACGTTCCGCTACAGTCTCATCCCCCACACCGGTGACTACCGCCAGGCCCACGCCCTGGCCTACGGTTTCCAGACCGACCTGCGCGCCATTCCCACTGGCGCGCACCCCGGCCCGCTTGTCCTGAGCGAGATCGAAGGGCCTGTCCTGGGCAAAGTCGAAGGGCCTGTCCTGAGCAAAGCCGAAGGGCCTGTCCTGAGCAAAGCCGAAGGACTGCCGACCACGCTCAGTTTCGTCACCGTGGAGCCTGCGACACTGGAGATCAGCGCGGTCAAAGCGCCAGAGGAGGATGAAGGGCTCATCGTCCGCTGCTGGAACGTGGACAGTGAGCCAATGGAAGGCACCATCCGGCTATGGCGGCCTTTCCGGCGAGCGCTGCGGGTCAATCTGGCGGAGGAGGAGGGCGCGGAAGTAGCCCGTGATGCCAACGCCGTGACGCTGCCGGTGCGCGGGCGGGAGATCGTGACGCTGAGGTTTGAGTTCTAGCGGGGGGGCAATAGTAGCGCAGTAGTGGTCGTAGAGCATCCAGGCCAGATAAAAGTCGCCTCGGGAGATAACCTGAGAGGCATTCTCGAAGCATGATCGTTCACGTTGACAGACTGTTAGGAGCAATGCGGCAATGAGATGCATTCACCTCGACACAGACCTTGGATCAGATACCGACGACCTGTGCGCGCTGGCGATGCTACTGGGGTGGCCTGATGTGAGGCTGACCGGTATCACGACATCTGCCGATATGCAGGGTCTTCGAGTCGGGTTTATTGAGTATGCTCTGCGGCTGGCTGGCCGCAGTGGCATTTCCGTTGCCGCAGGTGCGGAGGGGTCACTCGCTGACTTTCGCACACCCGTCGGGTTCCCTGAGATAAACAGGTATTGGCCCGAGCAGATAGTGCCCAGGCCGGCTCCGCCAGGGACAGCACTGGATCTACTGGTGCGCAGCATCGATGCCGGGGCCACGATTGTGGTCATCGGCCCATATACAAACCTGGCGCTGCTCGAAGTGGCCCGCCCAGGGTCGCTGGCCTCTGTAGAAGTAGTCTTGATGGGTGGGTACGTCACGCCTGTCCGGCCTGGTCTGCCGAACTGGGGGCCAGAGATGGACTACAATGTGCAACAGGACCCAATAGCGGCACGGATTGTATTCGAGCGATGCAACCCAATGCTTGTCCAACTCCCCGTGACCCTCGAAGTTACGCTGCGCACGGCTCACTTGCCCCGACTTCGGGCTTCCGGCCCCCTTGGGAATTTGATCGCCATTCAAGGTGAGATGCACGGAGCGGATTTCCGCATGCCGGAGTTCGGCCGGCAGCACGAGCGACTGCCCGATGATTTGTTGAATTTCCAGTACGATCCTCTGGCCTGCGCCGTTGCCGCAGGCTGGGACGGAGTACGGATTGAAGAGATGCCGCTCGTCACCAACTTTGAGGATGGACTCCTGACTTTCCCTATTGACCCGGCTGGCAAGATGACACGCGTTGTCACGGCTGTAGACAGCGAACGCTTTGCCAGAGAATGGCTCGATGCTGTTGCGCCCGCTTCGTAGAGTGGGCGGGATGTCGTGATGCCGAGGTTCGGGTTCTGATCGATAGGGGAGGGCAGGATGTTCGAGCGAGGCGTTCCGTAGGGGCCAATACGGAGAATAGCCAACGACAAACGCGCAAGCCTATCCATGCAAGGAGCAATCTATGTCCAAGCGTCTCATCATCAACGCTGACGACTTCGGCTACGCCGAGGGCTCCGTCCCTGCCACTATCGCCCTACACGAGGCCGGCATCGTCACCAGTACAACCGCGCTGGTGAACCAGCCCCACTGGCCCGAGGCCGCCGCTTACCTGCGCGACCACCCCGGCCTGGGCGCGGGCGTACACCTGGTGATGAACGACGGTCACCCCATCCTCCCCCCGGAACAGGTGGGCTCGCTGGTGGACGCTGATGGGTGTTTCCGCGACGGCATGCCACTACTCCTGCGCTACGGACGCCTCCGCACCGACGAACTCAAGGCTGAGTGGCGTGCCCAGATCGAGAAGTTCATCGCCGCTACCGGCCGCCCGCCCGACCACCTGGACCTGCACTGCTACTATCCCTATGTCTTCCTCGCCTGGTTCCGCGTCAGCCTGGAACTGGCCCAGAAGTATGGGCATCTCCCGGTGCGTATGCCCTTCTGGCAGGGCCAGCGTTACCAGCGCTTGGTGGAACGGTATGGTCTGAAGCGGCCCCACTACTTCGAGATGTCCTTCTCACAGGGCAAGCATCGCACGGCGGAGCACCTGCTGGGCTTGTTGGATGCCCTCCCCGACGGCATCACCGAACTACTGGCCCACCCCGGCACCGAGGGCTGGCGCGAGGGGGACTACCGCGCCCTGCTCGACCCACGCGTGCGGCAGCGCATTGTGGAATCGGGCATCGCTCTCATCTCCTACGACGACCTCAAATAAGTGACAGTTTCAGGCTCCAACGTGAGCCCCGCATGAGGCTCCTGTCCTCGTACTTGACAATCCTGTCGTTATAGAGTATAATTAAATCGATTGGATTTATAGGCTTTATAGGTTAAAGGGGTGCGATGAAACTTTCCAAACGAGGCGAATACGGTTTACGAGCCCTACAGGACCTGGCTGCGCACTATGGCGAAGGACCGATACGGAACAAGGATCTGGCCGGACGGAACAACATCCCGCCCAGGTTCCTGGAGCAGATTATGCTCACGCTTAAGCACGGCCAGATCGTGCACAGTCAAAAGGGGCCCCGAGGAGGGTACTACCTGGCCCACCCCCCGCACCAGATCAACCTGGCGGAAATCGTGCGCCTGCTGGATGGACCACTGGCCCCCATCAGTTGCGTGAGCGCGACGGCTTACGAGCCCTGCGGCTGCCCTGATATGGAGGCCTGCGGCCTGCGACGGGTGATGAAAGAGGTGCGTGACACTGTGGCTGAGATTATGGAAAACACCACCCTGGCCGATCTGGTTGCCGAACAGACTCGTTCTTGAATTCCTTATATATTTTCGATTAATTTCCGACAATATCGCTAGAAATTCTGTAATATCTTCCCAAAGGAGAAACAACATGCCTATCCAAATCCACTGGCCCCTCTTGCTGCTCGCGCTGGTCTGCGAATACGTTGACTCGACGCTGGGCATGGGGTACGGTACCACTCTCACCCCTATCCTGCTCCTGGCGGGGTACGGAACGATACAAATTGTACCCGCGGTGCTGCTTTCGGAATTCCTGACCGGCATCCTGGCAGGGGTATTCCACCATGGGTGCGGCAACGTCAACCTCAAACCGGGATCGCGCCCGTTCAGGGTTGCCCTGGTACTGGCGGCATGCAGCATCGTTGGCACGTTGGCGGCCGTCTTTCTCGCCGTAAACGTGCCTGAGTGGGTGATCAAGACGTACATCGGCGTGCTCGTGCTGAGTATGGGCGTTGGCATCCTGCTGACCATAGGCAAGACCTTCGCCTTCTCGTGGAAAAAAGTGATTGGGCTGGGACTCGTGGCCGCATTTAACAAGGGACTCAGCGGCGGCGGCTACGGCCCACTCGTCACCGGCGGCCAAATAATGGCGGGGGTGGATGGCAAAGGGGCCATTGGTATCACGTCGCTGGCCGAAGGGCTGGTGTGCATCGTCGGCGTGCTCGCTTACACGCTGACAGGAAACGGTGCAGTAGACTGGGGACTGGCTCCCTCGCTCATCCTGGGGGCTGTGATCTCGGTGCCCTTCGCTGCACTCACAGTCAAGAAGGTACCCATGCAGAAAATGCGTTGGGCGATCGGAATTGCCGTTACCGTGTTGGGCCTCTTCACTTTGGTCAAACTAGTGTTGTAGGCGGGCAAGGACAGGGGCTTTACAGAAAGCCCCCTTGTCAACCGTGCCACAGGATGGTATAATTCGCACCGTAGTAGGCATGGAGAGGTTGCGTAGTCCGGCCGAACGCGCGCGCCTGGAGAGCGCGTGAGCAGCAATGCTCCGTGGGTTCAAATCCCACCCTCTCCGCCATCACAGGGCGACCCCATGTGGGGTCGCCCTCTTCTGCTGTCCTACCGGATGCGCAGGGGTGCGACACCACCGGCCTCGAAACCACAGGCCTGGTAGAAGTCACGGGCGATGGGGTCGCCCCGGGAGGTGTCCACCAGCAAGTGGGTCGCCCCATGGCGGCTAGCCCGCTGGATCGCCGCTTCCACCAGTGCCGCGCCGATTCCCTGTCGCCGGTACCCCGGATCGACGGCCAAGTCATCAAGCAAAGCCCGCAGTCCAGAAAGAGCAGGGACAAACGAAAGGACGAGGAAACCCACCACCTCTCCGTCCATCTCTGCAACCAGTACATCCATCGCCAGACTCTCACGGAAGCGCTGGGCCGCGGCCTGCATTTCGGCGGGGCTCAAATCTGCGTTCGCGGGAATCAGCGGCAGCAGTTCCAGCACCCGGTCTTCGTCTCCAGCACGGGTCTCCCGGATGACGACGCCGGGCATTTGGGCGCGGAACTCCGGCAAGCGGCTGTGGACCCAGCGGGTGATCACCTCCCGGTGAGTGCGGAAGGCTAATTCCTCCGGCAAGCCATCGGGGGGAAAAATACCCACGCCCTGTGCGTCGTCACCCGCTCGCAGTGTCCCGCCCACAGGCCGGGCGCGGTAGAAAATGATGATGCCGCTCTGCACTGGCCCCTCCGGGAAGGAGTAGACACCGAACAGTTCCAGAAGTTCGACGTCGAGCCCGGTCTCCTCCTTGCACTCCCGCACCGCTGCCTGCTCGACACTCTCATCCTCCTCGATGTAACCGGCTGGGAGAGCCCACCAGTCCACGAACGGGGGCTGGCCTCGCTGGACCAGCACAATGCCTCCTTCCATCTCCACCAGCACGCCAGCACCGGGCACTGGGTTGCGGTACAAGATGAAACCGCAGGCGGGGCAGACCTCGCGCACGCGCCCCCCGACTTCGGCCGTCTCCATTGCCATCCCGCAGCGGGGGCAGTAGGTCATCGGTTGCTTTTCCATCTTCACTCCTGATAGGCGGCGATTCGGGCTGTTTGCGTTGGGAGCAGTCTCTCGTGACCCCTGGACTGCAACTTGTCAGGGGGCCGATGCGCTGGCGGCGTCTGGATGCCAGGAAGGCAGTTTTACCGTGGCAACAATTCAGCTCGCCGTTCCGGCGTGTAGGTGTCAATGATCCGGGGGGTGATACCATTGGCCCGGATGACGTCGGCGTAGAGGTCGGCGCTGCGGCGCGATGTGCGGGCCTGGGTTTCGGGATCAAGCGCGAAAAGGCCAAAGCGTAGTGCCCACCCCTCGGCCCACTCAAAGTTATCCACCAGAGTCCAGTGGTAGTAGCCCATCACCGGGTAGCACAACTGGATCGCGCGCCACATCTGGTGCAGGTGGGTCAGGAGGTAGCGGGGCCGCTGGTCGTCGTCATCGTCTGGAATGCCATTCTCCGTTACGTAGATGGGCAGACCCAGGCGTGCCAACCCCTGGAGACTGCGGAACATCCCACGGGGATAGAACTCACCGTAGCCGCCGTCGAGCAACTCGGCGTCGTCGGCGTGCAGGCGGCGGCTGAAGAGCGTCTGACTCTGCGTGTAGTCGAAAGTGACCAGGTCACGAGTGTAGTAGTTGAGGCCAATCCAGTCGAGCGTGTGCCGCAGTTTCCAGGCCAGACCGAGACCCAGCGGGAGCGTCCAACGCCCCTTGGTCAACGCGGTCAGGATGTTCTGGTTGTAGACCTTGTCCACCATCCGGGCGACGCGGCGATCCGGCAGGGAGTGGGGAGTGTACGGGTCAAAAATGCGCATGTTGTGGGCGAAGCCAACGCGAGCCTGGGATTGGAGTGCGTGGATCTCCCGGTAGGCGGCGGCGTGGCCCGCAAGGAGGTGGCGGATGACGCGCATCGCCGCCTGGAAATCGGATTCGCCGGGGAGGAAGACGCCCTCCAGGTAGCCCATGTAGCCATAGACATTGGGCTCATTGATGGTACACCACAGATCGCAGTGCTCGCCCAGCGACTCGACGACCCGGCGCACGAAACGGGCAAAGAGCGAGATGGACTCCGGGTTCTCCCATCCACCCCGTTCGGCCAGCCAGCAGGGGTTGGTGAAATGGTGGAGGGTGACCATGGGCTCAATGTTCCGCTCGCGCAGGCCCCGCAGCATCTGGCCGTACCGTTCCAGCGCGGAATCGTCGAACTCGCCAGCGCGGGGCTCAATACGCGACCATTCGACTGAGAGACGAAGTGCGTTCAGACCCAGTTCGGCGGCGCGGTCGAAGTCAGCCTCAGCGTTCTCCCACCAGTTGCAGGCCAGCCCAGACTTGTGTCCGTCTTTGATGTGGCCCTCCTGCTGCTCCCAGGCCCACCAGTCGTTGTTGGTGTTGTTGCCCTCGACCTGGTGGGCAGCGGTGGCGACACCCCACTTGAAGTCGCTGGGAAAGTGGAACGTGGCCTCGGGCATAGAGATTCTTGCAGGAACGACGCCGGTTGGGCGGCCTGTTCGAAGCGGTTCCAAGGGTTTGGGTTGGGCCAGCGGTTCAACCTCTGCAGCCACTCGTTCAAGGGCAGGCCCTTCGGCTGTGCTCAGGACAGGCCCTTCGGCTGCACTCAGGGCAGGCCTGGCCTCGACTTCGTCAAGCGCGACCTTGACCTCCCCCTGAGCCAACCCGGGGGATGGCTCATCTCTCTCCTGGTCCATCCATTCCGTATCCACGCCTTCGAATGGATCATGGCCCAGGACTTCAATGGACGGTTCACCCTCCTCCCGCTCCATCCATTCCATGTCCATGCCTGCGAATGGATCATGGCCTAGTACCTTGTCAGACTCTTGTTTTCCTTTAGCCATCGCGAAGAACCCTCTCTACCAGACGTTTATAGTCAGTCGCGCCAGTGCTGCGGGGCGAATACTCATAGATGGTCTTATGGTGACTGGGCGCTTCGGAAACCCTTACGTTCGCCCGGATCGGTTCGGTCACCCTGTTGGCAAAGCGACGGTGCAAGATCCCCAGAACCTCACGATCCTGTCGCAACCGGGCGTGATAGAGCGTTGGAATGATCAGGTAAAACCGAATGCGATGTCCGGGTATCTGGCCGATATTCTTCAGTGTCGCGATCACCTGCCGGATCCCTATCAGCGCCATGTAGCCCATTGAGACTGGCACGATCAGTTCTCGGACGTATAGTAGGCCGCTCTCACTCAAGAGGCTGGCCGAAGGCGAGAAGTCGAGAATGACGTAGTCATACTCGTCCTCCAGGCCACGCAACTTGCTGACCAGTGTTCGCCTGGCCCTCCGGCTATCGTCCATGCGCCACAACTCTCCCTCGGCCTGAAGCAGGTTGCCATCGCTGGCGATGAGATCGAGGTTGTCCCGCGCCTGGACGATGCAGGCCTGCCGTTCTGCTTGACCTAACAACAGATGGGCCAGGGAATAGGTATAGTGTATGCCCAGGTACGTCGCCAGGCTGCCCTGGGCATCCAGGTCAATACACAGAACGCGCGCTCCGCGCGAGGCCAGGCCAGCACCCAGGCTCACCACCGTGGTCGTTTTGCCTGTGCCTCCTTTATAGTTCAGCACACCAATGATCCTGCCCATCTCGTTTTTTTTTCCTTGCC
>JAUWNP010000198.1 GCA_030612585.1 Anaerolineae bacterium
TCGTTGTCAAGGGCGTCTATCGTTGGATACGTCATCCGATGTACACGTCGTTTTTTGCGGTATTGGCGGCCGATTTCCTGCTCACGTCGAACTGGCTCATCGGCGTGCTCGGGATGGTCTACTCGCTGCTCATCGTGGAGCGGGTCGGCCACGAGGAGCGTATGATGCTCGATACATTTGGGGAGGAATATCGTCACTATATGCGGCGCACAGGACGCTTCTTCCCCCGGCTGCTCCAGTCCCGGCCCATCACCACCTTGCGGG
This sequence comes from Anaerolineae bacterium, assembly GCA_030612585.1. Next base: position 265 of record JAUWNP010000198.1, read on the forward strand.
GGCACAATCCCGCCACCGGCGAGTGGAACGACAGCCTGACCGGCGACTACCTCTGGACAAACGCCAACTTTGGCGAGGCCTTCCCCGACGTGATGACGCCCTTCACCTGGTCCATTGCGCAGGTTTTCTTGCGCAGCAACGGCTACCTGGTTGAGGACATGCCATTTCCTCTGGTGGGCAACATCGCCGGGCGACTCTACATGAACCTCAGCGTCGGTATCTCGGCCATAGACGCGCTTGGCCTACCGCGAGAAAAGGTTATTCGCACGGGTGAGGAGACATTTGGACGGATCCCGCCCGAGATCGAGATTCCGACGCTGCCGCTTTCGCGCTTGTGGGTTCTGGGGTATTATGTTCCCATGGCTTTCCTGAAGAGAGGGCAGTGGGCCAGCAGACGCAGGCAGCGCGTTCCGGCCTTCATCGCCGAGACACCGGCACTGGCGGAGAATCTCCGGGCCGAGATCCGGGCCGCTCAATTCTCGGAGTATCTCCTCATTTTGTGGCGGGAGAAACTGCAGGCGCATCTCGACGAAGCCTGCCAGATGCTGCTGGCTGGTTTGAGCGAATACAGGACACTATCCCGCAAACTGCACATCGAATTCGAGAACCTGGTTGGAGACGCCGACGCCAACGCGCTGCTATCAGGAGTGAGCACCGGCACTGACTTCCTGGCCAGCCTCGGCCTGCTGATGGGGCTTGCCAAAGTCAGCCGAGGTGAGATGAGTCGCGAGCAATACCTGCGGCAGTACGGCCATCGAGGCCCCCACGAGATGGAACTCTCATACCCTCGTCCGGTGGAAGACCCAAGTTGGATTGACCGGCGATTGGCCGAAGTCGAACGCGACCAGATTGATGTGCCCGCATTACTGGCCAAGCAGCGCCAGCGACACCAGGCCGCCTGGGAGCACCTGAAAGCCAAAGCGCCCCGCAAAACAAAATCCTACCGCCGAAAATTGGATCGTTTGGCCCTGGCTTCCAAAACACGCGAAGCGGTGCGCTCAGAGGCGGTGCGTTTTTTTGGTCTATTTCGCGCCTTTGCGCTGCGAGCAGGAGAACTGACCGGGCTAAGAGATGATATCTTCCTTCTGTCGCTAGAAGAGGTGTTGGCGGCGCTGGATGGGGATGAAGCAGCCAGTGACTCTATCCCGGCCCGCCGTGAGACGCATGCCCGTTACAGTGCCCTGCCGCCTTACCCCACGCTTATCCGTGGCCGGTTCGATCCCTTTCAGTGGGCAGCAGACCCCAATCGGCGCAGCGATCTCTTTGACACACACGCCTCCACCTCTACATTGGCTTCTGATACTATCACCGGCTTTGCAGGAGCCGCTGGCCGCGTCAAGGGGCTGGTGCGCCGTTTGGACAGTGTAGAAGAAGGAGACCAACTCCAACCGGGCGAAGTCTTGGTCACCGTGACGACCAACATCGGCTGGACACCCCTCTTTCCACGCGCTGCTGCCATCGTCACCGACGTAGGCGCACCGTTATCCCACGCCGCCATCGTCGCCCGCGAACTGGGCATACCCGCCGTCGTCGGCTGCAGCAACGGTACGATGCGTCTACACACCGGCGACCGGGTGCTTGTGGATGGAGGACGAGGGATTGTAGAGATCCTGGACTGTGCGTAACCGCTCTGAACTTTTGAGGTCAGCACAATTACCAATTTACCAGTCTACCAATCTACCAATTTACCAGGTTGAGGACTGAACAATGATTTTCAAAAACCTATTCCGCCGCAAAGGCCGCACCATCCTCACGCTGTTGGGCATCTCCATCGGCGTGGCCGCCATCATCGCGCTGGGGGCGGTGGCCGGAGGGTTAAAGTCAGGCTTCGCTGCCATGTCGCAGGGCAGCCAGGCCGACCTGGTGCTCAGCCAGGCCAGCGCGATGAGTTCCCTGATCAGCAGCGTTGATGAGGCGCTAGCCGATAAAGTGCGTGCTCTGCCAGAGGTAGCCGACGTTACCGGCATGCTCTTCACCAATGCCCTGATTGATAATGAGACTTATCTCTTCCTCTTTGGCTACGATCCCGAAGGCTTTGCCATAGAGCACTTTCGCATCATCGAAGGACAGCCGTTGGCGGAGGCGCACGGCGTGCGCGGCAAACCCCTCATCCTGGGCCGGCGAACGGCGCAGAGCATGGACTTGCAGGTGGGCGACGCGCTCCGCATCACGGGTAGCGTCTTCCGCGTCGTCGGCATCTACGAGACGGGAAGCGGACTTGAGGACGGCGCGGCGGTCGTCCCGCTGCGAGAGGCCCAGGCGCTGGCGTTGCAGCCGCACCGTGTCTCAATGCTTTACGTCAAACTGAGCGATCCCGATAAGGCTGACCAGCTGCGGGCGCGGATAGAGCGACGCTTCTCTGACCTGACCGTCTCGACCTCGGCGGGATTTGTCAACCAGGAGCAGTTGCTTGAGATGCTTGATGGGGTGGCGATGGCGGTCGCGGGCCTGGCGGTCGTCCTCGGCGGGATCACCATGACCAACACGCTCTTTATGTCGGTCTTTGAGCGCACGCGAGAGATCGGCGTCCTGCGCAGCCTGGGCTGGCGGCGGCGGCGCGTGATGGGCATGATCCTTGGGGAAGCCATCTTCCTGGCCCTGTTAGGCGGGCTGGTGGGCAGCGGTCTGGGGGTGCTATCTCTCGCGGCGATCAGCAAATCCGGGTCCGTGTTGAGCGTGTTCGGGGGCCAACTGACTCCTAATCTCTTCGTCCGCGCCCTGGTCACCGTGGTCGTGCTGGGACTGGTAGGCGGGGCGTACCCGGCCTGGTGGGCCAGCCGCTTGCTGCCGATGGAGGCGCTGCAATACGAAGGTGGCGGCGGGGCGCACGTCCCCCGCTTCCTGCCCGGAATGACGGTGCGCAATCTCTGGCGGAGACGGACACGCACGGCGCTGACCCTGTTGACCATCGGCGTGAGCATCGCTGCCGTCATTGCCCTGGGGGGGATGGCCGAGGGAATGTTGGGCGCGTTCAACGTGATGATGCGGGATAGCCAGACCGACCTGTTCGCCGCCGAGGCGGAAGTTGACGCGGACTTTAGCGCCATTGACGAGCGGGTGGGAGCGCGCATCGCCGCCCGATCCGATGTGAACGCCGTTTCCGGCATGTTCTGGACCGGCACCAGCACCGACAAGATGCCTATGCTGCTCGTGGCCGCCTACCACCCGCGCGAATTCGCCATTCGCCATTACCACATCATTGATGGGGCATCGTTGGCGGCTCGTCGCCAGGTCATCGTCGGTCGGATGGCGGCGGAGCAAATGGGGTTGGAAGTGGGCGATACGCTTCGTCTGATGGACAGCAACTTTCGCGTGGTCGGCATCTACGAGACTGGCCAGGCATTTGAGGACGCCGGGGTGATTATCGGCTTGCGGGAGGCGCAGATGCTCACCGGGAAGCCGCGCCAGGTGCAGTTCTACCTCATCAGCCTGCGAGACCCGGAGCAGGCTGAGGCGGTGAAGGAAGATCTGGCAGCGACCTTTCCAGAGGTTGATTTCTCCCTCACCTCCGAGCTTAACGAGGCCATGAGCGATTTTCGGGTGCTCCAGGATATGGTAGACCAGATTTCGTTCTTGGCCGTGTTCATCGGCGGGGTGGGGATGCTGAACACAATGCTGATGAGCGTGCTGGAGCGCACGCGCGAGATCGGCGTGCTACGCAGTTTGGGTTGGCGAGGGCGGCAGGTGATGGGAATGATTCTGAAAGAGTCGCTGGCGTTGGGGGCCGTGGGTGGCATGTGCGGCATCCCGCTGGGGCTGGGGTTGGGCGGATTGATCGGCTCTTCGGGGGTTTGGGGAGGGGCGATAGAGCCGGCCTACAAGCCGCAATTGTTCCTGCAGGCCATCGTGGTGGCGCTGATTGCCGGGGTAATGGGCGGGCTCTACCCGGCCTGGCGGGCGACGCGCATGCGGCCCGTGGAGGCGCTGCGGTATGAGTAGGTTGGCAGATTGGATACCAGTCTACCAACCTTTGTAGGTGCGCTCCTTGCGCCGGTCTACTTTGTCAATGACAACGACTCTCTCATCGTCGTGGATGCTGTAAATGATCCTGTATGGACCGACGCGGATGCGGTGTACTTTACCACCCAGTTTCCTGACCCCCACTGGCCGGGGATTGTTCTTGAGGGCGCCAATGGCTGCTGCTACTTGCGGGTAGTAATCATCGTGCACTCGGTCGAGTTGCTTTTCAACCCGCCTGCTGGCAGTTTCAACTCGGTACATCACCCCTGGCCTTTCGCTCGGCGTCGTACTCGTTGAAGGGGCGGCCTTGCCCTGCTGCGTGCTCGGCTTCGGCAATGGCCGCGTCACGGAGGTCTTCAATGTCCTCCAGCAGTCCGACCAAAGCGTTAAACTGAGCAGGGGAGATCAAAAAGCCTTTTACTTCCTCGTCCTCCACCAGGCGCGGGGGGCGGGCGTCAAGGAGGCTGAACAGCACGTCTACAGTACTATCCGGGATGGGAATCGTTCTCATCGTGATTTCCTCCTGTGCTCATCCTGTGGGAGAATTATAGCATAGTCTGGGTTGAGGTCAATGGTTTTCAAGAACCTTTTCCGACGCAAAGGACGCACGATCCTGACACTGCTGGGCATCTCCATCGGCGTGGCAGCCATCGTCGCGCTGGGCGCGATGGCCGAAGGATTGCGCGCCGGCTACACCGCTATGGTCAGCGGCAGCCAGGCCGACCTGGTGCTCACCCAGGCCGGCATGATGGACATCACGATGGGCGGCGTGGAGGAGACGGTCGCCGACCAACTGCGGGCCTGGCCGGAGGTGACCGATGTGGACGGCATACTGATGGGCAACGTCCAGGCCGAGGACGCCCCCTACTTTTTCATCTTCGGCTATGCCCCCCAGGGGTTCGCCATCGCCCACTTCCGCATCGTCGAGGGAGAGGGGTTGGCGGAGGTGCGGGGCGTGCGGGGGAAGCCCCTCATCCTGGGCCGGGGCGCGGCGCAGAGTTTGGGCAAGGAGGTGGGCGACGCGCTCCGTATCACCGGCGGCGCCTTCCGCATCGTCGGTATCTACGAAACGGGAGATGCCTTCGAGGAGGGCGGCGCGGTCATCCCGCTGGAGGAGGCCCAGTCGCTTCTGCTACAGCCACGCCGTGTCTCCATGTTCTACATCCGCCTGCGGGACCCCGGCGACGAGGCCCGTTTGCGGGCGCGGGTGGAGCGGCACTTCTCCGACCTGATCCTCTCCACCACCTCCGAGTTCGCCGACCGGCAGATGATGATCGAGAGTATGGAGATATTCGCCTGGGTCATTTCGGGGCTGGCGGTGGTCATCGGCGGGGTGGGGATGACCAACACGCTCTTTATGTCGGTCTTCGAACGCACGCGGGAGATCGGTCTTCTGCGGGCGCTGGGCTGGGGGCGGGGCCGGATACTCCGCCTCATCCTGGGCGAGTCGCTGGCCCTCTCTCTCCTGGGGGGGCTGGTGGGCATCGGCCTGGGGGTGGCGGTGGTCTTCCTGCTGCGCGGCTCTATCGTCTTCATGGGCACGCTGGGGGTGCAGTTCTCCCCCGAACTCTTCGCCCGCGCCCTCATCACGGTGGCCGCGCTGGGGCTGGTGGGCGGGGCGTACCCGGCCTGGTGGGCCAGCCGCCTCCTGCCGCTGGAGGCGCTGCGGTACGAAGGCGGTGGTGGGGCGCACGTCCCCCGCTTCCTACCCGGCGCGATACTCAGAAATCTATGGCGGCGTCGCACCCGCACGGCCTTGACCACGCTGGGGGTCGGCGTGGGCATCGCTGCCATTGTTGCCCTGGGTGGCATCACCCAGGGGATGATCGAGATCCTTACCGGGATGATGACGGGCAGCCAGGCCGAGTTGATGGCTATCGAGGCCGATGTCTCCGACATGGGCTATAGTTCAATTGACCAGCGGGTTGGAGCGCGCATCACCGCCCTGCCCGACGTGGAGGCGGTCTCCGGCGTCGTCATCACCGTCGCCAGCACCGGGGAGATACCCTTGCTGATCATCTTCGGCTACCATCCCCGCGAGTTCGCCATCCGCCACTTCCGCATCGTTGAGGGGCAACCGCTGACAGCCCGCCGTCAAGTCATCATCGGCCGGCAGGCGGCAGAGACGCTGGGGCTGGGGGTGGGCGACACACTTCGTCTGCTGGAGAGCACCTTCCGCGTGGCCGGCATCTACGAGACGGGGGTAGGCCTCGAGGATAGCGGGGTGGTCATCGGTCTGCGGGAGGCTCAGGCCCTGGCCGGAAAGCCCCACCAGGTGATGTGGTATCTCGTCAAACTGCGCGATCCAGAGCGAGTCGAATCGGTACAGGATTATCTGGACGCTCACTTCCCTGAGATTGACATCTCCCTCACCTCCGAGATCGTCGAGATCATGCCCGATATGCGGACGATGGAGGAGATGATAGGGCAGATCTCGTTCCTGGCGATGTTCATCGGCGCAGTGGGGATGCTGAACACGATGCTGATGAGCGTGCTGGAGCGGACGCGAGAGATCGGGGTGCTGCGGGCGCTGGGCTGGCGGCGGCGACAGGTGGTCGGGATGATTCTGCAGGAGGCGCTGGCGCTGGGCGCGGTGGGCGGCGTCTGTGGTATAATCCTGGGGTTGGGGCTGACCTGGGGGATAACGCAGATACCGGGGATAGGAGGGATGCTGAAAGCAAGTTACAGCCCCGAATTGTTCGCCCAGGCACTGGCGGTGGCGCTGGTGACCGGTGCGATCGGCGGGCTCTACCCGGCCTGGCGCGCGACGCGCATGCGGCCGGTGGAGGCGCTACGATACGAATGAAGAATAGCGAATGGCGAATGGCGAACAAGAAACACGCAATACGCAATACGCAACACGAACGGAGGTAATAACGATGAAGAGAACCATTGCTATAGGACTGGTGGTGTTGACTGTGCTCCTTTCAGGCTGCGGAGGGGACGCGGAAGAGACGGCGACGCCGGAGGTGGAGATGGAGTTCGTGCCTGTGGTCTCCGTCACGGGGGAGGTGGTGCCGGCGGTGTGGGCCACCGTCAGCGCCCAGGCCGGCGGCACGGTGCTGGAGGTGCTGGTGGAGCCAGGGGACGAGGTGGCGGCGGGCGATCTGCTGGTCCGGCTCGACCCCACCGACGCACAACTAGCAGTGCAGCAGGCACAGACGGCGGTGGAGACCGCCCAGGCCCAACTGGCGCTTCTGAAGACAGGCCCCCGCCCGGAACAGGTCGCCGTGGCCGAGGCGCAGATCGAAGCGGCCCAGGCTGTGATTTCCCAGACCGCCGCCCAGCGGAATCAACTCTGGTCCGGGGCGACGGAGGCGGAGATCGCGGCAGCCCAGGCGCAGGTGGCAGCGGCCCAGGTGGAGCAGTGGATGGCCCGCGAGGCCCACGACCAGACGATGAAGTGCTACACCATGCCAGATGGCGGCGAGGTCTGCCCGGCGTTGGGCGCGCCGGAGGAGCGGGCCCGTTACGCTCTCCACGCCGCCGACGAAGCGCTGGCGGCGGCGAGAGCGCAACTGGATGCCCTGAAGGCAGGGTCGTATCTCCAGGTGCGCACGGCGGAGGCGGCGGTGTCGGCGGCGGAGGCACAGCAGGACGTTAGCCAGGCGCAACTGGATCTGCTCCAGGCGGGGGCCACCGCCGGGGAGATCGCCGTCGCCGAGGCAGCGGTAACACAGGCAGAGGCCGCGCTGGAGACAGACCGCGTGGCGCTGGAACGCTGCGAGGTCCGCGCTCCTTTCGCGGGAACCGCCGGCGCGATGAACGTGCGGATGGGCGAACTGATCGTGCCCGGCCAATCCCTGGTCACGCTGGGCGACCTGACCACGCTGCGAGTAGAGACCACCGATCTGGACGAGACCCAGGTGGCGCGGGTGGCGGGCGATCAGCAAGCCGCCGTCACCTTTGACGCCCTCCCGGAGCGGGTCTTCACCGGCCACGTGACCCGCATCTCCCCCATGGCCAAACCGGGCGCGGGTGGGGTCAACTATACCGTGGTAATCATCCTGGACGAGATTGACCCTGCGATCCGGTGGGGGATGACGGCATTTGTGGATATCGAGGTGGGACAGTAGGTTGGTAGATTGGGAAACTGGTAGATTGGTACATTGGGTACCAATCTACCAATCTAC
>JAUWNP010000288.1 GCA_030612585.1 Anaerolineae bacterium
GGAGAAGTCGTCGTAGCCATAGGCGCGAATCTGCTCCACCATGTACTGGACTGACTCTTCAATGGTCACTTTAGGGCGAAAGCCCAGCACACGCTGGATCTCGGCGGATGAGACGCGGTAACTGCGCACGCCGCGATAGCCGTAATCTGAGCGAATATCAATATCGTAACCCAAGGAGCGGAAGGTTTCGCGCACGCGCAACGCCACTTCCGAGATGCGAAAGTTGATAAACGAGATATTAAAGATCTGCTCCTTGACTTTTTCTTCGTCAGCGCGCAGACAGGCGATGTAGGCTCGAGCCACGTCACGCACTTCGACCAGTGGGCGCCACATCTCACCACCGTAGTGAATGGTGATGTAGCCTTTGGATAGGGCGTCCTTGACAAAGGTGTTGACCACCAGGTCGTAGCGCATGCGCGGCGAAAAGCCATAGACGGTGCCCTTGCGCAGGATCACCGGGCAGAAGTTGTCGTCAGCCATATTCAGCAGCAACTTCTCAGCCTCGCGCTTGGAACTCGAGTACGCTGCCTGGGGATCCACGTCCGCCCCTTCGTCGAGCAGCACATCGCGCACCTCATCACCGACGCCACGGTCGTAGATGGAGCACGACGAGGCCAAGATGTAGCGCCGCACACCGTTGGCTACACACAGATCGGCCAACCTTTTTGCCGCCAGCGTGTTCATCTCATAGTTGGCCTGGGGATTATACTCCGCCGTCGGGTCGTTGGACAGTCCGCCAACGTTGATCACAGCCTCGACGTCCTTGAGCACATCGCTCGTGAGCGTACGCATATCCCCCACCACCAGATCCACGCGGTCGCGGTGATCGCGCAGTCCAAAATCGCCAAAGTAGAGCCGATCCAGGATGCGCACGGCGTACCCGCGTTCCAATAACTCGTGCGTGAGAACAGACCCGACATAGCCAGCGCCGCCGACCAATAGTATTCTTCTGTTCATGCTATCGTCCCTTAACTGTCCAAACGTCGCCAAAGGAATCGGGGGGAATCCGCACCTCGTCGGGGTTTTCCCGGTTGTAGGTGTGGCTGGCGACACTGACCATCAGCGTGTCGTCTTCCAACGACATCCAGCCATGGTAAACACCCGGCGGCACCGCGATGAGTTTGGGCGCACGCTCACCAGCCACTATGGTCATCATCTCGCCATAGGTCGTGCTGTCTGGGCGATCGTCCTTAAGCACAAACTTAGCCGTGCCATGGACGATGCAGAACCAATCCCATAGTTCAGCGTGCTTGTGATATGCACGGATCGCGCCGCGCACAGGGTCACCCACCAGGTACACTTGACCGAACTTGTGAGCCACCGCGTGCGGTTCATCGCCCCCCGCCATGCGGATGATTTCGGTCAGGAACCCGCGATCATCCTGGTGCGTCGCCAATCGAATTACTTGGACATCTTGAATCACAGCAATCTCCCCATTAGTTTAGTATATTATGTTCAGTCAATTCGCAGAGTATGCACGTTCACTGCATCTCCCCGTCGTTCCATTCCCACTCCCCCGCCAGACTCACCAGCCCGTACCGTTCACCTTTCACCACCTGGCGCACTTTGAAAGTATAGAGACGATCATGGTAATCGTACATCACCGTATCGGCCTGGTTATGGGCCGACACCGACAGAAGATATGTGCCTTCCATCAAGGGAAGACGATCCACGCGGTACAGGACAGCCCCCTCGCCCTCAATAGAAGGAATGTCCAGACCGGCAAACTGGGTGTTGGGACCACATACGTGTAGGCCGTCTTTCCGATGGACAGCCAAGCCGAAGATGGGACCCTCAATCCGCTCGTGGGCTCGATACTGCAATCGCACCACCCACGGCTCCCCCATCCAGAACACGCTACGTTCTCTTCCGGCCGCATCGAGGAAGGAGACGGCCACGATTTCTACATCCCCGGTCCCCCACCTTTGTTTAATCCCGGCCCTTGCTTTCTGAGCCTCCTTGGATGCTATGGCCGTCATACGGGCCTCTTCTTCAGCCGCTGCGTGGCGCAGATAGGCCGCGATGGTGTCATCAACGTCACCCGCAGCCTGAACCTGGCCATCATTGAGCCAGATGGCACGAGAGCACAGCCGGCGAATTGCCCCCAGGTCGTGCGATACAAAGCATATCGTGGTGCCCCGTTGCTGCATCTCCATGATGCGCTCGAGACACTTGTGCTGGAAGTTCTGATCCCCCACCGCCAGCACCTCGTCCACTAACAAGATCTCCGGGTCGGTGTGCACCGCCACGGAGAACCCCAGCCGCACGTACATCCCCGATGAGTAATGCCTCACCGGTACGTCAATGAAACGCTCCAGTTCCGCAAAGGCGACGATCTGGTCCAGTTTCTGCCGGATCTGGGTGCGACTCAGCCCCAGGATTGACCCGTTCAGGTAGATGTTCTCCCTCCCGCTCAGGTCCGGGTGAAACCCAGCCCCCAGTTCCAGCAATGCCGACACCCGCCCGTTGACCTCAATCCGGCCCGAGGTAGGCTCGATGATGCGGGAGATGAGTTTGAGCACCGTGCTCTTCCCCGCGCCATTGGGCCCGGTGAAGCCTATTGTTTCCCCCGGCACAACTTCGAAACTGACATCCCGTAGGGCCCAGAATTCCTCACGGGAAGCATCATTGCGCTGGAACAGACTGAGGGCCAATTCTTGGAAAGAACGTGCCCGCTCGTGGTGGAGGGTGAACCTCTTGGAGATGCGCTCAAGGCGGATGGCTGTCCTCACTACCCCTCCTCGGCCTGCTCATCCCCCCGAGCAACCCTGATTGCTACAAAGATCGCTACAAACACTCGTCTGCTCCGAAAATAGATGTTGGACAAGATGGCATCTTGTCCTACTCTCGGTTCATTTTCGTCCTTGGTGGTGAGCCGAGGATCATGGCGACTGCGTCCAAACAGCGCGGAGTCACAGGTGACTCCGCGCTGCATGATAACACACCCTGATTGAAAAGCCAAGCCTCCGCCGGGCCTATTCTCTCTCATGCCCCCCAGCATCGGATAGCCATCATCGTCGCTTGACCGCTCGCCTCCTCATCATCCCTCACGGGTGACTAACGGCAGGAAGACCTGCTCCTTTGCCACAAACACTACACCGCGCGCCTCATTGTTATCCTCGTTCCCTTCGCTTATCTCATCTCCCGGATCCACGATAACCCGCACCACGTGAGCGCCGGACGGCACATTCGACCAGGTCACCGTGATTTCCTTCACCCCAGCGCAGCCCGCAACTGTCTCGCTGATAACCCAATCGGAACCTATCTGGTGCTCATCACCATCCAGAAAGCGGGCGGTGACCGGCTGGGTGATGGCGACGTTGCCGATGTTGGAGATGCGCGCCTGCAGGGTAACGGTAACAGTACTCGTTGGAGAATGGGGAACGGGCCCCATCTGCCCCACGTCCACGGCGAAGAGGTCCACCGTGGGTGAAATGGACGCGGTGTAGGCACCGAAGTCGGTACCTAACTGCATTGGGTCCAGCGTGAGGGGATCGAACAAGGCACCGCCGTAACTCGTATCATCCAAACTGTACCACAGCCATCGCTGCACCAGCCGATCCTCATCGGCCGCGTAGCCCAGGTTCGGATCGCTCGCCGTGAGCAGGAAATCGAAGGTACCGTACATGAAATCTCGCGCCCGCGCCTCGTCAAAGGGATCTCCCCCCGAGTCATAGTACAGTGTCCCCGGGTCATAGTAGGGGAGTAACGTCCCGTGCTCGGTGATAATCAGAGGGGTATCTCGATAACCTCGATCCCGCATCCACTGCCGGAATTGCACGATCCGGTCCTGGAAGATATCCAGGCGATCAATGTCATCCAATGTGTACAGCACCCCATGATCGGCAGCGATACCAGGCGGGATCCCGGCCCCCCAACAGAAATCTGGATATGCCGTACAACTGGCCTCCCGCAAAATGAAAGTATGGATGTCCCAAGCATCCGTCGGCAAATGTTCGCCGTAGAGTGCGGTGTAGGTATCGAGCACGATGTCCAGGTATTCCATCCGCAGCGGCGTTGGCTGGACAATGCCGCCGACGGCCACGTGGGCGGTGGGGTCGTGTGCTTTGATATAACTGTAGGCGTCGTGATAAGCCTGAGCATACTCCTGAGGCAGCACGTTATCCTGGTAGATGCAATCGGGCTCGTTGCCGATTAGCCACAAGGCTCCCGGATTGGCAGCAATCCGACCCTCTAGTATGGCCCCTGAAGGCGAGTAATCGCTGCCCATCACACGCAGCATCTGAACGTACTCCATCCCTCCCGGTCGTGGTGGGCTGGCTTGAGTTCCCCAACTCAGGTACCAGCCAAGGTTGAGAGACAAAACGTTGTAGGACACCACTGAGTGACATTTCTGTCCCACCCCGAAGCGACAGTTGGGATAGTTGCCGGTATCATTGGCGGTCTGCGTCGGAGCAGCAACACGCGCAGTAAACTCCGGCTGAGCGACAACCGGCCCCTTGCTCCACGCTCCG
>JAUWNP010000039.1 GCA_030612585.1 Anaerolineae bacterium
ACGAAACCCAAAAGCGCTTGGGAGGCCACAGAGTGCGTCTAGTGGCATGCCGGCCGTTGAGGGTGGGGTTGATGAATTTGCCAAACGCCGCAGAAGGGCTCTGAAGGGCCTTAGAGGGCCTCAGAACTGCTACGATTCCCCGCGGCTGAAACTACTTGCGCGTTCAAGGCGTCTATGTTATAATTTAGTCAGTACGTGGGAGGGGTGGCGGAGAAGTGGATATGGGCGGGGTGGGAGAAGTGGGCAAGCCCCACTTTTCTTCGTATATGGCAGCCAAGGCATAACTGCCCGTATTGCTCCGCCGGGTCGCTGACCCGGCGGCTTCAGCAGAATATTGAGAGGCGGTGATTAACTATGAGCCGCTTAACAAATTTGGCTTGCGACCAAGCGGGGAATCACACATCCCCGTCAGCAGGAGAGGGATGATGAAGTCGGAGTTCTTACTGGCATTCAATCAAATCTGTAGCGATCGCGGCTTATCCAGGGAAGTCGTGCTCGATGTCCTGCAGGTGGCGTTGGTGTCCGCCTACCGGCGCGACAGCGATGCCAACACCCCCCAAAATGTTACGAGCCAGATTGACCTGGAGACCGGACAGGCGCGTATCTTCGTCGAGAAGCAGGTGGTAGAGACAATCACTGATCCTGAACAGGAGATTACTCTGGCGAACGCGCGTGTTATCCAGCCTGATGTCGAAGTGGGGGATGAGGTGATGGTTGAAAGCACCCCCAAGAACTTCGGGCGCATCGCGGCGCAGACCGCCAAGCAGGTCATCCTGCAACGCATCCGCGAAGCCGAACGGGAAGCGCAATACACTCGTTATGTCCAGCAGGAAGGAGAGATTGTCCACGGCACGGTGCAGAGCATCACGCCGCAGGCCGTGAGGTTGCACCTTGAAGGCACTGATGCGCTCTTGCCGCGCAGCCAGCAGGTGCCCGGCGAGCGTTACACCCTTCATCAGCGTCTGCGGGCCTACGTGCTGGAGGTCCGTAAGACCGGTCGTGGCCCACAAGTCACTGTCTCGCGCAGCCACAAGAATATGCTGCGCCGGCTGCTGGAACTGGAGGTGCCCGAGATTTTCAACGGCACGGTCGAGATCAGATCCATCTCCCGCGAGGCGGGTTCCCGCTCCAAGGTCGCCGTCGCTGCCCGCCAGCCCGGAGTAGACCCAGTGGGAGCCTGTGTAGGCATGCGTGGTGTGCGCATCCAGTCAATTGTAAACGAACTGGGTGGGGAGAAGATTGATATCATCGAGTGGAGCCCTGACACAGCCTCTTTCATTGCCAAGGCACTCAGCCCGGCCAAAGTGCTGAGCGTGCAACTGGAGGAGGGCCCAGCCGAGGGGAAGACCGCCAGCGTAGTCGTGCCCGACGGCCAACTCTCGCTGGCCATCGGGCGGGCCGGACAAAACGCGCGGTTAGCAGCGAAACTGACCAGCTGGCGTATTGACATTCAGAGCGTCACCGAGGCAGCCACCTGGGCGCTGCGGCAGGTGAACCAAGACCCCGATGTTCTGCCCGCACTGGGCTTGGTGGCTGAACTGCTTCCCACCGTCGCCGGTATTCTGCGCCGGTACGAACAAGAGAGGCTGCCCTATAGTGGCGAAGAACTTCGCACCCTACGGCAGGTAATCGAGGGGGTTGGGGGTTATTACGCTTCGATACGCGACGCCGAACGAGCGCGTCTTATGGCAGAAGAGACAGCTCGTCGTGCAGTCATTGATGCCGCCGAGGCTGAGCGCCGCGCGGCTATCGAAGCCGCCCTCGCTCTCATCCCACCCCAGTCCCACGAGATTTCGCTGACCGAGATAGACCTCAGCACACGCGTGTTTAGTCACCTGGAACGAGCCAGGCTGACGACCGTTGGGGATGTGATGAAATGCCTGGCCGAGGGAGACGAAGGGCTGCTGAAACTGGATGGCATTGGCCCCAAGAGCCTGGCCGAGGTCAAGCGATGCATCGAGGCATTGGCATTGCCGAAGGTCGAGGAGGTCATTCCTACGGAGGAGGAGACCGCCGCCGAAGTGGAGGCAGAAGCAGCATTGCCCCCCAAGCCAGCACCCGAAGTACCGGTCGCAGTTGTAGATATGGTGGCCGCAGAAGCAGCCATAGAAACGGAAGCGGCTGTAATAGAAGAAGCCTTAGAGGAAGAAGTTCCTACGCCAGAGGTCGCTCTGGAGGCCGTTGAGGAAACACCGGTTGAGGAAGCCGTAGCCGAAGAGGTCCCGGTCTTGGCGAAGGTCCAAGAACTCCCATTCGAGGAAGAAGGGGAAACCGAGGCTGAATTAGAGGAAGGGCGTAAGCGAGAGCGCCGCCTCCGCCGGCAACTGGTCTACGATGAGGAGTCAGGTGAGATCGTCGCTCTCCGCCGGCGCAAGAGGGACGAGGACATTGGCGAGTGGAAAGAGTACCTGGGGTAATGACTGTATGGGCAAGCAACCGCGGCGACTCAAGCATGTTCCGCAACGCACCTGTGTTGCCTGCCGCACGGTGCGGCCCAAGCGGGAGTTGGTGCGCATTGTGCGGCTTTCTTCAAGTGGGGCCGAGGGTGTGGTGATGGTGGACGAGACGGGCAAGCGCAGTGGACGAGGGGCTTATCTGTGCCGTCAGCGCGGTTGCTGGGAGACAGCACTGGCACAGCGGCAACTGGGGCGGACACTAAAGACAACGCTGACCGCTGAAACCGAAGCCCAGTTGCGGGAATATGCGTCTGAGTTGCCTCGCCTCCTGGCAACGGGAACAGAGGAGAGTGAGGAGGCAGTGAAGGGAGTGAGTATAGATGAGTGAGCAAGTAGAGGCACAGGAAAAGCGAATAGTCGAAATCCCGGACTTCCTGACAGTGCGCCAATTGGCTGGACTGATGGACGTTAGCCCCATTGTCATGATCAAAGAATTGATGAACGCTGGCGTCATGGCGAACATCAACCAGCAGATTGATTACGAAACGGCTGCCATCGTAGCCCAGGAGATGGGGGTCGAGCCCAGGGAGGAAACGCCGCTTATCTCTGAGGAAGCCGCCGAAGAGGGGCTGACACTGCTCTGGGAACGGTTCTACGCCAGCGAAGACCCGGCGAAACTCAAACCTCGGCCGCCGGTTGTCACCGTTCTAGGCCACGTGGATCACGGTAAGACCTCGTTGCTGGACGCCATCCGCCACACCGACGTATTGGACAGTGAGGTGGGAGGAATCACACAACACATTGGGGCCTACCAGGTCGAGCACGATGGGCGCAGTATCACCTTCCTTGACACCCCGGGCCACGAGGCTTTTACCGCGATGCGTGCCCGGGGGGCTCACACCACCGACATCGCTGTGTTGGTCGTGGCCGCCGACGATGGTGTGATGCCTCAGACTGTTGAGGCCATCAGCCACGCCCGGGCTGCCCGCGTCCCCATCATCATCGCTCTCAACAAAACAGATAAACCCACCGCCCAACCCGACCTGACGAAACAACAGTTAGCCGATATGGGCCTGGTTTCCGACGACTGGGGAGGAACCACGCTGTGCGTCCCCGTCTCAGCGAAGAAGAAAACCGGCTTGGACGACCTGCTGGAAGCCATCCTGCTCGTCGTGGATTCTGTTGAGATCAAGGCCAACCCCGACCGGCCCGCTGTGGGGACAGCATTGGAGGGACACCTGGACCGTGCCCGTGGCGCGACCGCCACTGTGCTGGTACAGAACGGCACATTGCGCGTGGGCGATACCGTGGTGATTGGCCTGGTTCACGGCCGCGTGCGCAAGATGCTTGATGAGGCCGGCCGTCCCATTCAGGAAGCACCACCCTCGACGCCGGCCTTGATCCTGGGCCTCTCCGGCGTACCCGAGGCGGGGGATATGTTCAAGGTTGTGCCTGACAGGCGCACTGCGCGGGCCATCGTCGCCAGGCGCAGGGAAAAACTGGCCGCCCGGGCCACCGCCCCGCCCAATGTCTTCACTCTCGACGACTTCTCCCGCCGCATCCAGGCCGGACAGACCAAAGAACTCACCCTGATTGTCAAAACCGACGTCCAAGGTTCCATTGAACCCATCGTCAGTTCGCTGGAGAAACTGGGCGATGAGGACCTGAAGGTCAACATCCTGCACGCCGCTGCGGGCACCATCGGCGAATCGGACATCAATCTGGCCATCGCCACCCGCGCTATCGTCGTCGGCTTCCAGGTATACCCCGATCCGGCTGCCCGCCGCCTGGCGGAGAGCAAGGGCGTGGGCATCCGCACCTACGACATAATCTACAAACTGATAGACGAGGTGGACAAGGCTCTCAAGGGGCTGCTAGAGCCGACCTACGCGGATGTAGTGATCGGCGAGGCCGAGGTACGAGACACATTCAACATTCCCAAAGTCGGCACCGTGGCCGGGTGTCACGTTCGCCAGGGGCAGGCGCGGCGCAACGCCCGCGCGCGTGTCTTGCGAGGCGAGAAGCAACTGTACGATGGTTATGTCACCTCGCTCAAGCGGTTCGAAAAGGATGCGCGAGAGGTGCGAACGGGCTTCGAGTGTGGCGTGGGGCTGGAGGACTTCAACGACTTCGCCGTCGGCGACGTGATCCAGTTCTACGTGAAGGAGAGGCAGGAGATTGCGTAATGAGTCGGGCGTGGCATGAGCAGAAAATATCAACGTCGGGTCTCTGACCTGATCCGTACTCACCTGACAGACCTTCTGGGGCGGAAAGCCAACGATCCGCGCTTGCAGATGGTCACCATCACCGACGTGACCATTACGCCCGATGCCCTCCGCGCGGATGTGCATTTCAGCGTGCTGGGCGGAGCCGAGGCACAAGCGGAGGTGCAGGCCGGCCTGGAAAGCGCAGCCGGCTGGCTGCGGCACAAGTTGGGTCGCCGGCTGCGGCTGCGCAATACTCCAGAACTGGTCTTCCACTACGATCCCTCGCTGGAGCGTGGTGAACACATCGCCAGCATCCTCGACGAATTGGGGCTCAGTGACGACAAACAAGAACATAACCCTGAAACAGGCTAGCCAACTTATCCGGTCGGCCCACCGCCCCCTGCTTATATGTCACATCGCTCCCGACGGCGACGCCATCGGTAGCCTGACGGGTCTGGGCCGGGCACTACGTCACGAAGGCCTGGAACCAATCATGGCTTGCTCGGACCCCGTTTCTGCCCGCTTCAACTACATTCCCTATGTCGGGGCCATAGTGCAAGACGTTAGTGCATCCTTCGACCTTGTCATCTCCCTCGACTGTTCCGACCTGAAACGGCTCGGCCACTTTCCGCAGATGCCGACTTTCAGGAGTGTACCGCTGCTCAACATTGACCACCACCTGACCAATCTAGATTTTGGCGACGTCAATCTGGTGGACCCCCAGGCCTCGTCCACTGCCGAGGTCGTGCTACGGCTGCTGGAGTACATGGCCCTTCCGCTCGACGCCGAACTGGCCACTTGTTTGTTGACCGGCATCGTCGCCGACACGCGCGGCCTCCGCACAAGCAATGTCACCATCCAGGTGATGGATGCCGCACTACGGCTGATGAAGGCCGGAGCATCGCTCCCTTACATCACACATCACACCCTTGACCGCCGTCCTACAACTGCGATCCGCCTGTGGGGGGCAACACTGGCCCAGTTGCACATCGAAGACCGTGTGATCTGGACCAGCATCCCATTGGCAATGCGTCGCACGGCAGGCTACGCGGGTAACGGTGACGCAGGATTGGTCAGTTTCCTCGTCAGTGGCGACGATGCTGACGTCGCCGTTGTCTTCGTCGAGCGCGAGGATGGCCGCATTGAGGTCGGTCTACGCGCAGTGCCCGGCTTCGACGTCGCACAGGTGGCACTCCAACTGGGTGGCGGCGGTCACGCTCCTGCTGCCGGTTGCAACCTCCCCGGACCGCTGGAGGAAGCCCAGGCCCGGGTGTTGGCTGCCCTTCGGGCCGATTTGGCTCGCCAGCGCCATACATAAGATGCAACACGCTTCCCAGGCATGCTCGGCAACACACCTATGAGCGACGGGATCCTCAACATCAACAAACCCCGCGGCCCGACTTCCCACGATGTCGTGGACCGCGTTCGCGTGCTGACCGGCATCCGCCGCGTGGGACACGCCGGCACGCTCGACCCGCTGGCAACCGGCGTGTTGCTCGTCTGCGTCGGGCGGGCCACACGCGTGGCCGAGTACCTGGTGGCCGGCCAGAAGGTCTACCGTGCCTGCGCGCGTCTGGGGATCACCACCGACACCTATGATGCCGATGGACAGGTGGTGGCGGAAGCGCCGGTCAAGGCGAACCGCGCCCAGGTCGAGGTAGCGCTGGCACAGTTCCGGGGCTCGATCGCGCAGGTACCGCCGATGTACTCAGCAGTCAAACACAAGGGCACACCGCTTCACCGGCTGGCCCGCCGAGGCGTCGATGTGGAAAGGCTTCCTATCAAGGCGCGCCAGGTGGAAATCTTTCGCCTGGAACTCACTGCCTGGGATCCGCCGGAGTGCACGCTGGAGGTAACCTGCTCGCCGGGGACTTATGTGCGCGCGCTGGCCCATGACCTGGGACAGGCCCTCGATTGCGGGGCTCATATCACCCGACTGGCCCGCCTGGCGAGCGGTGACTTCCACCTGGAGGACGCCGTCACGTTGGAGGAGTTAACCCAGGCAGCAGCCGAGGAGTGCTGGCCCGACCTGTTGCACCCCATGGACGCGGCACTGGCCCGCTTCCCGGCGTTGTACCTGGACGCGGACGCGGCGCGGCGGCTGTGCTCAGGACAGACAGTGGAGGCGCAGGGGTGTGTAGATGTAGGGGTGGAGGCGGGCGAGAATGATGAGGTTGCGCACCTGGGTCGTGCCTATGGGCCTGATGAGATCTTCCTGGCACTCGTGGCTTATGACCCGGCGACCGGCCTCTGGCGGCCCCGCAAGGTGTTCTGCTCGCCGGAGCGCTTTTTCTAGGGGGGGGGGGCGATGCGCGTCGTCCACGACCCGGCGCACATCTCTCTGCGCCCCCCGTCCAGGGGGGGAGAGCAGGGCGGGTACGTGACCATCGGTGTCTTCGACGGCATCCACCGGGGCCACCAGCAACTCATCACCCAGATGGTGGAGGCGGCCCACTCGACTAACGGCATCGCCGCCGCCCTCACCTTCGACCCCCACCCGGCGACCGCGCTGGGCCACGAGCCCCTGCCGCTGCTGACGACGGTGGAGGAGCGCGCCGAGTTACTGGCCGCACTGGGGCTTGATGTTTTGGTCGTGCTCCCCTTCACCCCCGCCACAGCCCGCACCCCGGCCACCGATTTCGTCGAACCGCTGGTGCAACACCTCCGTCTGGTTGAACTATGGGCCGGCCCCGACTTCGCGCTCGGCCACCGGCGCGAGGGGAACATCTCGTTTTTGCGGCGCTTGGGGGCAGAGCGCGGGTTCACCGTGCGCGTCGTAGAGCCACTGGTGTGGGAGGAAGCCCTGGTGAGCAGCAGCCGCGTGCGGGCCGCGCTGAAGGCAGGAGACATCCCCCAGGCGACCGGCTGTCTGGGCCGTCCCTACCGGCTGGCTGGTCTCGTCACCACCACCTTCTCTCCCCCCCTAGAGGAGGGGGTAGGAGTGCCCACGGCCAACATCTCCCCTTCACCTGAGCGGTTGATCCCCGCCGGTGGGGTCTACGCCTGCCTGGCACACACCGAACGGTTGGGGGTCCGCCCGGCGGTGGTCAACGTCGTCGCCCGCCCCACGCCCCCCTCCCCCCGGAAGTGGGAGGGGGATGAAACGTCGGTCGTCGAAGCACATCTACTCGACTTCGACGGAGATCTCTGCGACCAGGTACTGACACTCGATTTCATCGCTCGTCTGCGAGACGAACGGGCCTTCCCCACCCTCGACGCGCTGGTGGCGCAGATTCACGACGATATCGCCCAGGTGCGGGTCGTCTTGGGAATGTAAAACCCCCGACAGGACTCGTCGGGGGAGTAGTCACGGCACTCCCAAGTGGAAAACCGTGCCCAATACGGCGCAACTCTGCGTCCGGTTCTAGTTCTATCCCAGCCTTGGCCACATTCAGCGGTCGGCTATTGTGTGGGCGTAGTTCCTGCTTCAATGCTTGAAGCATACGAATCACCCGTTGGCGCATGTTACCTGGTAGCCGACGAATCTCCTTCCGTACCTGCCTGGTTACTTCAACCTGATAAGAGGCCATCCGCTATGAGTTCCTGTTCCAAAGCGCCCAGGGAAATCATATCCACCTCTCCAGTCGCCCGTTTTTCCAACCACTCTTGGAGAGTGGCACTATCTTCCTGATCCTCTAATAATTCTATTAATTGTTTCCAGGACGCCAGTAATGTTTTCCAGGCTGTCAGTGGAACCAGTACGTCAGTCCTCTCTCCGCTAGAATCCACCACATACCGTACAGTTGTAAGAGCTTCAGTAACCGCCATGGTTTTTTCTCCCCATCTTCCCATTTGGCTGGTTGTAAACCGCAGCGTAGCGGCAGCGAACTACTTGCGCCCCAATGCTGACTCGACTGCGAAACACCGATCTTTTCGGGACTGGGCCGTCTGACTCCGTTGTTGTCCTGCAGCCCGCCGTTCTACAACCCCTGGATCTCGAAGGAATACCCCAGCAGTGACAATAACGCAGTCGAAGCATCCGGCCTTGCATACTGGAGTTCGATCACCTGCATCTGGCCCGGCTCAACCGTCCAGGGCAACGGCGGGGCCGCCATGATCAGATCGCTCATCCCGGTGATGGAAGTGAGGCTGATATCGCCTGTCGCCACCGTGAGTGGCGCGGCCCCCGTGTTTCGCACCTCCCCCTCGATGATCAGCCTGTCGCCAGCGTCGTTGAGGAAGGCATCGGTGATGGTCACCTCGGCCTGGCCAGCCGAGGCCGGCTCCGCCCCTGCCTGGTGGGGGATGCTTACGCTGGCACGCAACTCTGAACCCGGCCAAGGGCTGAAGGTCCAGATGAGTGTGGGGCCGGCGAGCGCCTCCGGCACCAGGTAGCCAGCCGTGCCCTGCACTGTAGTGCCAGGATCAATTTTCCCATTGAGCGGGCCGTACTCCCCGACAACGCTGGCCGCAGGCGAAAGCAGGTACTGGTTCCCCGCACCATCCTGCAACTGCAAGGTGAAGACGCTGGCGTCCAGTACCGCCGTGCCAACGTTTTCGACCGTGAACTCCACTAGATAGTACATCGTCCCAGGCAAGATATCAGACCCGCCACGCTCGGCGTGGCCCCTGAGGACCGTCACCTGCGCGTCGCCCACGCGCACCCCCTGGCCCGGTTGCGCCAGGGTCCCTGAGGGCGGCTGAATCGGCTCGGTCTCAGCGACGTAGTCGGCCATGGCAACCTGCCAGGTGGTATCTTCCCTCCCTAGGATCAACGTCAAGCGGGGTCGGAATTGCCCAAAAACCCCCGCTTCATTTGCCGTCACCTCTCGCCGCTCAGCGAAGCGGAATGATATCTCCACGCCATTGGAAAGGCGCAGTTTGATCTCGTCCCCCGGCCTCAGACTGACCAGCAGCGCCTCGTTCTCCGGCGTCGGCTCCAGCCCCACTACGTAGTTGACCACCGTGCCACAGACCCAGGCGGCTGCCCCCTCCTCAGCCCCCCCCTGGAGGGGAGGGAAGGGGGAAGTAGGGATGATGACTGCCACGACGGGAAACTGTTCGCTGCCCACCGTAAGGGAGATGGGGAGGGACACAGCCACCTGTACGTCACCGCTGCTGATGATCGTTTCGCAACTCGGGGGTGATAAAGGGGAAGTGGAGACGGTGGGGGTGAGTTTGATCACCTCCAAAGGCATACCGGGGTTGGCTTCATCTTTGAAGAACACCCCCCGCAGTCCAAGGAAGAGAATCAGTACCACAGCGGTCAGTAAGAGTAGTATACCGCCGACAATAAGAACGATCAGCAGCCAGCGACGCCGTGGCGGGCTGGCCTGTGGGGATTTCCCCGTTGCTGGAGTAGGGGGCGCTTCGCTCATAGATCAGTGCGCTCCTTCCGGGAGCGGCTGGGGTGGGACGCGCACGTAGATGCTGGCCCCTTCGCCGGCCACCAGTTGGCTGAAGCCAAAGAAGGGGACGCTCACGCGCACAGGGCCCTGTGCCGCGACAGTGAATTCCAGGCTACCTTGCTCGTCGGTGAAGCCCTGGGCCAGCAGTTGGTTGGTAGCGGCTTCGTAGGCCTGGGCCGAGACACCTGCGATGCCCTCTCCCGCGCCAGCCTGGTGGTCGTCGTTGGCATCGTAGTAGGCTAGAAGGCTGATGGGGATGAAGCGAGGGGCCGGGGTCGTGGCAGGGATCGGGGTCGGAGTGGTCAGCGTGCGCACCGTCAGGCCCTCGGAAGGGATAGGGGTGGCGACGGGCGAACTTAACGGCGTAGGAGCGGTGGTCGGAGAGTCTGGCGGCGCAGTGGACTGAGGTGTGCTGGTTGCAGTAGGCTGACCGGGCAACTGCTTTTCACAGCGCACCTTGTAGTCGCTGTCCTCCAGTTCGCTTGCCGGCAGTCGCCCGCCGTGCCCAACGAGGATGTACAACCAGCCCTCGTAGGTGGAGAAGTATGAGAAACGACTCCGATAATCACCCAGTTCGACATCGTCGTTGCCGCCGATGGCATTGTCCCACGAAGGGCCGTTGAACACGATCATGTTCGTGTCCACGCCAGGAGCCAGTTCCAGCGTCTCGCACGTGAAGTGCAACCCTGGCTTGATCCAGATCTTGTAGAAGTCGTTGTCGTCACTGCCGCTCCAGATGGGGATGAAGTTGGCCTGGTAGGTAATTTCGGTGCCAATGGTGGCGGCGTGATCGAAGTCGTAGTTGGGCTCGAATTGGTCTGCACCGGGGATGGAGGTGGGGCCGGGCGCGGGGGTGGAGGTGGGGGTAGGGGTGGAGGTATCAGTGGGTTGGGGCGTATAGGTGGGCGTTGCCGCAATCTGGTACACGTCAAGCACATAATTGGCTACGAACACGGTGGTCGTCGTCGGGCTGGATGGTTGCACCTCAATGTAATGGAGATCCCCATAAGACGGCCACGACACCTCGGCACTGGTGGCTGAGGAACTGCTGTTGGTGAGATACGCTTTATCCTGATCGTAGATCACCAGTTTGAGGAGCAAGTCACCGGCACCACCGATATTGAGCGTAGCCCGATAGCTAAGCCCATAGGTCGTGGGAGCCGCGAAAAAGTCGGTGTCTGTGATGGGCACATTATTCGCATCACCGGAGATTGTATCAGGCATGCCGAGGGAGTCGGCCTGGTCGAAAGTATCATTGGGCTCACTCTCGCTCGCCTGCGCCAGCGGCGCAGCCTGCAAGAACCTCCGCCCGGTCACCACAGAGACCACAACCAGCAACAGCCCCGTGCATACTACTGCCATCAGAAATGCTGCGTGCGCACGTTTCATCGGCACATTCCTCCTGCCAGGGCGCATCTCCAAAGCGCCCTGACCCAAGCCTACTATACCACAAACAACGCCAGACTTCAAGCGGCGCTGCGGCCTCCTCTAAGCCGTGATTGGGTGCTGCCTGCCGTTAGCCAGGAGCCGCCGACTGCCGACCGCCAACTGCTAACTGCTATTTATACCCTAGTCGTCGCAGTTCCCTCTCGTCCCGCCGCCAGCCCTTGCGCACCTTGACCCACAGGTCGAGGTAGACCCGGCCGCCGGTCAAACGCTCGATCTCCTGCCGCGCCGCCGTCCCGCCCTGGCGCAACATCTGGCCCCGGCGGCCGATGATGATGCCCTTCTGAGTGTCCCTTTCGACGAAGACGTTGGCCGCCACGTAGACCACGCCGCTCTCCTGCTCCTTGAACTCCTCCACGACGACGGCCACGGCGTGGGGCACCTCCTGGCGGGTGTAGCGCAACACCTGCTCGCGGATCAACTCGGCGGCGATCTCCCGCTCGGTCTGGTCGGTGACCTGGTCGCCTGGGTAATAGCGCGGACCCTCCGGCAGCGCGGCGACGATTAGGCCCAGCAGTTTGTCCAGGTTCACCCCCTGCGTGGCGATGGTCATCATCCACTCTTGGTGGTAGGGCACCAGTTTCCAATACGCTTCGGTGCGTGGCTTGACCTTCGCCGCCGGCAGCAGGTCCATCTTGTTGAGCGCCAGGATGACCGGGGCCTCCGTATGCTCTTGGATCAGCCTCGCGATCATCCGATCCTCGTCGGTCGGCGGCACCGAGACGTCCACCATGAACAGCACCACGTCGGCGTCGGGAATGGCGCGGGTGGCGGTGGCGACCATGGCCCGGCCCAACCTGTGGCGGGGCCGGTGGAGGCCGGGGGTGTCCACGAAGATGACCTGAACCTCCTCACGGGTGAGGATACCCAGGATACGGCTGCGGGTCGTCTGTGGCTTGGGCGAGACGATGGCTACCTTCTGGCCCACGAGTTGATTCATCAGCGTGGACTTGCCAACGTTGGGCCGGCCGATGACGGCGACGAAGCCAGAGCGGTGGCCCGGAGGTATCTCGTCAAGGCTGTAGGATTCGATTTCAGTCATATAGTTCAACCTCTTTCCTCTCTCCCTCTCCTTGTCTCCCTCTCTCCCCTTCTCCCCCTCTCCCTATCCCTCTGTCTCCGGCACCAGATAAATCCCCGGCAAACTCACCAGCGTGACCGCCCCTTTTACAAGAACGTTGGCCCAGAAGATGGACCACACCGTCGCGGTGGGCAATTGACCACCGAACGCCCCCCAACAGAATATGAGGCTATCCAGTGGCACACTGACACTGTTGCTGACCAGCACTCGCGCCCACTGGTAGCGGCGCGTCACCCGCGTGACCCACAGGTGGTAGACCTCGGTGTCGGTGAACTCGCTGCCGATCTCAGCGACGATGGATGCGACGACGATGCGCCACACGGGCGTGAGAACGGCGGCGAACTCGCGCTGCAGCCGCCAGGTGGGGTCGGGCGGGAGCCAGGCGGTGAAGGCGAAGAGACCGGCCATCAGCAGGTTGATGAGACCCGCCGTGACGATGATGGTGCGAGCCGTGGTCCTGCCGAGCATCTTGTGCACCAGGTCGCGCAGCGTGAAAGTGAAGGGGTAGACGAAGGTGCCGGCGTCTATACTGAATCCGGCCACCAGTGCGATCTTGAGGCTCAGGACGTCGGAGAGCATCTGCGCAGCAATGTAAGCAGCGATGACGAGGGCGCCCGCGATTGTGAGAGAAGTCGCACTGTCAGAACGCTTCATGGTAGAATACTCGATACTGGATCTGATCAGGCTCAAAGAGACACGCCCACGAGCGCCAGAATCTCGGACGCAATCTCCTCGATGGGTTTACCGGTCACGTCAATGACGGGCCACTCAGGCCGGCTGCGGAAGATGCCCAACGCATACTCCACCTCGCGACGCACGAAATCGGGCTTGGCGTACTCGCCTGTAGCCCCGCCCAGATATTCCTCCCGTACGCGCCGCAACTCCGCGAGCCGCACAGGGTTAATCGTGAGACCGAAGACATGACTGGGCGAGAGATCGAACAGGGCCGACGGAGGCTTCGCTTTCAGCACGATTGGTACATTGGCGACGAACCCAGCCCTTGAACGCCAGGTAGATGCTGAGCGGGGTCTTGAAGGTGCGCGAGACGCCCACCAGCACGATTTCTGCCCGCGGAAGTTCGCTGGCGCGACGGCCGTCGTCGTGATGGTACGCGAATTCCACCGTCTCGATGCGCCGGAAGTACTCCTCGTTCAACTGGCGGAAGAGTCCCGGCTTCTCTGCCGGCGAGACGGCCAACTGCTGAGAAATCCGTGCCAACAGCGGTCCCATCAGATCAATCGTCTCAACGTTGTGCAGCCGACCGGCGCGCAACATCACCTCGCGCAGTCTGTCCGAGACCAGCGTGTGTACAATGAAGCCACCAGCCTGAGCAGACTCTTGCACCACCTGGTGCACATGTTCCTCGGTGCGCACTCCCGGCCTCCGCTCGACCTCCACCTCTGCGCCCGTAAACTGCATCAGGGCTGCGCTCAAGACCTGCTCGGCCGTCACCCCGGTACCATCAGACACCACAAAAACGCGATACATTTCTGTTCATCCAGACTGGCTAGGCTGTCGGGACAGGCACCCTGTCCTCACGTTTCACGTTTTTCATTTCACGCACAAGTATAACCCATCGCGGCGGGCTTGACAAGCGGTCGAGGCGACGTATACTTGGCTCGAGATGGCCAACGAAGCGCAGCAAGCAGAATCTCACGAACCCGAGACAGAGACGGTAGAGAAGCAAGGAGGTGTGCTCCGGCGACTCTGGAACCGCGTCGCTTTCGCTTGGCGCTGGCTGTGCAGGCCGGACAAGGTCGGGCAACCCATCACACTGCGACCACGCGGCGTAAGATTGCTCATCCTGCTGATCCTGGGTAACCTGGCGGTACTGGTGCTGCTAACCGTCGCGCTGTACCAGACGACCACGCTGTCAGCCATAGAGGAGCCTCCCGAATTAGTCGTCGTCGCCACCGCGACGCCCAGTCCCTCCCCCACCCCCGGTTCCACACCCACCCCTTTCGGCAGCGGCGGGGCCATCGCCTTCACCTTGCGGCGCAACGGCAACGCCGATATCTACGCCCTCAACCAGGCTGAGCGACAACTGGTGCGGCTGACCTACGACCCGGCCGAGGACCGTGACCCGGCCTGGTCGCCCGATGGCAACTACGTCGCCTTCGCCTCGAACCACGCCCACAATTGGGACATCTACCTGCTGGATCTGGTCAGTGGCGCACTGATCCGCCTGACCCACGATCCCGGATTCGACGCTAACCCCAGTTGGTCGCCTGACGGTCGCTGGATCGCCTTTGAATCCTACCGCCGTGGCAACCTTGACATTTACGTGATGAGCACCGCCGAGCAGCAACTGCGGCGCATCACGACCGACCGCGCACCCGACTACGGGCCGGCCTGGTCGCCCGACAGCCGCGCTATCGCCCTCAGTTCCTTCCGTGACGGCAACAAGGATATCTACCTCTACCTCCTCGACGGTGAGGGAGAGGTCATCAACGTCACCCAAAGCCCCGACCTGGACGAGGATGACCCGGCCTGGTCACCTGACGGCACACAACTGGCCTACGTAAGCGGGCCACGGGGCAACCCCTCTGTCCAGGTCACAACCTTCGATTGGGACGCGATGACGGCCAACCAGATCCAGACTGAACTCTTGGGCGCTGGCAGTTCTCCAGCCTGGGCACCCGATGGGCAAAGCCTCGTCTACGCTTACGAACGGGGCGAGCGCGACCATCTCGTCGCGGCCAGCATGACAGGCTGGGCGCTGTTCCAAGAGGTTTACAGCATTGAGGGGCCGCTGGACGACCTGGCGTGGACGAGCCTCGCACTTTCTCCCCGCGTCGTTGCCCGGGCCCAGGCCGCCGAACCGCCCGAGCCACCGTTCTACGTGGAACTGGTGCAGCCGACGCCAGCCAGTGGCCCGCCCTTCAGGCTATTCCCGCTCCCCAACGCTAACGGCGACGAGGATCCGTTTCTGTCCGACCGGGTGAACGAGAGTTTCAACGCACTACGCCAGCGCCTGATCGAGGAAACGGGGTGGGACTATCTGGCCACACTGGGCAGTTCGTGGCTGCCGATCACCCATACGCCGCCATCGGGTCACTCACGTATGAGTTGGCACGTCTGTGGCAGAGCGATCAGGCTGGATCAAGAACCCTACGAGGACGATGAACCGTGGGTCGAACTGGTACGGGAGGATGTGGGCAACGTCACCTACTGGCGCGTCTTCATACGCACCGCCGAGCAAGATGGAAGCATGGGCGAGCCTCTGCGCGAAGCAGTGTGGGACCTGAACGCCCGTCAGGACGGCGGGCGCGCTATGGTGGAGGGTGGCGCGCCCAAAGCGCACATTCCGACTGGCTACTACGTGGACTTCACCACCCTCGCCAACGACTATGGGTGGGAGCGGATGCCAGCCCTGTGGCGCTGGCGCTACTTCTGGCCGGACATCCGTTGGTGGGAGTTCCAGAAGACCGACGGGCTGACCTGGTGGGAGTGTATGCTGGAGATTTTCGAGCCAAAGAAGATCGAGTCTGCTTTTGGGCCCATTCCAGGATACGAGGACTAAACTCCTGTTCCAAAAGTGTTCCCCGCCCGCCGTCCTCGCTCAGGGGCAAACAGACTTGGAGAACGCCCCACTGCACCACAAGCGGTTTTGTCCATTGATCACCGTCCAGCACTTCCGGTGAAAAGGCCAATACGTAGCGCAAACCTTACTAACTCTGCATCCTCCTGAAGACCGAGCTTGGTCAACAGATTCTCCCGGTGCCGGGCCACGGTTTTGGGGCTGATGCACAGAATCTCAGCGATTTCCCGCCGGCTATGCCCCTCGGTGATGAGTTGCAGAACCTCCCGTTGACGCGACGTGAGCAACTCGTATGCCTGCAGCCGATCACTCACGGGCGCTGCGCGAAGATACGTCTCCACCACCGCCTCAGAGATGCCGGGGCTGAGATATTTCTCGCCCCGGTATGCTGCCTCGATGGCGAGCTGGAGTTCGTTGTACACAGCGCGCTTGAGCACATACGCCGACGCCCCTCCCCGCAGCGCCTGGTGGACGTAGATCTCGTCCGTGTACATAGACAGGATAACGACCCTGGTATCGAACCCCTTGCTGGCGATTCGAGTAGTCGCTTCGAGGCCATTCAGGCCGGGCATGCCAATGTCCATCACTACTACATCGGGATGCAGTTCCTCGACCAATTGCACCGCTTCCCGGCCATCATTGGCTTCCCCAACCACCGTGAACCCAGGTTTGGATTCCAGTAATGCTCGTAAGCCCTGCCGCACCAGGGCATGGTCATCAGCCAACAGTACACGAATAGTCATCCTCCCAACCCTTTCGCATGCTACGCTCTGAGCCGTTCTCCGCCCAGAGGAAGTATACCGCACATCGTGCTGGGACGCAATCGGCCGGGATTTGGAATTTGGGGTTTGATATGGTATCATTGTACCGGACGAGGCAAAATGGCTGCACGCATCATCATCCTGACCGGCGAGCGCGGCGCGGGCAAGAGTACCGTCTGCCGTGAGACCATCGCCCTGGCGCAAGCCAGGACATACACGTGCGGAGGTATCCTCACCTTTAGCCATCCCGGCGGCGACTTGGACGTGCTTGACGTACGTGGCGGCGATGTGCGTCGGCTGACCCTCGAACCTGACGCGAGCAGCCCTGTCGTGATCCAGGGCCGCTTCCGCTTCGACCCCGAAACGCTGGCCTGGGGGAACGCAGTGTTGGTCCACACCTTGCCATGCCACCTGCTCGTGGTGGACGAACTAGGGCCGCTGGAGATAGAGCGAGAGGAGGGGTGGCTGAAAGCGTTTGACGTGCTACGCAGAGCCGACTTCGCACTGGCGCTCGTCGTCATCCGCCCCGAGTTAGTGGCGCGGGCACAACTCGAACTACCCGTCAGCGCGACGACCGTCATCACCGTGATGCCTGACAACCGGGATGGCATGCCTGCTGTACTTATGGAGATACTGGAAAGGGAACTAGGTCTCCTCCAGATGGGCCAGCCCGCACTGCAGCACCCGTAGTGGCAGTAGCCCGCACCTGGCCCGCACCGGCCCCAGCGTGATGCCCAGCATCCTGAACACATCCTCGTCCTGTAGCGCCTTCAATTCCTCCACCGTCTTGCCTAGAATCTCCTCGGTCAACATCGAGGCTGATGCCAAACTGATCACGCAGCCACGGCCGCTGAACCGCGCCTCGCTCACCCGTCCATCCTTCAGCCGGATGTCGAGCCGAGCCACGTCACCGCAGACCGGATTATCCTGCTCACAGGAGATGTCCGCGTCATCCAGCGTCCCCTGGTTGCGGGGGTGGCGATAATGATCGAGAATGTGCTCGCGGTATAAGTTCTCCACTCGGCTTCCCTAAAACCAACTCTGTGCCTTCTGGATCCCCTCCACCAACCGGTCCACTTCCTCGCGGATGTTGTAGAGGTAAAAACTGGCCCGCGCTGTGGCCTCCAGGCCTAAGCGCGCGTGGAGCGGCTGCGCGCAGTGGAAGCCGGCGCGAATGGCGACCCCCTCCCCATCAAGCACCTGAGCCAGGTCGTGGGGATGGATAGATTCGACGGCGAAAGCGACCACTCCACACCGCTCCCCGGTCAGCGGCCCAATCACGTGTACACCAGGTGCCTCTTCCAACCGCTCCAAAGCATAGGCCGCTAACTCCTGTTCGTGCAACCACACCGCTTCCATCCCCATCCCGCTCAAGTAATCCACTGCCGCGCCCAGCCCCACCGCCTCGGTGATGGCTGGAGTGCCAGCCTCGAACTTCCAGGGCAAGTCACTCCAACTCGCCTCCTCACGTCCCACCCGCCGGATCATCCCGCCGCCGCTGAGGAAGGGCGGCATGTCCTCCAGTAGTTCCGATCGCCCGTAGAGCACGCCGATGCCCGTCGGCCCGCACATCTTGTGGCCAGAGAAGGCCAGGAAGTCGCAATCCAGCGCCTCCACGTCCACTGGCAAGTGAGGCACACTTTGCGCTGCGTCCACTAGCACCCGTGCACCAGCCGCGTGGGACAGGGCGATGATCTCCCGCGCCGGGTTCACCGTACCCAACACGTTGGAGACGTGCGTGAAGGCGACGATCTTGACCGGGCCTTGTAGAAGATAGTCGAGGGATTCCAGGTCGAGATGCCCCGCGCTGGTCACAGAGACGTAGGCCAGTTCGGCCCCGACCTCCCGCGCGAGTAACTGCCAGGGCACCAGGTTGCTATGGTGCTCCATCTCGGTGACGACGATGCGGTCGCCTGACCCCACGTTGGCCCGGCCCCATGTATGGGCCACCAGGTTGATCGCCTCCGTCGTATTGCGGGTGAAGATCACGCCACGGCGGTCCAGGGCACTGATGAAAGCGGCGACCCTGTCCCGCGCTTCCTCGTAGGCAGCGGTCGCCTCTTCGCTCAGGGTGTGCACCCCTCGGTGGATGTTGGCATAGTGTGCGCGGTAGAACTCGTCCAGCGCCTCGAGTACAACCCGTGGCTTCTGCGTCGAGGCGGCGTTGTCCAGGTAGGCTAGCGTCCTGCCGTGCACCTCCCGCGCCAGGATGGGAAAATCAGCCCGTAGGGCGACGGGATCAAGCCTCGCTTTGGTGGTCACACCGCGCCTCCGTGTCGCTAACAAATAGTCCATCCCGCGTTCCGCCTGGAATCGCCCAGTCCCCAGGGAACACCCGCCTGGGAAGTATATCACGATTGGCACATCCTGCCACAACCCTCTGGCGCGACTAAAGCATGGCAGAGAGAGGATCTGTGTTTTCAGGAAGTCTAACTGAAGAGCGCCTGCAATCGCATCGCCAGCGACATATCCCCTTCGACCTTGAGCCGGCCTTGCATAAAGGCAGCGACCGGGTTCAAGTCGCCGTTGAGCATCGCCACGAAATCTGCGGCTGCCATCTTCAACGTCACGGTGGACGCTGTTGCGGCCCCCTCAGTGACGCTGAGTTGGTTATTGGCGATAGTCGCCGTCCACTGCCCGCCTCCCTCGCCCGAGAGGTCGAACAGCACGACAGCATCCATCCCCGCCAGTTTCTCAGGGCCAGCCGATCCCTGTAGCGCCTCCAGCGCCTGGACTGCACTTGTAAATTCGGGCATTTTGTCCTCCTGTTATGAAAATAGATTGGTAGGGCAAGATGGTGACATCTTGCCCTACTCCATCTCCTCCCAATTCTCACCCACCTTGAGGTCAGCCTTGAGGGGAGCCTTGAGTTCGAAAGCGTTCTCCATTACCTCGCACATCAACGGCGCGACGGTCGCCACCTCCTCCTCGGGGGCCTCGACGACCAGTTCGTCGTGCACCTGCAGGATCAAACGCGCCCGCAGGTCCCGCTCCCGGAGTGCACGCTGCAAGTGAATCGTGGCGATGTTGATGATGTCGGCGGCGGTTCCCTGAATTGGAGCGTTGATCGCCATGCGCTCAGCAGCCTGGCGCACGTTGTGGGGAGCCTTGCTGCCCGGCTGCAACTCGGGGAAGTAGCGCCGCCGCCTCAGCAGCGTCTCCACGTACCCCTGCCGCGTGGCGAACGCCTTGGTGGTGTCAATGTACTCTCGCACTTTCGGGAAGCGCTCGAAGTAGGCCTTGATGAAATCCTCGGCCTCGGCCTGCGTCAGGTCGGTTGTATTTGCCAGCCCGTAGGCAGTTTGTCCATAGGAAAGGCCAAAGTTGACGGCCTTCGCCACCCGCCGCATATCGGGCGTCACCTCCGCCAGTGGGACGCCCATAATAGCGGCGGCGGTGCTGGCGTGGATGTCTTCACCACGGGCGAACGCGCTCAGCAGCCCTTCGTCGCCGGAAATGTGGGCCATCACGCGCAACTCCACCTGCGAGTAGTCGGCCGCGATCAGTTTCCAGCCCGGCTCGGCGACGAAGGCCCGTCGCACCTGCCGCCCCAGTTCCGTGCGGATGGGGATGTTCTGCAAGTTGGGGTCGCTACTGCTCAACCGCCCGGTCACCGTCCCGGTCTGTTTGTACGAGGTGTGCAGCCTGCCGGTGTGTGGATTGACGAGCCGGGGCAGCGCGTCTACGTAGGTGGACTTCAGTTTGGCCAGCCCCCGTTGTTCCAGGATCAGGTCAATCACGGCGTGCTTTCCTCTCAGCCTCTCCAGCACGCCAGCCGCCGTTGAGAAGTGGCCGGATTTCGTGCGCCGCAACCCCTGCGTGGGCAGCCTCAGCGTCTTGAACAAGGCATCGGAGAGTTGCTGGGTCGAGTTGACGTTGAAAGCGTAGCCCACCATCTCCTGGATGCGGGCATCCAGTTCGCTCAGCCGGCCGGCCAGTTCCTCGGACATCCGCGCCAACTGCGCGACGTCGAGCCGCACTCCGGACATCTCCATCGCCGCCAGCACCGGCATCAGCGGCATCTCCACTTCGGTGAAGAGTGCCCAGAGGTGCTTTTCCTTCAACTCCGCCTCCAGGACGGTCACCAGGCGGTGGGTCATATCCACATCGGCGCATGCGTAGGGGGCCACCTGTGCAACCGGTATCTGATCCATAGTCTTTTGGCCTTTGCCTTTACCAATGAGGTCGGTGATGGGGGTCATCAGTTGCTGGAGCCGCACCCAGGCCAGGTTCTTCAGTCCCAGGCTCCTGGAGGCTGGATTGATGAGCCACTCGGCGATCATCGTGTCGAAGGTCAATCCCTCCACCCGCGCTCCGGCTTGCTCTAATACGGTCAGGTCATATTTTAGGTTGTGGCCGTATTTGGGCTTCTCGGCATTGTTCAGCAGGGGAGCCAACACTGCGAGCACTATCCCAAGTGCCAGTCGCGGATCGTCGGGCGGGGCCGCGATTGGAATGTAGTAGCCCCGCTCGGGTGCGTCGGTAAGGGCGATGCCGACCAGTTGGACTTGCATAGCATCGGTGCCGGTCGTCTCGGTGTCGAGGGTCAGCGCCGGCGCGCTCTCCAGTCGCGCCACCAACTGGCGCAGGGATTCCTCGTCGGCGATGATCTGGTAATCGGCGCTGGGGGCTGCCGCAGGCGCAGTGGCGGGCGCTGCGCCGAACAGGCTAAGTTGGCGGACCGCTCCCACTGGCCGGGGTTGTCCCTGCTCCGGCTCCAGAAACCGCTCGACCAGCGAGCGGAACTCCAACTCACGGAAGAGGGCCAGCACAGGCTCACGGTCGAAGGAACACACGCGGCAACTGTCGAGATCGAGTTGCACCGGCGCGTCGCGCACGATAGTCGCCAAGCGGCGGCTGAGGAAGGCCAGATCACGTTCCGCCTCCAGTTTGTTCCGAAAGCGGGTCTGAACTTCATCCAGGTGCTCGTAGATGGCCTCCAGCGAGCCGTATTGTTTAAGCAACTTGACGCCGGTCTTCTCCCCGACGCCGCGCACGCCGGGGATGTTGTCGGACTTATCCCCCATGATGGCCTTGAGGTCAATCAATTGGGCCGGGGGCAGCCCATAACGCCGCTTCACGCCCTCCAGATTGTAGACCACCGTGTCGGAGAAGCGCCAGCGGGAGGTGAGGACAAGGGTGTGCTCGTCCACCAGTTGCAGGAGGTCCATATCGCCGGTGACGATGAGCGTGTCCACCCCCTGTTCTCCTGCCTGGCGGGCCAGCGTCCCCAACAGGTCATCCGCTTCGTATCCTTCCCGCTCAAAGACAGGGATGCCCAACGTCTCCACCACCTGGCGGACGCGCGCCATCTGGGAGCGCATCTCGTCGGGCATCTTAGCGCGGTGGGCTTTGTAGTCGGCGTACATATCGTGGCGGAAGGTGCGTCCCTTGTCGAATGTGACGGCGATGTGGGTGGGTTGCTCGTCACGCAGGACGCTGAGCAACATCGAGGTGAAGCCGTAGATGGCATTGGTCAACTCGCCCTGCGCGGTCTTCATATCCTCGGGCAGGGCGTGGAAAGCGCGATAGGCCAGCGCGTGACCGTCAATCAGGACCAGTTTCTGGGACATGTCTCTTCTTCCTCCGGCGGCTAGCGATTGGTGATTGGAGATTAGAGATTGGAGATTCGCAATTCGCTATTCGCTATTCGTAATTCGTAATTCATTCCCATTCTACCGGGGAGGCGGGGAAAAGTCAACATGCACCTGGTTGATTTTGCTGCCACATCCCGACCATCTGTCTATCGTTTTACGCATTGCGCCTTATGCGGTATAATACCCTCGCGAATCTGTGTTTGGAGGTTACACTTGGAAATTGGCACAGTACAACCGGTAGACATCGGGCGCGAGATGCGCAGCGCTTATCTGGACTACGCGATGAGCGTAATCGTCGCGCGCGCCCTGCCCGACGCCCGCGACGGCCTTAAGCCTGTTCACCGCCGCATCCTCTACGCGATGCACGATATGGGGCTGCGACCCAACACGCCGCACAAGAAATCGGCCCGCATCGTTGGTGAGGTGCTGGGCAAATACCACCCTCACGGCGATACGGCGGTGTACGACGCGATGGCCCGCATGGCCCAGGACTTTTCCTTGCGCTACCCGTTGGTGGACGGGCAGGGGAACTTCGGGTCTGTGGATGGCGACAGCCCGGCCGCGATGCGCTACACCGAGGCCCGTCTGAACCGCATCGCCACCGAACTTCTGCTCGACATCAAGAAGGACACCGTAGACTGGGTAGATAATTTCGACGGCACGCTGCAGGAGCCATCCGTGCTCCCGACCCGCTTACCCAACCTGCTGGTAAACGGCTCATCCGGCATCGCCGTCGGCATGGCGACTAACATCCCACCCCACAACCTGAACGAGATATGCGACGCGTTGGGCTATCTGATTGACCACTGGGACAAACTGGACAATGTGACGGTTGATGATCTGATGCAGTACGTCGAAGGGCCAGATTTCCCCACTGGTGGCACCATCGTCGGGCGGGAAGGGATCGTGCAAGCCTACGCCACCGGTCGCGGGCGGCTCGTCGTGCGGGCGATAGCCCACGTCGAGGAGATGCGCAGCAGCCGTCACCGCATCGTCATCACCGAACTGCCCTACCAGACCAATAAGTCATCCCTGCTGGAACGTATCGCCTCTCTCGTTCGCTCCGGCCGGCTCGACACCATCTCCGATCTGCGAGACGAGTCGGACCGGCGTGGGATGAGTATCATCATCGAACTCAAGCGCGGCGCACAACCGCGCAAGACACTCAACCAACTCTTCAAGTATACCCCTCTTCAATCCACCTTCGGCGTGCAGATGTTGGCGCTGGTGAATGGCGAACCACGCTTGCTGAGCCTCAAGCGGGCGCTGCAACTTTACGTCGAGCATCGCCACGAGGTGCTGACCCGCCGCACGCGCTACGAACTGGAGAAAGCCCGCCACCGTGCTCACATCCTCGAAGGGTTGAAGATCGCCCTCGACCACCTGGACGCCGTCATCCAGACCATCCGCCAGTCGCCTGACGCCGACGCCGCCCGCAAACGACTGATGAAGCGCTTCAAACTGACGGAGATTCAGGCCCTGGCGATCCTGGACATGCAACTGCGCCGGTTGGCGGCGTTGGAGCGCCAGAAGATTGAGGACGAGTATCTGGAGTTGATCCAGCGAATCGCCTACCTGGAGGACCTGCTGGCCTCGCCACGCAAGATACTGTACATCATCAAGGAGGAGACGGCCGATCTTAGGCGCTCCTACGGAGATGGCCGTCGTACCCGCATCGTCAAGGAGGAGGCGGAGTTCAAGGAGGAAGATCTGGTCATTGAGGAAGACGTGCTGATCACGATCACGCAGCGCGGTTACATCAAGCGCGTGCCGGTGGAAACCTATCGTGCCCAGGGTCGGGGTGGGCGCGGGGTGATCGGGATGACCACCCGCGATGAGGATGTTATACTTTACCTCTTCCCCGCCCGCGCCCTCGATTCTATCCTCTTCTTTAGCAACCGTGGCAAGGTCTACCAGGAGCGCGTCTACCAGATTCCCAGCACCGACCGCATCGCCAAGGGTGTGCTGCTGGCCGGTATCCTCGCCCTCGACGCTGATGAACGGATCACGGCGGCACTGGCCGTGCCGAGTTCCGAGCGGGATGGCTATCTGATGATGGTTACACGCCAGGGCCGGGTCAAGCGTCTCATGTTGAGCGAGTTTGGCAACGTGCGGCCCAGCGGGCTGATCGCTATGCGCCTGGAAGAGGGGGACGAACTGGGCTGGGTCAGGCTGACGAAGGGCGGCCATGACTTGATCGTCGTCACCGAGCAAGGACAGGCGTTGCGTTTCCGCGAGGACACTGTGCGTCCAATGGGGCGCGCCGCCGCCGGCGTCAAGGCCGTCAAACTGGCTCTGGGCGACCGCGTCGCCAGTGTGTGTATCGTCGAGCCGGAGGCCGACCTGCTGATTGTCACGACCAAGGGGTACGGCAAGCGCACGTCGTTGAGCGAGTTCTCAGTCAAGGGACGCCACGGAAAAGGGGTGCGCTGTCTGGGTGGCAAGCGAGAGCGCACCGGTATCATCGCTGCCGCCCGCGTGGTGTGCCCTGACGACGAATTCACGCTCATCTCGGCCGGGGGGATGCTGCTGCGCACCCGCGTGGCGGACGTTCCCCGGGTGGGGCGGGCGGCCCGAGGGGCGAAGGTGATGGACCTGAAGCGAGGGGACAAGGTGGCGTCAGTGGCGGTGGTGGAGAGCAACAACAGTGCCAGTGCTGGATAGGTTGCCTCCTCGTGTGCGAGAGGCGCTGGGGGTCTTCTCCGACCAGGTCCGGCGCATAAATTTCTACGGCTCCTGCGCCCGTGGCGAGGCAGCCCCGGATTCTGACGTGGATGTGATGGGCGTCGTGGGCTGGGAGGAGAGTATCGTTCTATGACCGAATTCGAGTTAGAAGGAATTCAGGCCTATCCGTATGATCGTCGCCCGGGCCAACTGCTGGCCTTTATGCCGGAGCCGGAGGCCCAACTGCTGGCCGAGACACTTGTGGCCTTCGCCAACTCCGATGGGGGCACTATCCTCATCGGAGTGGACGAGGCGGGGCGGGCGGCCGGGCAGGTCTACGCAGACGAGGTCGAAGTAGCGTTGCGCGCGACGGTGGAGAAATGCCGCCCGCCGGTGGAGGCCCGCTGGCACCAGGCGGC
This sequence comes from Anaerolineae bacterium, assembly GCA_030612585.1. Next base: position 25,461 of record JAUWNP010000039.1, read on the forward strand.
GGCTGAAGAGGGCCTGGCCTTCGCCATCGTAGTCGCCCGCAGTTCCGAACTCCACAGCCTGGCCGACGGGCGCGTGCTCGTCCGCGCTGGCGCGGAGAACCGTCCCCTCAGCGGCGACCAGATCCGCCAACTGGCCGCCACCAAGTCCACCGGCGATTTCGAGGCAGAACTAGCGCCTGGGGCGCGGCGGGAGGACTTCGACGACGAGGTGGTCGCCGAGTTCGCGACGAAATGGCAGGAACGCCAGCCCCGGGAATGGATGCGCCCTGTGGACGATCTGCTGCTCAAAGTGGGGGCCGTGGATGAGAACGGGCATCCCACCATCGCGGGTGCGCTGCTGTTTGCGGGCAATCCCCAGGCGTTTATGCCTCAGAGTGGGCTGACCTTCGTCAAGTTCGTCGGCAAATTACCTCGGGGCGAGACCGGGCAGCCGGGCTATGGCCGTCGCGAGGAGATTGGCGGGCCGCTAGCGCGCATCATCCAGCGTACGTGGGAGGTTGTGGGCGAGGAGATACGCACCGGCGCGGTCGTCACTGGGCTTGAGAGGGAGGAACGCACCGAGTACCCTGTCGCAGCCGTACGCGAGGCGTTGGTCAACGCCGTGGCGCACCGGGACTACCGGCTGGGCGGCCGGCGCATTGAGGTACGCATGTTCTCCGACCGCATGGAGATCATCAGCCCAGGCGGGCTGCCCGGCTTCATCACCGTGGACAACATCGTCGAGGAGCACTTCTCGCGCAACCCGCGCGTCGTCTCCGGCCTGTACCGGTGGGGCTACATCGAGGAACTGGGGTTGGGAGTGGACCTGATGATTGAGGAGATGGTGCGGGCCGGTCATCCCCCGCCCAAGTTCAAAGACACTCCCTACTCCTTCACCGTCACGCTGCAAAACATCCGCGAACGCGCTCCCCTACCCACCTGGACACGCACGATGAACGAGCGGCAGGCCAGGGCGTTAGCCTACACACAGGAACACGGCCGCATCACCAACCGCGAATATCGCACCCTCTGCCCGGACGTCACCGCCGAGACACTGCGGCTGGATTTGGTTGAACTGGTCGAGCAGGGAATCTTGCTCAAGATTGGGGCCAAGAAGGGGACGTATTATATCCTGAAGTAGACAACTCCCTCTGTTCATTATCCCAATCTTATCCCAAATCTAATTTGGGATATTTGTCAAAAATCATCATTATGTCAAGGAGGAATCCCGATGGACCTGCAACTCAGCGATGAACACCGTATGATCCGTGATATGGCGCGGGACTTCGCCCAAAAAGAGATCGCGCCCATCGCTGCCGAACACGACGAGACGGGCGAGTTTCCCTACGAGACAATTATGAAAATGGGCGCCCAAGGCTTCATGGGCATTGAGGTGCCAGAGAAGTACGGCGGCGTGGGAATGGATACGCTGGCCTACGTGCTGGCCCTGGAGGAGATCTCCAAGGTGGACGCTTCCCATGGCGTCGTCATGTCCGTCTGCAACTCCCTCTTCTGCTACGGCATCCTCCGCTACGGGACCGAGGAACAGAAACAGAAGCAGCTGCAGTCAGTCGCCAGCGGGAAGGCCATCGGCGCTTACGCGCTGACCGAGCCCCAGTCCGGTTCCGACGCCGCCACCATCCGCGTGACAGCCACCCTCTCCCCCGATGGCTCCCACTACGTTATCAATGGCACCAAATCGTGGATCACCAGCGGGCCGGTGGCGAAGTACATCCTGCTATTTGCCCAAACCGACCCCGACGCCAAGCCCCGCTACCGGGGCATCAGTGCCTTCCTCATTGATACCGACGAGCCGGGCTTCTCCCGTGGCAAGACCGAGCCCAAATTGGGCATCCGTGCCTCCGCCACTTGCGAGGTCCACTTCGAGGACTACAGGTGCCCGGTGGAGGCCCGGCTGGGGCAGGAGGAGGAGGGCTTCAAGATCTCTATGGCGGTGCTGGACGCGGGACGTATCGGCATCGCCGCCCAGGCACTAGGGATCGCTGAGGCCGCATACGAGGCATCGGTGGCGTATGCCCGCGAGCGAGAGGCCTTCGGCAAGAAGATCGGCCAGTTCCAGATGATCCAGCAGAAACTGGCCGACATGAAGATGCGCATTGAGGCCAGTCGTCTGCTCATCTACCAGGCGGCGTTGGCCAAGCAGGCAGCCAAGGAGACACACAAACGCTACACGTTGCAGTCCTGCATGGCCAAGACCTTCGCCTCGGAGACCGCGATGTGGGTCACGACGCAGGCGATCCAGATCCACGCCGGGATGGGCTACAGCAAGGAATTGCCCATCGAACGCTACTTCCGCGACGCCAAGGTCACCGAGATCTACGAGGGCACCAGCGAGATACAACGCATGGTGATCGCTCGGATAGAGACAGGGTTGCGGTGAACCAATGAAAGCACTGTGCTTCTACGAACATGGCGAGTTGGACGTCCTGCGCTACGACGACGTGCCCGACCCCGAGCCTGGTCCGGGCCAGGTGCTGGTACGGGTGCGGGCCTGCGCCCTCAATCACCTGGACGTCTGGGTGCGGCAGGGCTGGCCGGGCCTGCGACTGGAGATGCCCCACTGGACTGGGGCGGACGTGGCCGGGGAGGTCGCCGGACAGGGAGAGGGAGTCGCCAACTGGGAGGAGGGCCAACGGGTGGTGGTGGACCCTGGCATCAGCAAGCCTGGGAAGGAGGACGAATTCACCCGCCGGGGAGAACACTCCCTCAGCCCCGGCTACGTCATCCTGGGGGAGCAGATACGCGGGGGCCAGGCGGAGTACGTTTGCGTGCCCGCTGCCAACCTGATGCCCATCCCCGAGGGCTGGGACTTCCCCCAGGCGGCTGCGCCGCTGCTGGTGAGCCTCACCACCTGGCGTATGCTCATCGGCCGGGCCAAACTGCGGGCTGGCGAGTCCGTCCTCATTGTCGGCGCTGGCGGCGGGGTCAACTCTATGGCCATCCAGATCGCCAAACTGGCGGGGGCCACCGTCTACGCCATCACCAGCACGGAGGAGAAGATGGAGAA
>JAUWNP010000121.1 GCA_030612585.1 Anaerolineae bacterium
AAGGTTTTAGCCTGGTGTAAGGAGGAGTTGGGACGTTCTGTTCAAGCAAAGAGACGGGATGTCTTTGCTTCCCATAGCAAATCGGAACGAAAATGGGATCGAGCGTGGGCAGCCGTTTGACCAATTTTCACCACCCTACCGCTATGCTGAACCTGTGACTCCTGATCACACCCTGGCCGACGGTGATGTGCTTTGGCTGGGCGGCGAGGACTGGCAGGTGCTCCACACCCCGGGTCACGCCGGTGGCCTCATCTGCCTCTACCAACCCCAGCGCCGGCTGCTCATCTCCAGCGACCACCTTCTGCGCGATATTTCCTCCAACCCGCTCGTCGAACCGCCCGCGCCGGGCGAGGCCGAACTGCCGCGCCGCTTGGTGGAGTACATGGCGCAGTTGCTCCGCGTGGCCGAACTCGACGTCGCGTTGGCGCTCCCCGGCCACGGCCCGCCTATCACCAACCATCGCGCCCTCATCCGCGAGCGGCTGGCCTTCCACGAAGAGCGCGCCCGTCGTGTGCTGGAGGCGCTGGATGACGACACCCTCACCGTCCACGAAATCGCCAGCGCGCTTTTCCCCAGCCTCGACCCCATCAACTACTTCCTCGCCCTCTCCGAGGTCATCGGGCACCTCCAGTGGTTGGAGGTCGAGGGCCGGGTGACATGCGACAAGCGGGACGGGGTCGCTATCTGGCATCGAGTGGGTTGAACCACATCCCCTAGCCAATCCACCCGATCCGGTCGAGCGGCCAGACAACGAACCTGATCCGCCCGCCAATCTGGTCTACTGGCACAGGACCAAAGAAGCGGGAATCCCGGGACTCCTTCCGGTTGTCGCCCAGGACAAAGACGTGTCGCGATGGCACGCGCGTCGGGGGATAGTCCAGCCCGCCCCGGCGGGTCGCCCACGGTTCCTCGAGCAACTGGCCGTTGATAAAGACCTGCCCGTCCTGCACTGCTACCGTCTCCCCGGCCAAGGCTACCACCCGCTTGACCAGCAATTCCTTTTCCCCTGGCAGTTCAACGACCACCACATCCCCCCGATGCTGGCAGTGGCTGAAGTAACAGGTGATCTTTTCCACTAGCACCCGCTGGTTATAGATCAGGTTAGGCCTCATGCTTGGCCCGTGCACCACCATGGCCTGAACCACAAAAACATTGAGAAGCAGGGAGATAAGAGCGGCCGGAAGGACCGTCCTCACTCCCGCTCTCAGAGCGCACAACAGGAAATGGCTGGCCTTGGATACCAGAGTAGGCCCGGCCTTCCTCTTGCTGGATGTGCGGACCACCATACCGCCGTAGTGGGTATGGGCTTCGTTCCGGCTAGTGTCGCCGTCACCAAATCCGATCCGCACAGGCGCTTTTTCGATGAGCATGACTACCTCCTGAGAAATAGGTTTACGGGCATCAGGGCAGAAGTCACACCTACCTGCTCTTAGCCTCACCAAGAGTATACATTACCGAAGTCACAGGCTCATTAAAAAAGCATAGGAGATTCACGAAAATGGCAGCGGGGGAATCAAAAAGCGCCCGCGTGATGCGGGCGCCACTAAGCGGGTACAGTAGTAGACTCCTGAAGGCCCCGAACCAGCGGGATGTTTTGCGCTTGCCCTAGCCGACTAGCGTCTCCAGCGCCCGGGCCAGCACGTTTATCCCCCGGCGAAACTCCCTGACGTCAACGTGCTCATCGGGGGTATGATCCAGGGACGAATCGCCCGGCCCGTAGGCCACGATGGGGCAGCCCCACACCGGGCCGACGGTGTTCATATCCGAGGTGCCCGTCTTCAATTTGAACCGCGGTCGCCCACCTTCCGCGCGGATGGCCCGCAGCAAAGCCCGCACCAGCGGTGTGTTCTTCTCCGCCCGGAAGGGCGGGTCGTTGCCAGGGAAGGATAACCTGGCCCCGTTGCACCAGGCCCGCATCTTCCGCTTGAGATCCGCTGCGTCGGCCCCTGGTGGCAGCCGCACCACAATATTCATATCTACGCCATCATCCAGCCCCTCGCTGAAGGTGCGAAAATCCCTCAAGGCGGGGTCCAGCGTGTTGAAGTGGCCCGACCGACCGTGATTGAGTTCCTCAGAATAGGTCATCAGTCGGTTCCAGAAAGTCACCGCCTTCTCCGCCGGGCCGAGCCGTTCGCCGGCGCTGTGTCCGCCTGGTTGCACCAGCCGGTAGTCCACGACCAACATGCCCTTGTAGCCCAGCGTGATGCCCTCCCAATGGCTGGGCTCGCCGATGACCACACAGTCCGGCGGCTGCATCGTGCGCGCCAGGTGACGCGCCCCACGCCCATGAACCTCCTCCTCCACCACCCCGATCACCACCAACCGGGCATCGTTTAACCGGGATGCCACCCTCGCCGCTGCCAGCACGAACGCCGCCAGCGGTCCCTTGGCGTCCACCGCTCCCCGGCCATACAGCCGGTTCCCACGCCAGCGCACGGGGATGAAGCCAGGGACAGTGTCCATATGCCCTAGCAGCATGATCTCCCGCCCTGCCTCTGGGTCACCCAGCGTGCCCACAACGTTGCCCACCTCGTCGCGATGTGCCCGGAAGCCCAAAGTTGCCATCTGCTCGACCAGGTACTTGGCCACCTCGTCCTCTTCGCCGGATGGGCTAGGTATCGCCAGCAACTCTTCCAAGAAAACAACATCATCCATCTCCACCTCCAATCTCTAATCTCTAATCTCTAATCTCTAATTTCCAGCACGGCTGCCACTTGCTCGACCACCGCGTCCACATCCTCCGCGCTGATCACCAGGGGAGGCAGGAAGCGCATCACCGTGGCCCCGGCCGCGAGCGCCAGCACGCCCCGCTCGGCCAGGGCGGCCAGGTATGGGCCGGATTTGCCCTTCAGTTCCACGCCGACCATCAGGCCCAACCCGCGTACCTGTCGTATCCGGGGCGAGGAGATGCCCTTCAGACCGGCCAAGAGACGCGCTCCCAGTTCTGCCGCCCGCTGAGGGAGATGCTCCGCTTCGATGTAGCGGATCGTCGCCAGGGCCGCCGCGCAGATCAGCGGATTGCCGCCAAAGGTGGAGCCGTGGACCTTCTTGGGCAAATCACCCACCCGCGAGCCGATGAGCACAGCCCCCATCGGCAGCCCGCCGGCGATGGCCTTGGCCACGCACATCAGATCGGGCTGCAGGTCATAGTGGAAACTTGCGAACATCCGCCCCGTGCGCCCGAAGCCGGTCTGCACCTCGTCCACGATGAACAGCGTTCCCTTCTCCCGGCACAACGATTGAACTCCGCGCAGGTACTCGCCGTCGCCGGGATTGACTCCTCCCTCGCCCTGCACCACCTCCAGGATGACGGCCGCCGTCTCCTCGTCCACCGCCTGCTCCATCCGGGCCAGCCGGTTGTAGGGCACGAACTCGAACCCAGGCACCAGGGGCTCGAAGGGTTGGCGGTACCCCTTGCGCCAGGTGGCCGAAAGCGCGCCGAAGGTGCGCCCGTGGAAACCGCGCATTGCGGCCACTACCTTCGTCCGGCAAGTAGCAAGCCGGGCAAACTTGAACGCCGCCTCCACCGCCTCGGTCCCCGAGTTGCACAGGAAGGCCCGCTCCAGCCCCGGCGGCCCGATGCGGGTCAGTTCGACCAGCAGTTGGGCGCGCTGGTCGTTGTAGAACCCGTTGGGGCAGATCACCAGCCGCTGCACCTGTTCCGTCACGGCCCGGATCACGGCGGGGTTGGCGTGGCCCACGTTAGCCACGCCGTGGCCGCCGACGCAGTCAATGTACTCCCGGCCGTCGGCGTCCCACACTCGCGCCCCCTCTCCTCGCACCAGGACCAGAGGATATTTAGAATAAAGCCCACTGTCGTGGCGGTCCTCCAATCCAACGATCTCACTGCTGTTCAGTGTGTCACTATCCATTGGTCACCTCCAGAAACCGGGTTTTTTCTGAGAAACCCGGTTTCTCAGTTTCTCACTGTCACTGTTCATTGAATCACTGTTCCCTGTCCATCCAGCGCCCGGCGCAACGGTTGGGCCACCCGCCCATCGGCGATGATCACCTGTCCCACCCCATCGCGCAGGGCCTCGATGGCTCCCAGCAGTTTCCTCTTCATCCGCCCTTGGGCGTACCGGTCGAGGTGCTCCTGGGCCTGTTCCAGCGGGATACGAGTGATGAGCGTACTATCGTCGGGGAAGTCGCGCAAGAGGCCCGGCACGTTGGTCAGGATGACGAGCGTTTGTGCTTTCAGGGCCGAACCGATGGCCGCCGCGGCCCGGTCGCCGTCCACGTTCAATGCCTCGCTCTCGTAACTGATGGCCAGCGGAGCCACGACCGGCGTGTAGCCCGCCGCCAACAGGGCTTCCAGCAGTTCGACGTTGACCCGCTCGATCTTACCACTGTACTCCCCGCGCAGCACCTTGCGCCTGCCGTTCTCGACGATGCGCAACATGGACTTGCGCTTGCCCTCCAGCAGCCGCCCATCCAGCCCGGATAGACCGAAGGCGTTGACCCCCAACTGCTGTAGCCGCTCCACCAGCAACTTGTTGATCCGTCCCGCCGCGACCATGACGAATATCTCCAGCGTCTCGCGGTCAGTGTAGCGGCTGACGTGGCCCGAGGCCGAGGTGACAAAGCGAGGCGGGTGTCCCAGTTTCTCGGAGATGACATTGGTCTCGTGGGAACCGCCGTGGACCAGGACGACCTGCTCGCCCTGTGCTACCTGTTCAGCGACGTCGGCGCACACGGCTTCCATATCCAGACCTTCTCCGCCTCCTACTTTGACGACGATCATATTCACCTCCCCGCATCTCACGTTTCACGCCTCACGTTTCACGTCTCAGATAGGATGCAATCCCGGGAACTCCAGCCCCAGCGCTTCCGACCAGCCATACATCACGTTCATCGTCTGTACGGCGCTACCGGCTGCGCCTTTCATCAGATTGTCAACCGCGGCGATGACCACCAGCCGGCGTTGGCCCGGGTCGGCGACGAAGCCGATGTCGCAGTAGTTGGACGCGGTCAGGATTTTGGGCTCTGGATAACGGTGGATCCCACGCCTGGCCCGCACCAGCCGCACGAATGGCTCATCCTTGTAGTCCTCGCGGTAGAATTTCCACACCTCCCGCTCGTCCAAGTCCTCGTGCAACAGGCAGTGACACGTCGCCAGCGCCCCGCGCACGATGCCCACCGAGGTAATGGAAAAGTGCAAACCAGACTGTTCCGAACTGAGGCCCAGTTCCTGGATCAACTCGGCCAGGTGGCGATGGCCGATTGGCATATAGGAACGCACCACCCCGGCCCGCTCCGGGTGATGGGAAGCCGGGCTAGGCTTGTTCCCCCCCTCAGAGGAGCCAACCTTGACCTCGACCACAGACTCCCGCACCAACCCCCGCCGGTAGAGCGGCCACAGGGCCAGCAGAGTGACGACCGCGTTACAGCCCGTGCCGCTGGTATACTTCGCGCCTGCTATTTCCTTCCGGTGCAGTTCCGGCACCCCGTAGACGAAGCGCGCCAGCCAGTCAGGGGCCGGATGCTCGCGTCCATACCAGCGCGGATAGTCCACCGGATCGCGCAGACGGAAATCGGCCGACAGGTCCACTATTCGCTCGGCCATCGCGGCGAACTCCTCGATCCGATCCATCGCGTGGCCGTGGGGCAGCGCCAGGAACAGCAGGTCACATGGGGCCAGGTCGGCTAGGCGGACGAAGCGCAGATCGGTGTGCCCGCGCAGGTTGGGATGGACGAAATACGCATATTGTTTGGCATAGGTCTCCGAGGTGATCTGCGTCACCTCCACCTGGGGATGGGCCAGGAGCAGCCGCAGTAACTCCCCCCCAGCGTAGCCTGACGCTCCCACGATAGCCGCTCGTATCATTTTCCCTCCATCGTCGAAACCGGGTTTTTTCCTGAAAACCTGGTTTCTGTCCTTGCCACACTCAGAACGTAATCCACTATCTTTCCGGCGATGTCGGCCTCAGTGGCCTGCATGGCCCCGTGAAACTCCGGGGTGTGGTTGACCTCGTTGACCAGCAACCGGCCATCCGCCGTCTCCAGCAGATCCACGGCCACGATGCCACCGCCCACCGCCTGCGCCGCCGCCAGTGACAAACCCTCGATCTCCAGGGTCAGGGGGCAGGGCAACGGTTCCCCGTCCCGCGCAGTGTTAGTGATCCAGTGGGCCGAGCGGCGGTAAATGGCGTAGATCACCTCGTCGCCAGCCACCAGGGTACGGATGTCCCGGCCGGGCTTGTCTACGTATTCCTGAATGTAGAAGACGGAGTGGACGTAGCCGCCCAGGGTAGCCTTATGCTCCAGGATAGCCTCGGCCGCGTCCCGGTCGTTGACGCGGGCCAGCAGCCGCCCCCACGAGCCGCTTACCGGCTTGAGCACCACCGGATAGCCCAGCTCCTCGATGGCTTCCAGCGCCGCCTCGGGGGTGAAGGCAATCACGACACGTGGGATAGGCACACCAGCCTCTTGCAGAGCAGCGCTGGTGAGCAATTTATCACCGCAGGTGGCCACCACACAGTGCGGACTGACCGCCGGCACCCTCAGGCTTTCCAACCAACGGGTGAGGTAATAAGCCCGCGAGTGGCTCAGACAGCGCACGAGCACGACGCTGTATTCGCCCAGACTGTCGCCGCCCAGTTCAAAGGTCACTTTCCGCGTGTCAATCCGCTCGAAGTCTACCTCTCGCTCTCGCAGGGCGGCGAAGATCAACTTCTCCTCAACCCGCACCCGGGAGCACAGCACACCAATATTCATTTGCGATTTATCATTGGTCATTGGTCATTTGTCATTGGTCATTACTCCCCCCAATCCTCTTCTACCTCGGGGGCCAGTTCCAGTGTGATGGGGTCCAGGCTCATCACCTCCAACTCAACCCCACAGTCTGGGCAGACCACGATCTCTGCCACTTCCACGTCGGGAGCCAGGTCTAGTTCTGCTGCACATTCGGGACATTCGGTCATGATTTTCACCCCCTGATTCTGATTGCTGTTTGTCTACCTGAGAAAATAGTGTATAATACGCAAAATACTCATTTTACGTCCCTGGAGGCACATTTATGAAAGGACTCACAGTGACAACGACGTATCTGGCCCGCCGGACGCGGGAGGTTCTAGAACAGGTGCGAAGGCGCAATGTGTCGGTGGTGATCACACGGCACGGCCAGCCCGAAGCCGCCGTTGTGGACATTGACGAGTATCGCGCTCTGGTGGCCGCTCGGGAGCGGTTGTACCAACTTGAGCGAGACGAACCGCTGATCCAACAGGTCGTGGCGTGCTCCGGTGTGAGCCGCGATGAAGCGCATCTGCAGGTCGCCGAGGCCCGGCAAAATGTATACACGCTGGTCGGGCAGGCCCACGAGCGCAACCCCGATGTGCCTCCTGACGTGATTGACGCGCTGGTCGAGGAGGCGCGAGAAGCGACACGAGGCCAGCAGTGATCCGCGCTGTGGTGGACACCAACGCGCTGATCAGTGGGCTCATCTCGCCCCTGGGTGCACCGGCCAGGATCATCCGCCGCTGGAGACGGGGGGATTTCCTGCTGCTCACGTCGCCGGCGCTGCTGGCCGAACTGCGACGGGTATTGGGATACCCGCGCATCGCCAACCGGTTGGGTTGGTCGGGTGAGGAGCGCGCGCAGTTCGTCGAGAGTTTCGAGACATTGGCGTTGATCACGCCGGGGGTGCTGACCCTTCCTGGTGTTACCCGCGATCCTAAGGATGACCCTGTGGTGGCCTGCGCGGTCGAGGGCGGGGCCGGGTTCATCGTAAGCGGTGACCAGGATTGGCTGGCGCTGCGAACATACAAGCGTGTGCGCATGGTGACGCCCCGCGATTTCCTCGCCCTGCTGGAAACACAGACCGATCACCTCGATTGAGCCATTGTTCATTGAGTCATTGTTCATTGTTCATTGCTCTTCTGGCTCGCTCGATTTGGACACGCACCGCCGTTGGTGCCGTGCCCCCTTCCGCACCCCGCGCCTCCACCGACCGCCGGAAGTCGAAAACCTCGTGCACGTCCTCAGCGAAGGCCGGGTGGATAGCCTGGTATTCGTCCAGACTCAGTTCCTTCAGCGCCTCCCCCAATTCCTCAGCCCGCCTGACCGCCCGGCCCACCAGGTGATGGCTCTGGCGAAAGGGCACGCCCTTACGCACCAGGTAATCGGCCAGGTCGGTGGCTAACATACCGTCGTCCAGAGCGGCGGCCATACGCGCCCCGTTCACCGTCAGGGTGTGGATCACCCCCGCAGCGATGGGTAGTTCTATCTTCAGCGTGTCAATCGCGTCGAAGATGGCCTCTTTGTCCTCTTGCAGGTCCTTGTCGTAGGCCGAGGGCAGCCCCTTTAACATCGTCAGCAACCCCACCAGGTGACCCACGATCCGCCCACTCTTGCCGCGCATCAGTTCCAGCGCGTCGGGGTTCCTCTTCTGCGGCATCAGGCTGGAGCCAGTAGAGTAAGCGTCATCCACTTCTACAAAGCCGAACTCGCGGCTGGCCCACAGGATGAGATCCTCCGCCAGGCAACTGAGGTGTACCTGCGCCAGCCCGGCCCAGGCCAGGAACTCGACGACGTAATCCCGATCCCCCACCGCGTCCACGCTGTTCTCGCTCACACCGGCAAAGCCCAGGTCGGTGGCCAGCGCCCGGCGGTCAATGCCGAGCGGGTTCCCGGCCAACGCCCCAGACCCCAGTGGCAGCACCGAGGTGCGCCGCGCCGCGTCGTCCAGCCGCTCCCGGTCGCGCTGGAACTTCCAGAAGAAGGACATCAGCCAGTGGCTAAAGAGGAGCGGTTGCGCCGGTTGCAGGTGGGTGTAGCCGGGCATGATCACGTCCAGGTGAGCCTCGGCCTGCTTGACGATGGCCTCTTGCAGTTCGATCAGCGAATCGCGCAGGGAGGCCATCTCGTCCAGCAGGTAGAGGCGCAGGTCGGTGGTCACCTGGTCGTTGCGGGAGCGGCCGGTGTGCAATTTTCCCGCCACCGGCCCCGCCAACTCGGTCAGCCGCCTTTCGACAGCAGTGTGGATGTCCTCGTCGCCGCGTTCGATCTGGAAGATGCCGGCATCGAATTCGGCGCGCACCTGCTCCAGGCCGGCGATGAGCTGGTCGCGCTCCTCGTTGGTGATTAACCCTGCCCGCGCCAGCGCACCAGCATAGGCAATGCTGCCCCGCACGTCGGCCCCGTACATCCGCCGGTCGAAGCCAATAGAGTCGCCAAAGCACCTCATCAGCCCATCGGTCTCTCCCGCAAAACGCCCCCCCCAAAGAACCATACTCCCTACTCCTTACTCCCTACTCCCTGATTTACTCAGTCCCTCTTGAACACACTGTAGTCGGGCGACTCAAGTTCAACTGCCCCGCCGTTCTCCATGTCAACCAATGCCTTGACCTTGAGCGGTAGACCGAAGAGGTTGATGAAACCTTCCGCGTCGCCCTGGTCATAGACGTCGTCCTGGCCAAAGGTGGCGAAGTCCTCGCGGTAGAGGCTGAAGACCGACTTGCGGCCCACTACGGCGCAGTTGCCTTTGAATAACTTCACGCGCACGGCGCCGGTCACCCGCTCCTGGGTTTTGGCGACGAAGGCGGACAGCGCCTCGCGCAACGGGGTGAACCACTTGCCATAGTAGACCAGTTCGGCGTAGCGGTGGCTCATCACTTCCTTGTGATGCAGAGTGTCTCTGTCCAGGCAGATGGACTCCAGGCCCTGGTGGGCGGTGTAGAGAATGGTGCCGCCGGGGGTCTCGTACACACCCCGCGACTTCATACCCACCAACCGGTTCTCCACCAGGTCAGCGCGACCGACGCCGTGGGCTCCGCCCAGTTCGTTGAGGCGGGTGAGGAGTTCTACTGCCCCCAAAGCCTCGCCGTCAACCGCCACCGGCACGCCTTTCTCGAAGTCGAGTGTCAGGTAGAGTGGCTCGTCGGGCGCGGCCTCGGGTGCGACAGTGACGCAGAACATCTCCTCCTCCGGCTCGACCCAGGGGTCCTCCAAGATGCCGCCTTCGTGGCTCATATGCCAGATATTACGGTCGCGGCTATAGATGGACTTCGAAGTCGCCGCCACCGGGATATTGCGAGCGCGGGCATAAGCCAACGCATCCTCGCGGGAGCGGATGTCCCACTCGCGCCACGGGGCTACGACCTGGAGCGTGGGGTTGAGTGCCTTGACCGTCAACTCGAAGCGCACCTGGTCGTTGCCTTTGCCGGTGCAGCCGTGGGCCACACCGTCGGCTCCCTCCTGCTCGGCGATCCTCACCATGTGCTTGGCGGTGACGGGGCGGGCGAACGAGGTGCCCAGCAGGTACAGCCGCTCGTAGATCGCGCCAGCCTGCATAGTGGGGAAAACATACCCGGTGAGAAACTCCTCGCGCAGGTCCACGACGTAGGCTTTGCTAGCCCCGCTGGCGATTGCCTTCTCCTCCAGCCCGACCAGTTCCTCGTCGCCCTGCCCCAGGTTGGCGGTGAAGGTGACCACCTCGCAGCCATAGTTCTCCTTGAGCCAGGGCACGATGACCGAGGTATCAAGGCCACCGGAGTAGGCCAGAACTACTTTGTTGACGTTGCCTTTCATTGCGTTCTCCTCCTGAACTTGAGATTGAGATAGTAGGGCTTTCTGCCCAGTAAACGAAAGCGCGATGGACCGGTAGCCATCGCGCAAAAAAGAGCCAGCCCCCGTCTGGGGGCTGGCTTTAGATCACCTATTGGTTATACAGCCCAAACGAAACTATCCAGGCGAGTAGTCTGACTCTCCTTGGGCTCGTCGTCGGATGTCGTTTACTACAGCAGTGACCACGTAGAGATACATAGTTCCTCAGTCTTCCTTAACTGGCGACAAGTTTACCACAGAAGGGCAGGCTTGTCAAATAGCAGCAACAGGAATATCAGGCAGAAGAGGCAACAGTTCCCGACAAGAGGCAGGCTATCCCACCTGCAAAGATCTGTCCATTCGAGGCATAAGCTCCAACAGCGCCGGGATAAAAACGATTACCCCCACCACTGCCCCATACGTCGCATAGAAGATCTTTCCAACCACGACTCGCACGGCCACGGCCAGGGCCAAACTGACCAGCAGAGCCAGGATGCGCTGCGCCTTCGTCGTACTGCGTAGGTAGACCAGCGCGGCCAGCCTCTGGCCCACCCCACCCCCAACCCAATCAACATCGAAAGGACGAAGACGATGGGCAGATGCTTGGGCCCCTCGGAGTACTGGAGCCAGGCGGGTACGGTCATGTACGCCATGATAACCGACACCGGCCCCAAGAACAAGAACGGCCATATTCCAGCCAGCGTCTCACCCCACGAACTGCGCTCGGCCTCTGTCTGTGTGGCTGTTGACGTTTCCATTTTCCTCTTTCTCCTTTCCCGCCCGTGTTCGCGGATTGCCACCGCCGGCAAATCGCACAGTTCGCGCCATCCCAACCGGATGACAAGGAACCTCGGACATTCGTGTCGTCTTTGCGTCAGTAGGTGGTGTAGATGAACGCTTCCACTTTCGGGAAAAGCGTATCAACCAGCAACCGCCAGACTGGCGCGATGCTCACGTCGGGGTAGGTGGCGCACAACTCCTCCACCGTCCGATACCCCAGCACCAGCGGGATGAACCGCAACGGGGGGAAGTGGATCTTTTCGCCTCCGGTAAAGCCCAGGTTGGCGACCTCGATCAGTTTGCCCGCCACGAAACGCAGCACAACGGTCTCGCGATACAGGCTCAGTAGCACGTCCCGGGTCAGCCCGGCGAACGGCGACTCGGCGACCCTCCGCTCCAACACGGGCGCCAGCGCGCGCAGCAGCGCGGCGACGTCGGGAACGTGAATCTGCCAGGCGTAGGTACCCAGGTCGTGACCGTCCAACGAACGCGCTAGTTGCATCAAAGTGCAATTGGCAGGCAGGTTGAGCCGGATGCCGGGCTTGTCACGCTCCACGGTCAGCCTCTTGAGATGCTGCAGAGCCGCCAACGCCGCCTCAAACCCCAGGCGCGAGACCTCGCTCACCACCAATTCTTCGCCGAAGTGGTGCTCTGGAAGACGCATATACCCGACGATCTGTCCACCCGCATCCTGAATGATCCAGTTCTCGCACTCGGCCTCCGTCCCGTCCGTGTGTGCCATCAGGTATTGCCAGGTTGCCTCGTCGCGGACGGTGCAGATGGCGAGGTCCTGGGCAGCGTCATCGTAAAGCCGCATCAGGGCCGGGAGGTCGTGCCAGGTGGCCAGGCGGAACGTGAAGGGCACCTCTGGTGGATCTGGAACGTGGCGGGTTTCGAGCCGTAAGCCACCTTCCAGCGGCAGCGCGTATTCGTACCCGAACTGGCGATAGTAATACGGAATGCCCTGGATGTGCGACAGTAGACAACCGCGTTCGCGCAGGTGGTGCTTAAAATAGTCCACCTGGACGCGGACCAACCCGCGATGCCGGTAGGCTTCCCGTGTACCCACAATGCCCATTTCGCCAGCGGGTATTTCGACGGTCTCGTAACGCCAGGTCCAGGGGATCAGGCACAGGGATGACACGACCTGGCCACTGCGTTCATCCTCGACGAAGACCAGGTCCTCGGGCCGCGTGGTCGGGTGATAATTGAACAGGCCACGTGTCATCGCAGCGACACCGGGCCCGTGCACGATACCATTAAACTCCGCCACGCGCTCGACGTCGTGCCCGCCAGTGGCGGTGCACAGCACCAGGCCATCCCCCAGCGGTTTCCGGTAGGGTGTTCTTGTTGGATCTACCATGCTTTGTGGCAACGATTGTACTCGATATGTTACGCACCGACAAGTGGTGACCACTTGGGGATTCCGCAATAAGTCCCGTGAGTTGACCCCCAGATGCGGGGGGTGATCCAATGCAGCGACCCTGGCGTTCGGTGTCAAAAAGTCAACCCAAGGGTTGAGCGATTTTTCCGAAAAGTCAACCCAAGTTCTTGACCCCCGCATATAGTGGGCGCACGGTGGTTCACCCCCTTAGTGACTTTTTGTCACGTTAGGATGTAGTGAGGTCGGAAGTTGCCCCCAGGGATTGGGGTAGGTCACCGATTTTTCCCAGATATGGGGGTAGGTAGCCCTAGCTGACTAACTATCACTTCCTAGCGATGACCTGCTAGCACTAGATGCAAGCACAGCCCGACGGGCAGTATGCTGGTCGACCAGACGGCGCATCGTACCAAGCGGGTCGCGATGCAGACGGTGAAGAAACTGGCGTG
>JAUWNP010000186.1 GCA_030612585.1 Anaerolineae bacterium
AAAGGCAAGGCGAGAGCAGGTCTCACTAACAAGGAGTACCTGTTCTCGTCTTTCATTGCGGAAGCTCTGACGGTCAATTATCGACACGAGAGTTTCACCTATTTTGGCCATTGTGTGGTCTAAACAATGGGGTCAACCTTAGATTTGATCAATAGGCAGGGGCAAGACCTCCGAGGTTTACACATTCGTGCCCTCCAGAAAGTTATTGGCGGCACGATGCTCGCTTTCCGAGCCAGATGCACTGCCCAAACCTCGGAGGTCTACCCTGTTGCCCCCAGATATTGAGATGATAGCACGGAGTGATTATATGTCACCACAACTGCAAAACTTGAAAGATCGTACCATTACAAGGCTTTATACGCTGGGCGAGGAGATCGTCCACAGCATTACACACGGGATTGGAGCCGGGCTAAGCATTGCTGGCTTGACCCTGTTGGTTGTCCTGGCCGTTTTGTACGGTAACGTTTACCAGGTTGTTAGTTTCAGTATTTATGGCTCCACGCTGATTGTTTTGTACCTGGCCTCAACTTTGTATCATAGTTTTCAGCACCCTGCCGTAAAACGGGTCTTCAGAGTCATTGACCACGCTTCGATTTTTCTGCTCATTGCAGGCACGTATACGCCCTTCCTCCTGCTTGGTGTCCGAGGCACGTGGGGCTGGACCTTACTGGTCATTGTCTGGGGCTTGGCCATATTAGGGGCGGGCTTCAAAACTTTGTTCATCCATCGTTTTCAAAGACTGTCTGTGTTAGCATATATTCTGATGGGCTGGTTAGGTACGGTGGCGTTGAAAGAACTGCTGGCCAATATCCCCTTGGGTGGATTGATCTGGCTGGCGGTTGGCGGGGCCGCTTATACGGTGGGCGTTATTTTTTACGCCTTGAAGAAGATTCCCTACATGCACGCCATCTGGCACGTTTTTGTGCTAGGAGGCAGCATTTGCCACTATTTTGCCGTGCTCTTGTATCTGGCTCCGGCCCGTTAGCGGCGAACGGCGCCAAAGGTATCACTGAAACCTGTCAGGTCTTGACGCTGAAACTTGAAGGGCTGCTTGTTTTGTGCTATACTCTGGTCAGGCGGGGACCCTAGAGCCCATACGGGCGCTGAAACCACTTGTATTACGTTGCCGCAGTGATCGCTCGGCCAGAGTGGAAAAGACCCCAGAGCCCACACGGGCACTCCGGCGCTGTGCGCCGAAATAAACAATGACAAGTGAGCAAGTAAGCAAGTAAGCAAGTGAGCAAGTGAGCAAGTAAGCAAGTGAGCAAGTGAGCAAATGACAAATCTCAGAGCCCGAAGTATCATCTCCCTTCTGCGCCGGCTTGGCAAAGAGAGGACCGTTCTTCCCATCGGCGGCGGGCTATCTGTTTCCTTGCTCGAACTTCAGGCGCTTCTTTTTTTGATCGGCTGTCTGATCTGCTCCTGCTGCTCTATATCGTCGTACGTTTGGGGCAACGTGGGTCTACGCCGCGCCAAGCCTGTGCCCGTCGGTACCTCCAGGCCGGCGAGGACACCCACTCACACTCCTGTCGCTATTGGCACTCCTGCCGCTATGAGCACTGATAGCGATACACCCACCATGCCGCCGGCCGAGACCACGACGCCCACCAGTACCCCGCGTCCCAGGGAGATACCCGTAATACCAGCCACCATACAACCGCCCGCGTCCACCGTGACCATACAGTCGCCTATCCCTATACCAACGCTGGCTCCGACGCCCGCACAGGCACCAGTTCCGACCGACACCCCCCAGCCGACGCCCACAGCACCAACGTTGACCCCGGTGCAGACCTTGACGCCAACCCCGACGAATACACCAACGCCAACCAGTACCCCTTCACCGACGACAGCGCCGTCTGACCTGCAAATCGTCCACGTGGAATATGGCCCCGACTTGGAGGACGAATACGTTCTGATTGAAAACCGGGGAGCGGGCAGCCAGGATATGACCGGTTGGGCGCTTTACGATGAGCAATGGCACGCCTATTTCTTCCCTGCCGACTTCATCCTGCCTGGTGGGGACAGTGTCCGCGTGTGGACCAAGAGCGTCACAGACCCAGGTACTGATCTCTACTGGGGACTCGACGACCCGGTCTGGGGCAACCCGGACACTGCTTTCCTACGGGATAGCAGGGATGTGATAGACTCGCTGGGGTGGTGGCCGTAGACTTGCCGGGTTGGGTTGCCCGAATCTGGCAACTGTGCTAAACTGTGAGCAGATGCCGGCCCTCGTCGTTGGTCTACTCTCCGATACGCACGTCCCCCGCCGCCTGAAGCGCTTGCCCAAAACGGTGCTCGACGCGCTGGCCGGGGTGGACCTGATCCTGCACGCCGGCGACGTAGACGACCCGGCGGCGTTGGAGCCGCTGCGAGCCATCGCGCCGGTGCACGCCGTGCGCGGCAACGTCCACCTCCACGAGTTCTCCGGCGGCGGCACGGCGCTGCCGGTGGTGGTCGAACTGTGCCTGGCTGGACGGCGTCTCGTGCTCACCCACGGTCACCAGCCTGGACTGTTCGGCATGTGGCTCAAGGGCCGGGATGTACTGGTCAAGTATCTGGGATTGATGGACGGCAGCGCCTTCAACCAGCGCATTGCCCGCCGCCTGGCCCGTCTCTACCCCGACGCCGACGTCATCGTCTTTGGCCATACCCACCATGCCTGTTGGGAGTGGGTGGAGGGCAAGTTGCTGGTCAACCCCGGCGCGGTCTGCCCCACGCGGGGGGAACAGCCGACGGTGGCGCGGCTTCGATTAGGAGCAGAAATGCCAGAAGTGGAAATCGTCCCCCTACCGACCTAGTAGCACCCATGTCACGTTTGACGTTTCACGCAACACGCAACACGCAACACGCTTCACGTTCCACGCATACGGAGGCAAACAATGACAGACGAAAAAAGCCCAGTAAACGCCCAACAGGAAGTAGAGCAAATCATCAGGACGGCCAGGATGCTGGGGGTCGAGGTGGACGAGACCGACGTCGCCCAATGGCTGACGGCGATGGCCGCGTCCGGCACGATGGAGTGGGAGGTGGACGAGGAGGCGGGTATCTTCGGCCACGAGATCACGCTGCTCGACTTCGACAAGGGTACGCTCGATCGTTACCGCCGCATCGCCGACGTCGTTCAGTTGCCCGACTTGCCCAACGTCGAGACCGCCGTCAGCCTGGCTGGCAGCGCGGCCCAGGGCGTGATCCAACTCTATCCCGGCGACTGCGACTACTTCGAGCGCGTCAACATCAAGGCGGAGACGCGGGAGGAGGCCTGCCGCGTCCTGGCCGGCCTGATGCGCGACAAAGTACTGGATAAGTTCGAGGGCCCCGGCTATCAACTGATCGAGGTCAAGTTCGGCACATGGAAGAGCGACGTGGTCAAGGATGGCGAACGTATCAAGACCGGTTCGCCTGTCTCATGGAGCCCCGACGAGGTGAAAGCGGGCAAGATGCACGTCTTCCGCGCCTCTGGCGAGCCGTGGGAGGTGGAGTGGGAGTATGGCTGCCTGGACCCCGGCTGGTGTAAGATGGACTGGGTCATCGCTGAGCCGGAGAAAGGGCGCGTCGTCAACGCCAGCAACATGCTCGACGTGACCTGGGAAGCCCCCGACGGTTCGATCACGCCTCTGGACGGCTTCATTGACCCCTATTTCCAGGAGGTCTACCTGGAGGCGGAATCAGTGCCGCTGTTCTCCAAACTGGCCCATCATATCTCGCCCCAGGCACTGGACGAGTACGTGCAGCAGATCACCGGAGAGGTCTACAAGTACACCCACAAACACGTCAACTACGGCAAGGCGGCCAAGCGGATGTACAACATCTTCCGGCTGACTGGCCGCCACCAGGCCGCCGCGCTGATCCGCGAACTGTTCGACGAACCGGCCGCACTGCTCTACCAGGTCTGGTCGCTGCTGAGTACGATAGATGACGCGAACCGGCCCGATTCGACGATTGACCGCGAGACGTTGGTGCGGCAGACCGACGAATTGATCCAGAACGTGGTCAAAGTCTGCGAGGGCCCGCTGGAGGGGGAGATCGTGATGGCGCTGCTCCGTCTGCGGGACGACATCACCGGCCGGATGGACCTGGGCGCTGACTGGAGCACGGTAATCACGGACTCGCGGGCCAAGGTGGAGCAGTTGGTCAACGAGTTCTTCGAGGCCAAACTGCTGGGTATCCCAGAGGTGCGGGAGTTTCTGGAGGGGCTGGAGGATAGCCGCTAGCCATTAGCAGTCAGCCGTCAGCAGGTAGCGGTTAGCGGTTGACAGTTCGCGATTGGCTGACTGCTAACTGCTCACTGCTAACTGCTGTATTGAAGAGATCAGCAGGAGGGCAAATCCGGCGGTGCAGGCAACCAGGCCCCAGCCCAGGCCGAGGGGCCTGTTGTACAGCGCGACGATGAGGGGGCGGAGGAGGACGAACTGCCACAGCGCAGGGATGGCGCCGGCAAGCGCCACAAGCGCGACCAGGACGGTCCAGGCGCGCCGGGGGAGCCAACGGGCCAGGGGGGTCAGCAGAACCAACAGCAGCCCGCCAGCGGCCAGGCCCAGTTGGCCCCGGTACTGCGGTTCGAGAATGAATTGGTAGGGGGGCAGGACGGCGAGGGCTAGCAAAGCGGCGGCGAGGGTTAGGAGTTTGTTGGTTGGTTTGTTGGTTTGTTTGTTGGTTGGTTGGTTGGCCAGGAGGCCTAGTAGGATGGCGGCGGCGGCGAGGGGCGTGAGGAATAGTGCAGGGGTTAGGGATGCCGGACTGCCTTGCAGCCTGGTGAGATGCGCCAGTTCGAAGCCGGTCACAGTAAGAGCGGCGCTCTCGTGGGAAACCCACGGCCCGAAGTAGCCAACGAGGGCCAGGGCAAGGCCCAAGAAACGCATCCCGGAATCTCCAATCTTCAATCTCCAATCTCCAATCATGAGTCAATCCTCCCAATCGGGCCGCAGGTCGGAGATGTATTTGAAGACATCGGGGTCCTCCTCGAAGATGTCCACCAGTCTCCAGGGCAGTTCGGCGAACATGGGCGGCAGGGGCACCGTGGCCGGCGGTCTGAGCCTGGGGGGAGCGGGGGGCGCAGGGCGGATGGCTCGCTGCCTGCGGATGCGCTCGCGCAGCACCCGCCCATCCTCCGACAGGAAGCCCGCGTACTCCCCATCGCGGGTGTAGATGTCCTTGCCGTTTAGCCAGCCGACCCACTCGCCACGGGTGTCGTACAGATGATCCCCGTGGAGCAGCGCGACCCATTCGCCATTAGTAGAGTAGATAGGCTTCATCGCGATATAGACCTCCGATTATGCAATATGTCCCATTGTCATTGCGAGGAGCGCCAGCGACGAAGCAATCCCCAATGGCCCAGGTGGAGATTGCCACCGCGAGTACTCGTGGCGGTGCTTCGCTGCGCTCGCAATGACACCGCCCGCCTATGTTTCTTAGTAGCGAGCGTAGAGAGTCGAGGAATCTCTACTCGCAATGGCAAGCGTGACCCCGTTACTACTCACGCTCCCCCTGGTGCGTCATTCCGAGCGAGCGTAGCGAGTCGAGGAATCTCTACTTGCGATGGCAAGCGTGACCCCGACAGGAGATTCCTCGACTCCCTTCAGTCGCTGCGCTCCTTTCGGTCGCTCGGAATGACGGTGGCTGAGTAGTAGCCCATTCTTCACGTCTCACGTTTGACGTTTGACGTTTCACGTTTCACGCCCCACGTCAAACATACCGGCGAGTTGGCGGGCGGCCCGCTCCCAGGTGAACCGGGCCGCCTGTGCCAACCCCCGGGTGATCATCTCGCGGCGCAGGTCGGTCTCCTCCAGCCCGCGGGCCATCGCCTCGGCCAGCGCATCCTCGTCGTGGGGGTCCACCAGCAGCGCCGCGTCGCCCGCGACCTCCGGCAGCGAGGACGCGTCTGAGCAGACGACGGGGACGCCGCAGGCCATCGCCTCCAGCACCGGCAGCCCGAACCCTTCATATAACGACGGGAAGGCGAAGAGAGCAGCATTGCGATACAGCGCCGGCAGGTCGGCCTCGTCCACGAAGCCCAGGAGACGCACGCGGTCGGGGTGCTTCTCCGCCTCGGCGAGGATGCCCTGGTAGAGCCAGCCCCGGCCGCCGGCGATGAGAAGTTGGATGGGTGGTTGGTTAGTTAGTTGGTTGGTTAGTTGGTTGAAGGCGTGGATGAGGCGGATGTAGTTTTTGCGCGGCTGCACGGTGCCGACGCTGAGGACGTAGGGCCGGTCGCCGATGCCGTAGCGGGCCTGTAGCCGTTCCCGCTCCCCCGGCTCTGCCTCTGGCCGGAAGCAGGGATGGACGCCACTGTAAAGCACCTGTACCTTGTCAGAGGGAGCGCCGAGCAGCGACACAATGTCAGCCTGTGTGGCCGCCGAGTCGGCCAGCACCACGTCAGCACGGGCGATAGAGCGGGGCACGAGACGCTCTAGATAACGCCGCAACTTCGGCACGAAGGCCTCCGGGTAGCGCAGGAACGAGAGGTCGTGGACAGTGAGCAGGGTGCGCGTGCTGCGGCGGGTGGGCGGGAGGACGAAGTCAGGGGAGTAAAAAACGTCGAGCGGGCCTGTGATGGCCTCGACCGGGATGGGCAATCGCAAGCGGTGCCAGAGGCGAGCCATCCACTCGTCGCTTATCGGAATGGTGCGGAACTTGACGCTTGACGCCTGACGCCTGACGTTTGACGTTTGACGTTTGACGCTTGACGCCTGACGCCTGGTTCCTCCGGTGGCAGCGAAGAGAACATACTGGTGCGGGTTCTCCAATGCCAGGAGCGCTGCCACCAGTTCGCGTGTGTAGCGGCCGATGCCAGCACGCTGGCGGACCGCGGCGGTGTAGTCAATGCCGATGATCATTAGAACTCGGATTTCAGGACAGTAACGGACACAGCCTCAGAAAGTAGGTCGGATTTGCTATCCGACCCTGTGGCGGTTATCAAAACCGCCCTACGCTGCCCTTGCCCCAAGGTATTGAGAAGATACGATTTCAGAACAGTAACGGATACAACCTCAACAGTAACGGATTCAGCGGACGTGGCGGAAGGTCCATAGCCGGTTGATGAAAAAGTTCCAGAACAGTACCACTCCGGTGGCGATCACTTTCGCGCCGTTGTAAGCCAGGGCGAAGTGGGCCATCCCGGTCGCGAGAGCCAGCGCGCCGACGGGACCAGCCAGCAGGCCCGCCTGACCCAAGAGCCAGCGGTCAGAACTATAGAAGACCGCCGTGTTGATGGCCAGTCCGGCCACGTTGACGACTGAGAACTGCACGAACTGTTTACGCAACGGCTCCCCCCACGTTTCCGGGTAGACCCACAGCCGGTTCCAGATAAAGTTGCTGATGACCGCAGCGGTGAAGGAGCAGGTATTGGCAAGCAACTTGGGGAAGCCGGCCAGTTGCACCAGCAGGTTGAGCAGGCCAAAGTCAATCACAGCGCCCAACGTGCCGACGGCGGCGAACTTGAGAAACCGGACGATCTCTTTCTGATTGATGCGAGTAAGTTTAGCGATCATATCCTCCTATCCGTTGCTGTCCTGTCATCCGTGTTCTCCGGACAACGAAGGCCAGGAGACCCAGCAGGACGCCGATGTACAAGTGGACGTTGTTGACGTAGAGGTTGTCGAGGAAGTGGTGGACGCTGAGGTGGGTCCAGGTGCCCAGGAGCCCGATGGCAAGCCCGCGCAGGGGACCCTCAGCGCGACGCGTGGCCTGCCAGGTCTGCCAGAAGACCGCGCCCCAAAGGAGCAGGTAGGCGACCAGGCCGATGAGACCGGTCTCGGCGGCGACGTTCAGGTAGTAGTTGTGGGCGTGCCCCAGCGCGATGGGCCAGTTGATGAGCGCGAAGTAACGGTAGGCCGGTTCGTAGCAGCCGAAGCCGACGCCGGCCCACAGGTTGTAGCGTATCATCTCCAGCGCCGCCTGCCAGTGGGCCAGCCGCTCGATGACGGCGAAGTTGGCATCGTTGATGCCCACCCCGCGCACGTCTTCAAACCGCACGTCCTGGGCAAAATCGGTCAGGCGGGCCACGACAGGGGCAGGCAGCAGGCCGGTCGCGTACAGGCCCAGACCCCCGACGAGAAGCACGACTACCAGCAGCACTCCCCAGCGCGCCTTACGCGGCAGCGCGACCGCCATCACCAATACCGCCGCCCCGAAGCCCAGCCAGGCCCCCCGGCTCCAGGACATCGCCAGGGAGGTGAGCATTATGAGGGCAGCAGCGCCGATGAGCAGAAGTTGATGGGTTGGTGGGCTGGTAGATTGGTAGATTGGTAGATTGGTAGATTGGTGGGTCGGGCGGCATCTTCCCAATTTACCAGTATACCAATTTACCAGTTTACCCCGCACTATTATAACGAGCGGTCCCAGAGCGAGGGGCAGTGTAATCCCTAAATACCCCGCATACGGGTTCGGCTGCTCAAAGGTGCCGTAGGCGCGGTAGAAGCGTTCACCGAGGACAAGGATGGCGAAATGCTCCGGCCCCTCACCGCGCAGCCCGAATTGCCAGATGCCGATGCCCGCCTGGAAGAGCCCGGTCACGAGCAAGACGGACAGCAGCCACGGCAACCGCTGGAGCGTGAGATGGTCGCTGACAAAGAGGAAGAGGAGCAGGATTTGCACCCACTTGATGAACTCCGGCACGCCGTAGACGGGCAGTTCGACCGCGTCCCACAGGGACAGCAGCGCCGCACCGAGGAAGACGAGCAGCGGCAACAGTAGGGGCAATCCCTTGTGGTTGCCCTCCTTGTGGTTGCCCTCGTAATTGCCCTCGTGATTGCCTTCGTGCTCGCCCTCGTGACTACCCTCGTGCTCGCCCAGCAGGTGGGGAAAACGCAAATCCCGGCGGGCCAACCCCCGCGCCAGCCAGACGGCCAACGTCAGTACGACGAAGGCCTGGGCGATCTGGGCCGGTACCTGCGGAACCTCGGCGCGCAGGTAGGCCCACAGTGGGCC
>JAUWNP010000299.1 GCA_030612585.1 Anaerolineae bacterium
TATGGGTTTGAGGAGGGGTGAGCCGTGTGTTGAAACACACGACTGATACCAAGAAACCCGTTGAAACAGGTTATTCTGGCCCCTTCTTGAGTGTGTTTCAACACACTTTGATTAACAGCCGATGAATTCATTCATCGGGCTTTCTCCAGAAACACTACAACGAATTTAGAATGGAACGAATCTGAGGCTCAATGCAATCCGTGTGCCCCGCTTGAGTGATTGGAATCCGCGTGTCGCCTGTGTTCAATCCTGTTTCCAGGGTATCCACGACGTCAAATAGACACACCTTGTCCCAGGAGCGACTATTCGCCTCTTCATTCGTTTCTTTCCAAATTCGTTGTAGTGCTTACGTGAGGACCAAGAAACCGGGTTTTTCGTACAGGAAGCCCCCCTGGCAGCGGAAAAGCGCCTGCAAGCCATACTACCCTCGCTTGTGGAATACCAAAAACCCGGTTTCTGGTCTATTCCCTGAAGGATACCTCACGTTTCACGCACCACGTCTGCGCAGGGATGTCCATTGCGCCCAATACACTGCATTGGCTAGAACCTGTACCGCCACCGGCCCGTTTCAGCGCCCGTGTGGGCTCTGGGGTCTTTTCTACTGACACCGCCTGGGACGACTGCATGCTCCAATGCCACGGGTTTCAGCGCCCGTGTGGGCTCTGGGGTCTTTTCTACTACTGGGCATTCCCTTCGGAAGCAGAGGCCATTGCCCAACTGTTTCAGCGCCCGTGTGGGCTTCTGGGGTCTTTTCTACAACCAAACATGGTTTGGACGTGAAACGGTTGCGACGGATGTTTCAGCGCCCGTGTGGGCTCTGGGGTCTTTTCTACTGGCGCGAACACAACTGAATGACGCAAAACTGCCCTAGACGTTTCAGCGCCCGGGTGGGCTCGGGGGTCTTTTCTACTGCTCCCCTTCCTTGATTTTCCCCGCTTTTTCCCCTTTTATCGTCACTCCAGGCCCATAAATGGCCCTCAAAGTGGCTTCCATCCCCTTTTCACCCCCTTTCTGATCATTATGTCTATCTGCGAGCATCGCTACATCATCCAAAACCGGCCCGATGCTCGCAAAAACTCTCTCCAAACCAGCGAAAAAGGCCGCTTTGGGCCCCTTTCGCGGGCCATCTTGCGAGCATCGCTGGAAGTACCCCTACCCCCCTCGATGCTCGCAACACGGAAACGGATAAGCCGCCTATACCACGATCACCTCTTCCTCACTCAGCACCTCGACACCTGAGGTCACCTTCACCTTCTTGAGACAACTCTGGCACAGGTAGTAGTAGCGCACCCGGTCCACCCGGGGCCGGAAGTATGCAGTTGTTAAAGTTCTTCTTTCTACGTCCTATGTCCTATGTCCTACGTCCGAGGTCGGCCCCTGGACTTCGGGCTTCGGACGCTGGACTTTGGACTTCGGACTTCCTACGTTGGACTTCGGACTTCCTACAGATTGCGTCTGTCCTAAGCCCACAGTAGTGCGGTACCCCGTCCCGGCCCAAAAGGCGTAGCCCGCCAGGAGCAGCATCACCCGCGTCCAATAGGCGTCGCCCACCAGGAAGCGGAAGCGCGCCTGGCCGGTGAAGCCGACGTGCGCCCCCTTGCCCCCCTGCTCAAAAGAGACCAGGTGACTGCGCAGTTTGAACCGGCCCAGCGCGATGCACTCCTCCGCATACCGCTTGGCCTCCCCCGGCAGCGCCAGGGGGGAGAAGGTGCTCCACTTGCGCAGGTAGCCATCGAAGACGAGCGCGGGCAGCGGCAGTGGCAGGTCACGCCCCCCGGAGCGGAAGAGGGTGGGCGACGCGAAACGCAGCGTGACACCCCGAGGGGATGAGCCAGTGGCCAGTGTGTATTGCTGCACCAGTTCGGCATAGTCGGCGCGGCCGGCCCACGGGTGCCGTCCGGCCTCGGTGGAGACCTCCGTCACGTGGAGGGGCACCCCCGCCAACGTCAGATGCTCCCCCACGGCTGGCAGCGCGCGCCCGATGGCCTCGCTGACCCTCTCCGTCAGGCCGGTGAATCGCAGCCAGCAGGGCCGCTCCGGGTCAAGCGTGACCTTGCCCCCCCGCGCCCGCCCGGCTCCCCAGAGATTGGAAACGGTGAAGGGGCGCGGCCCCTCGCCCTTGTGCAACCGGCGGGCCAGGGAAACGTCCACTCCCTCGATGCGGTCGAGGAACCAGGCGTGCACGGCGCGGCCCAGCGCGGCAGGGACGGAGGCTGGTTCGGTGGGGAGTACGGTGATCACTGCTGCGAGAAGCATGTTGTCTCCTATTCAGCGGGTTCAGCGGGAGCAAAGCGCACGAAGAGAGGTACTGAAGCGATGCCCTTCTTGCCCCCGGTCACATACTGCATCGGCCAACATTCCTCCCGGCAGGCCAAAACCATTCCTGCTGACATTGGCTTCGTGCCGCCGGTGTAATCGGCGATGATCTGATTGAGGGCCAATCCTTTCTCCACCGCCTTCTGTGTGTAGATGGAGTGAACTAACTGGTACGTTTCCTCCGGGTCAAAAGCGTCTTTTAACGTCTCGATGGTCAACTCACATCGGTCCTCATACCGCTTCTGCACCTCCATTGCGACCGGCACCGAGCCCTTCTCGCCAGCGGTGGCGACCAACCAGCAGACCCGCAGTGGCTCGCCGCCAGCCTCCTCGCGGCTCAGGTGGTATTCGATGGCCGGATTGTGGGAGAGATTCTTGGGATCAGCCCCTTCTTTCCCCGGCCCAATCAGCACGATCAGGCCGGGAAAGCGGATAGGCCGCTGTTCCTTGGGCACCAACTCCAGCGGTTCTTGCTTCCCCAGCGCCAGGTACAGCGCCCATAACGCCACCGCCAGCGCCACGCAGATAGCGAGCAACTGGATCAGTTGGCTAGGCGTCCGTCCGATAGTCGCCTCCAGCCAACTGCCGGCCAGTTCAGTCACCAGCGGTACCAGCAGGCCGGAGACTAGCAAAAGCACCAGGTAACGCTGGCGGCGCAGTAGATGCATCAGTCTGATCATAGCCTCATCCTCTCCGCAGGTTGTGTATCACAAACTCGGCGACTGCCTGATAGGGATCATCCTGTAAACCAATGCCCAACATCCCCATGATCTCCTTCAGGCCTTCCACCGGAGTTCGTGACGTACCATCCGGCTTCCGACTCCCCTTGCAATTCTCTAGCAATAGCGATTCCGACACACCCTCGAAGTCGTGACCGATGATGGTGCGGTGACGCAACTCCACCAGTGGATCTAACCTGTTGACCCGCCTGAGCAAAGCCGTGTACTTCTTGCGTTCGCCAGGGGAGAGTAGCGGCTCACCCTCCACATCCAGCCCCTCCGCCTCCTTCGTGGCGTAACTCATCAGGGCCTTGTACGTCGGCCTGCCGATCACCTCCCAGTCCAGTGGCTTTCCATCGACCTCCCGCATCGCCAGAAAGGCCACCAGCCTGGGATTGGCGCGGATTCCCTCGCTCCAGAGACGCTGATTAGCCTCCCGCACCTTCGGCCCCAGGTCGGTAGGAAGGTCAAAGACTGTCTCCACCAGATACCGCAGCACCGCCTCCTGGAAGCGGTAAACCCGCCCCAGAAAGTCAGCGTAACGCCGGTGGCGGTAGGTGATGGCGGCGTTCCAGTACAACTCCCGGAGCAATGCAGACAGTCGCTCACGGTCACCATCTTCAGCCAGCAGCGGGTCGAGGTCATGGCGCAACCGCTGGCGGATGAACGTCCTCACCGGCCGGTCGCCATCTCGCAAGGCGTGAAGCAAAGTGTCCTGGGCCGAACGGAAATCGAAAGCGCATCGCTGCGCGGCGTAGGCCACCAGCCCCACCAGTCCACGATCAATCCCCAGCCGCTCCAGCCGTGGCAGGGCATTAGCAAAGTCCAGCCGCTGCAAGTGCTCCACCGCTGCCGCCTCACGGAAGGCGTCCATAACCTGCTGACCGGCCCGCAACTCCTGGGGCTCGCCTCCCTGCGGGAGATACACCACCCGCAGCCGGTCGCCAAAGTGTCGCACGCCCTGGAACAGCAGCGCCGTGTTGCAAGCCGGGATGCCACCGGTGATAACTACATAGCAGACGTCCACTTCGTTATATGACAGGCCGGTGAGCAGTTCGTCGTACTTCTCGAAGGCCTCGTCGTACAGCGCCGGATTGATGTCCTGCACCGGTCGCCAGTCGGCTATCTTCAATGCGTCGCCCAGCAGCGTCGGCAACCGCCGGGCGCCCACCTCGGCAAAGTGTAACGTG
>JAUWNP010000258.1 GCA_030612585.1 Anaerolineae bacterium
TGCTGATACTGCGTCCAGGAGGAGAATCCAGCCGCGTCCAAGTAGTCGTCCATCATCTGCTCGGCCAGGGGTGCGCCGTCGTACGTTGAGGTGGAAAAACTCATCGGCAACAGGGCGCTTTCCCGCCAGACTTCCGGGTTGACCTCGTTTTCATAGTCAATGATCTTCTGCAAGATATCGTCCAAGGTCGAGTAGGCACCACTGTAGACCGGGATGCGCCCCACGTACACCTCATTGGCAAAATCAACACCACCACTGCCTGTATAGTCTGCCCACTCCCCGAAATACAGGTCGCCATCCAGGTTCCAGTCCCCGGTCAGATCGGCAAAGAAATAGTCCGTGGGAGACGATCTGGTGCCATGGGTTGGATCATTACGTATAGGCCAACACATCTTCATTGGGACATCACCGACGGAATCGCTGCCGCTGCTGGGGTCATCCGGGTCGGGGTCACCGATGAGAAGAACATACTCGATGCTATAGGCAACGTAATTGTCCTGCAGCCATTTCCTGATCTTTTCCGCCGTCCCATTAGGAGACTGACCAATCAGGCCGCCGTACTCGTCCTCGGTGATGGTCAGGACGCTGTACCCTAGACTCTGTTTGTGGGCGATAAAATCGGCCAACTTGCTGCTGCCTGTTTCTATCGCGTTGGTGGTGATGATCACGTAGTCATATACGTCACCGGACTCGTCCTGTCCGCCGATCACCTGGTACCACGCTTGCGCAGCACCATAGTTGACGAGGAACTGCCTGGCAACGTCTTCCATCACCCTGTCCCCCAGCAATACCTCCTCCTTCGCTGTCAGGCTGACGTCATAGTTGATCCGTACCGTCAACTCGCTGACCAGACTCAGTTCACCGCTAGCACCGTCATACTGGAAGGGTGTGAATTCCAGGCGGGCGAAACGATATTTCCGCTTTTGTCCGGGGGGGAGTAACTTCACAGGACCGGTGTACGCGCCATCAGAGGCAGGCGTGTAACCCGAGTGATACCTGGCGGTATCCCCTTCGATTGCCGGGAGGTCGGGGGTAGCCAGCCTGAGATGATAGGTGCCGGGCAGTTTCGTCACCTGTGCATCCACGACTTCCAGGCTCAGACTATCAAGCGCGGCGTCTGAGGGAACGGCCACGTTGTAAACCTTACGTGGCAACCAAGGGGCTCCGGGCAGGCCAGAGAGACTGAAGCCCTCAGCCAGGATGACGTCGAACCCCTCCTCGTCCCGTACAATCTCGTAGGAGGGCAACTCCAATTTCAGAGTGATATCCGGCCCGCTGACGCTTCTTTGTGGGACTCCTCCTGGCGACTGGGCCAATGTCAATCCCGGTAAGAAAACAACGAACAGGATAACACTTAGTAACCTCACCAACCTCTCGCTTTTCATTTAAGCACCTCCATGCTGAGAGAAAAACAAAGGGAACCGCATTGCAATGACAAATGAACAAATGACAAATGACCAAAAAGCAACTCAACATTCTGAATATCACTCACAATCCTGGGACAGCAATGAAATGACATGGGGAACTGCGCTCCAAAGCCCAAATTTCGAATCCCAAAACTGCAGTCTACTCGTAGCCGCCTCAGCCCACAAAACAAAGAAGGATTGCAGACAACTACACCCTTGCAATCCTTCAGGCATGGCTCCGATATATGGACGCTCCTTACTGTCAGAATTGGGCCTCAAACGGACGGGTTTGAGCCGATGACAGGATTAAAAGCGGAATTGGCTTTCTCGGCGTCGTTCACCGCCCCAAGCATACATATATATCATACCATAACAACACCATTCTTTGGTGATAAATCAACTAAAAATCCCCTAAATCTGCTGCACCTCAAGCCCGAGGCGGCGCAGATAACGCTCGCGCCTGCGCCTCGGCGTTGTAGGAACTGCGCACCAGCGGGCCGCTTTCGACCCAGCGGAACCCCATCTCGTAGCCCCGCTCCCGGAACATCGCGAACTCCTCCGGTGTGTAGTAGCGGGAGATGGGGACGTGCTGCTTGGTGGGCTGCAGGTACTGCCCAATGGTGAGGATGTCCACGTCCAGTTCACGCAGGTCTCGCATCACCTCCAACACCTCGTCTACCGTCTCCCCCAGGCCGACCATGATGCCACTCTTGGTGATCGCCTCTGGCCACAGCGCCTTGGCGTTCCGCAATACGGCCAGCGACCACTCGTAGCGGCACTGGGGTTGCACCGCGCGGAAGAGGCGCGGCGCCGTCTCGACATTGTGGTTGAGGATGTCCGGCCGCTCGTCCATCACCGCCTTCAGCGGCTCAACCTGCCCGCGAAAGTCAGGGATCAGCACCTCTACCGTGCAGCCGGGTTGGAGGATACGGATGCGACCGATGACAGCGGCGAAGGCGGAAGCACCGCCGTCGGGCAGATCGTCCCGGTCCACCGAGGTGATGACGGCGTGCTTCAGATTCATCGCCTGCACCGCCTGGGCCACGCGCTCCGGCTCTTTCGAGTGGGGGTCGAGTGGGGCCGGGCGGCCTGTCTTCACGTTGCAGAAGCGGCAGTTGCGGGTGCAAGTATCGCCGAGGATGAGAAAGGTAGCAGTGCGGTGCCCCCAACACTCGCCGATGTTGGGGCAGTGGGCCTCCTCGCAGACGGTGTGCAATTCCTTGGCTCGCATCAACCGCTTGAGCCAATGGTACGTCTCGCCCGTGGGAGCACGCACCCGCAGCCAGGGAGGGCGGCGCTGGGGACGTGTAAGAGGCTCTTGGGCAGTCTCTGTCCTTATAGTAGTAACGTCCATCTCAGTTGAATGGCCTCTGGTTATCTAGCGCTGAGTTCGTGCCTGCGTACGTTGTTTGACGCCAGGGGTCAGCAAGGAAAAGAGCCCGCGCGCCACCAGTCCAGCGACGAAGATCAGCAGCGACAGGGCCATGGCCTGGGCACTCTCGCCAGCGTCGTCCAGCAACAACCTTGACCCAACTCACAGACCAGTATAGTATCGAAGGCTTCATGTGTCAAATCCCGGTTGCGAGGATGAGAAGCCTACCGCAAGATGGCGGGGTCAGTCGCTGCCCAACAGCCGGGGCGTCCCGGCGATGCTTTCCAGCACGTAATCGGGCCGCACCGGAGCGTGGGCCAGGTCCGCCCGCCGGGTGACGCCAGTCAGTACCAGAGCAGTGGTCATGCCGGCGCGGTGGCCCATCAGAATGTCGGTCTCCAGACTATCGCCGACCAGCAGGCACTCGCTGGCCGGCCGCCCCAGTCGCTCAAGGACAACTTCAACGACGAGGGGAGAGGGCTTGCCGGCGACCAGCTCAACCTTGCGTCCGCTACAACCTTCCAACGCGCCAATAACAGCGCCTGCATCAGGGATTTCGCCTCCAGGCACCGGCGCAGTGGCGTCAGCGTTGACAGCCAGGAAGCGCGCCCCTCGCCGCAGAGCCTGAAAGGCAATGTTCAGCTTGCGAAAGTCGAAGGTGCGGTCACAACTGACAACCACCACGCCGATCTCGGCTGGGTCTTCGCTGAACCGAAAGTTGGCGCTTAGCTCTTCCAGCAGCGGGGGGTCACTGATAGCGAACACAGTGGCGCCTGGCATGTGCCGGCTGAGGTAGCGCGTGAGAACCGACGGCGCGGTGACCACCTCGTCGGGACTGGTGAGGATGCCGAAACGAGTGAGATTGGCGGCGTGCTCGGCACTGCTTTCGAGCGCGTTGGTGACGAAGATGATGGGGTGCGCCCAGCGACGCAGCCTCTCAACTGCTTCGCGAGCGCCGGGGATCAACTGATCGCCTCGATAGACGGTCCCATCCAGATCGAAGATGATGCCTGGTCGTCGCTCGATCACGGCCGTCAACGCTCTGTGTTGGAATATGACCTGGACGTTACTTCGAGAAATACTCGATCAACTGGTTGAGCCGGAGAACGCCATCATAATCGAGACCTGCTCCCCCCTCCTTCAACTCTCCCTTTTCGCCATCGGGATCGCCAAGACAGGTGACGATGATGTCCGCCTCGCTGAGATTCTCCCTCTCTGTGTAGACATTCGTCGTCGCCACGATGTTCATTCCGGCAGCCCTGGCAGCCAGAACGCCGTTTCTCGAATCCTCAACGACGATACATTCCTCGGGCTTCAAGCCCGCCTTCTGCAAGGCCAGGTTGTAGATCTCGGGGTCTGGCTTTTTCTTGCTCACCACGTCCCCTGCAAGGACAAAATCGAACTTGATGTCCTTCAAGACGCTGTAGGCAACGGCGTGAGCCGCCCGCTCATTGGACGTGGTGCATACACCCAGCGTCAGGCCTGCATCCATAGCCTCCTGCATCAATCGTTTGACACCTGATCGGAGAGGAAGTTTACCGCTTTCGATGAGTTCGATGAAGACCGCTGTCTTCCTCTTGTGCATCCTCTTGATGAGGTCGTCCTCCTCCTCCGGTTTTACCTCGACGCCAAAACCTTCGGTATGGAGATAGTGCCTCATCCTTTCCTTGCCGCCGGATACCTGAAGCAGTTCGTGGTATTTCTCCACGTCCCACTCAAACCCATATCCAAATTCCTTGAACGTCTGATTGAAGGCCACCCGATGGCCATCCCTCTCCGTGTCAATGATGACCCCATCCTGGTCGAATACGAGCGCCTTGATTTTGAAGCCTTTCTCCGTCATTTTTCCTCCTCCTAAAAAACCTTGAGAAGTGGGGCAGGCTTGCGGGCCGTTTGGTTGAGCCCTGCACCCCAACCCAGGACAGACTCACGACAAAGCCTGTCGGCAGCCTGGAAAGGCTGCCCCACATGCGATTCCAACCTGCCTAACTGGAGAAGAACTCCTTGATGGACTGAACGGCCAGCCGGTTCTCCTCCTCCAACCCTATGGTGACGCGGAAGAAGCCAACACTGCCGTACATCTCGGGCTGGGGCCTCAAGATCACCCCTTTCCTCCGCGCATACTCCACCATGTCCTTCCCCTTCTTCCCGGCACCTGCGCTGTCGAAGAGGATGTAGTTTCCATAAGAGTGGAATATCGTAAGCCCTGGGATGTCTTCCAGTTCCCCTTCGATGTACCTCACCTCGCGGTTATTAAACTCCACCCTCTTCCTCATCGCACCCGTGTCTTCCAAGGATGCCAGGGCTGCCCACATCGGTATCGTCCCGACGTTCCAGGGAATGAGCATGGCGGCGATTTGCAGAATGACGTCACTATCGCCGAACGCATATCCGAACCGCAGACCGGCCAACCCATACGCCTTGGAGAGCGTACGGGTGACGATGATGTTCTTGTACTTCCTGGTCAGTTCCACGTGGGACCTCTCCAGTCCAGCAAACTCGATGTAGGCTTCGTCGATGATGAAGGGGACTCCGGTCTCGGCGATCCTGACGAAGTCTTCTTTGTCCATGAAGTTACCGGTTGGATTGTTCGGGTGAGCGATCACGACGACTTTAGTTTTCGGCGTGATGGCATTGAGTACCGCGTCGGGGTCGAACAGAAGTTGCCCGTTTTTTTTGTCGTAGACCATCGGCACAGACACAAGTTTGCCGCCCAGAGCAGCACACCGCAATTTGTAGATGCCAAAGCACGGCGTGTGCTGAATAACCTCCTCACCAGGCTGAAGGAAACTGCGAAAGATCATATCGTAGACCTCGCTCGTCCCGTTGCCGAGCATGACGTTTTCGGGACCGTCCAGCCCGTTGATTTCGGCGATCTTCGAGCGGACGACCAACCCCTGGTCTGGATACCTGTTCGCCATCTTCGCGTATTTGTTGATGGCCTC
>JAUWNP010000101.1 GCA_030612585.1 Anaerolineae bacterium
AAGGCAGATGGGGCAAGGTGAAAGCTCTACAACATCTGCTGGCCCGCTCGTTTAGCGGTAAATCTCTGGCCGTAAAACGAGTGACAGAAAACCGGGGCAAGAACACGCCAGGAGTGGACGGAGAAATCTGGGACACTCCGGCAAAGAAGATGAAGGCGGTACACGAGTTGCGACAGAGAGGCTATCGGCCTCAACCCTTACGACGAGTGTACATCCCCAAGAACAGCGGCAAGATGCGTCCACTAGGTATCCCAACGATGAGGGACAGAGCGATGCAGGCTCTTTACCTGCTGGCTCTCGACCCAATTGCCGAAACCCAAGCCGACCCGAACTCTTACGGGTTCAGAAAGAAACGCTGCCAGGCAGATGCGATTGCCCAGTGTTTCAATCTTCTGAGCCGTAAAGTGTCGACCAGGGGGATACTAGAGGGCGACATCAAGGCGTGCTTCGACCGGATTAGCCACGAGTGGTTGTTGGAAAACATCCCGATGGAGAAAACATCCTCCGTCGGTGGCTGAAGGCCGGGTATATGGAGCACCACATCCTCCACCCTACGGAAGAAGGGACACCGCAAGGCGGCATCATCTCCCCAGTACTGGCGAATATGGCCCTGGATGGCCTGGAGAAATATCTTCGAGAGCATCTTCCCCAGTACCAGAAAGGCCAAAGGGTTAAAGTAAACCTGGTGCGTTTCGCAGATGACTTTATCGCCACCGGATACGCGCGGGCATTTCTGGAGACTGTCGTCAAACCGCTGGTAGAACAATTCTTCAGGGAGCGTGGTCTGGAACTCTCGCCAGAGAAAACCGTCATCACGCACATCGAGGATGGGTTCGATTTTCTCGGACAGAACATACGCAAGTACAACGGCAAACTACTCATCAAGCCGTCTCTCAAGAGCATCCAATCGCTCTTGAGAAAAATCTGAAAAATCGTGAAGGCCAACCTGCAAGCCAGGACCGAGAACCTGATACGGTTGCTCAATCCCATCATACGGGGTTGGGTTCAGTATCACCGGCACGTGGTCAGCAAGGCAGTCTTCAGCGCCATAGACCACTTCATCTTCAAAATCCTGTGGCGATGGGCAAGAAGAAGACATCCAAACAAGAGTGCATATTGGGTTAAGGACAAGTACTTCCGTTCCCATAAAGCGCGTAACTGGATATTCTTCGGAGAGGGAGACAGGAGCAGCAAATGGGAAGCCTGGCTATACACTGCCGCGCGAACGCCTATTCGTAGGCACGTCAAAATCAGAGGCGAGGCTAATCCGTATGACCCTGCCTGGGAGATGTACTTTGAGAAACGCCTGAGCGTCAAAATGAAGGACAATTTGTCAGGCAGGCAAAAGTTGCTCTATTTGTGGAAGGAACAGAACCGAATATGCCCTGTTTGCAACCAGAAGATCACCGAATTGACGGGGTGGCACAACCACCATATCGTTTGGCGATCCAAAGGGGGCAGCGACAAGGCTGAAAACCGTGTGCTCCTACATCCTAACTGCCACAGACAGGTTCACAACCGGGGTATTACTGTTGGGAAACCGCGTCTTGTTCCGCAAGGCGTTTGAGATGCTTGAGCCGTGTGAAGGGAGACTTTCACGCACGGTTCTTAGGGGGCTGGGGGCCAGCAATGGCTCCTGGCTACCCGACCGCGGCTCGATTTCGGAAGTTAAAGCGTTGTTGTGAGACGTCCTGTACAAAACGACACAGTGCAAACCCGCCTGGCGGGTGAAGCCAACCGTTGGGCTGGGTACTTGATAGTCTTCGTTGATTATTGACAGTTCACAACATACTGAGGAGTCAACACAGAATGCAGTCAAGAACTGCCTATCTGATTTCTTCCTGTATCATCTGCCTTTTCTTGACGGGGTCTGTGGTGGCGAACTCTGCTTTTTCCACGGACGCAGCGGAGATTGGACCACCACCGCTTGCTGACATTCATGTTATGGACGGCAACACGCTTGTACCCCAGGGAGCCACGTGGGAGTATCTCGATGATGGCTCGGATCAAGGGACGGACTGGTCATCTCTCGATTTCGACGACAGCGCCTGGGTCTCCAGGCCAGCGCAGTTGGGCTACGGCGACGGGGACGAGGCCACGGTGGTGAGTTACGGCCCTGATGCGGAGGACAAGCATATCACCACCTACTTCCGACACGCCTTCACCGTGACGGCGCCCTCCGCCCTGCGTCTGCGCCTGCTGCGCGACGATGGGGCGGTGGCGTACCTGAACGGCACCGAGGTGTTTCGCACCAACGTGCCTAGCGGAACGATCGGCTGCCAAATCCTGGCCTCCGAGTGCGTCTGGGGAGAGGATGAGGACATCTTCCACGAGATCACCGTCAGCGCCGATCTTGCGGTGCGGGGAAAGAACGTGATCGCCGTGGAGATCCACCAGTGCGACCCCGGCAGCTCCGACATCAGTTTCGACCTGGAGCTCAGCCGAGCCGGTCCGCTCTGCCCATGCCTGCCGCGGTTCAGCCGGCCGGAGTTGCTGGCCGAGGTTCCAAGCGAGGGGCATCCGGGCTACCTCGTCGTCGAGGATCTGACTCAGGATGGCCATCCAGACGTTTTCGGCGTTCCAACCGAAGAGGGCGGCACTGCAGACCTCGGCCCCGTCGTTCTGGTAAACGATGGCAACGGGGGCTTTGTCGAAGCCACTGCATCGGTGTTCCTTGGGCCCATTCCAGCGTTCACCGTGCCCCGCGAGATCGTCGTCGCCGACTTTAATGGAGACAGCCATCCTGATCTATTCGTTGCTGATCATGGACTCGATGACTGGCCTTGGCCCGGACATCAGAACATATTGATCCTCTCTGCACCAGGCGGCAAGCTGGTGGATGCCACCGGCCCCCTGCCGCAGCAGTCGGACATGACCCACTCGGCCGACGCCGCAGACATCGATGGCGATGGCGACCAGGACCTGTACATCGGCAACATGATTTACGACCGTCCCCCCCCTCAGCTCTGGCTAAACGACGGCAGTGGCCAATTCACCAGGGGCGAGGAGGGACGCCTGCCGGAAGCACAGACAGACCTCAGTCAGAACGCCTACAGCGCCTCCCTCTTCGCCGACGTCAATGCAGATGGTGCACCCGACCTGATCCTCGGCACGGGCGGACCGGAATGTGGCAGTGGCGACGACTCTGTCGTCCTATTGAACGATGGCCAGGGCTGGTTCTCGCTGCTGCCCGGTGCGGTGCCTCCGCACGAGTTGGGCCAGACGTCTTACAGCCACGCGCTCGACATCCAGGCGGCCGACCTCAATGGCGACCAACACCTTGATCTGGTGTTCGTCCTTACGCGTATGCTACCACCGCCCGGCGGTTACGTGGGTCGTATCATCCAGATCCTGATCGGCAACGGGGACGGCACTTTCCGGGACGAGACGGACACGCGCTTGCCGCAGGAGGAAAACTACGAGGAGGAATTCCCGTCCGCGAGTTGGATTGACCTCGACTACGATGGCGATTTGGATCTGGCCACCGCTTTGTGGATGTGGTGGTACCCCGCCCCGTTCTATCTCAACGATGGCCGGGGCACGTTCACGCCATGGGAGCAGCCGCTGGCCCTTACGCCATTCGATTTCGGGGACATAGATGGCGACGGACGCCGTGATCTTCTGTTCGCGCTAGACAGAGAGGAAGAGACTCCCGATCGCTATTTCGCCATGCGCAGCGCGCGCAGCGGAGGCTGTCCAGCCGCGTTCCTGCCGGTGGTCTTGAAGGCGGGGGAGTCGTCAGAGCCGGTGGTGGATGGCTCCGTCCATGTGATTCCGGTATGGGGCAAGATATGGGGTGTGTGGACCCCCTTCGAGACCGTGCACGTGGATCTGAGGACCCCGTCCGGCGCGCTCAAGGACACCACCTTGGGCACGGCCGACAGCCAGGGGGAGCTGATGGTGACGTTCCATCATCCATTCGGTTGGATCGCTGAGAGAGACCGGATCACGTTGATCCCCACGGACGGCGCCCCAGTGACTTTCCCGGTCAAGCTGCCCACAGCGACCGCGGACGCGGGAACGAACACCATCGTCGGCGTCGCCGAGCCGGGGGCGCGCGTTGAGGCGGTGGTCATGCGTCTAGGCAGCGAATCGCACAGCCTGGAGACAGAGGCGTCCAGCGACGGCGCCTTCTCGTTCGACTTCACGCCGTTTCTCGACTGGGAGGCGGACGACCTCCTGCGTGTGTGGCAGTGGGTGACCGAGTATGCGGCGATTGAGATCACCGAGGAGTCGCCGGAGATGACGGTGCTGCCCGGCCCGTAGTCGCATAGCGACGGTGTTCGTGAACACGGATACGATGAAAGCCCGGCGGATGGCTCTTGGGTTGCAGCATGCTCATGCCCTCTATCGGTGGAAGCCAAGTCAGAGGGTGGCCGACGGCTGAGGAAAGCGGCCCAATAGCCCAACAATGCCCATGTACCCGACCGCGCAATCTTGGTTGGTCATTGAGGTGGGTTTCCGGCAAAATTGGTTTCGCCAGCAAAGCAGTTTTCAAAGCAACGGTTTACCGCTTGCGAGGTGGTGGTCGCTGTAGTAAACTGGCTTCTATTGAGGTTGTGTTCGCTGCGGCGGGTAATGGGCGGCGTTGGGCGGCGACGCAGCCACTCCTCGGATAGAGTGGAAAGGATGAATAAAAATGATGAAGCAAGTTGCTAATACCGAAACCGCAGAGTCCCGCTGGAAGTGGCTCTACAGAATCGGCGGTGGGGCTGCCCTGATCTCAGCAGCGCTGATTCCAATAAGTATCATCACCTTTTTCATCTGACCGTTGCTCCCAGACAACATATTCACCGTCATTCAGAACAACAGGTTTGCGGGCCTCATGAGCCTTGACTTCTTGTACTTGGTGGGAAGCTTTTTTGCAATCCCGATCTTCCTCACCCTCTACATTACGCTCAGACGAGCCAGTGAATCTTTCTCGGCTCTTGCTTTGGCTCTGGGCTTCGTAGGGCTCGTATCGCTTATCCCGGCGAGGCCGATCTTCGAGATGCTTTCCCTCAGCGACCAATATGCGGCTGCGACCACAGAGACCCAGAGATCTGAACTCTTGGCGGCTGGGAAGGCAACGCTTGCACTCTTCCATGGCACGGCTTTCAATGTACATTACATCCTTGGGTCTGCTTCCCTTCCAATCAGCTCCGCCGTCATGTTGCGGAGCCATACTTTCAACAAAGCAACTGCCTATGTGGGACTGATAACCAATGTGCTCGTATTCACTTATTACGTGCCAACGATAGGTGTCTACCTTTCGCTCCTTTCGGTCGTGGGTTACTTGATATGGTGGCTCCTGATAGCCCGAAGACTCTTGCATCTAGGGACGGGTGTCTTGCCAGAAGAGGCGCAATGAAGCTATCAGAGAACTGTAATTGTGATGCCGCATGAAAGAAACGCTGCCCAACACTGGTTGCAGCCGTTGCCCTTCGAAACGCTCGTCCGCCTCCAATTCGGCGCGCAAGGTCTTCGGCCCCCATCCAGGATGAGCGGCACGCCAAGCGCGCAGCGTTTCACGGAGCCGGACTGGATAGGAACTCAAAGCACCAGTGGCCGGGCGGCCCATCTTCGAGGCCAATCCTTTACGCCCGTCTCGCCGCGCCCGCCGTCGCCACTTCCGCACAGTCGGGATTGCCCATCTCACCTCGGAGGCGATCTGCGAGGCGGTATACCCCTGTCTAGACATCTGATCCATAGTGACCCGGTCTTGCAAGGTCGTTATTCTGGTCATCTCTCCCTCCACATTTCCAGTTTAGGGAGATGATGTCTTGTCAACAGCGTATTGTCAAGGTCAGGGGTGATACGACTTTATTGGACTTTTAGGGTACGACTTAATTGGATTCGACAGAAGACACTGGGAGGCGACAAATCAATAAGATCCTGCTTCAATTGAGTAGCGATAGATTCGCCAGCGTCTTTGACGCCATCACAGTCTACGATACAGACGTGGACAGTGTGATCCAGCACGGTGGGGTCACGCCGGATGACGTGCGCGACATGGTCCACGGAGCAATGTTCGCCCGGAGCGGAGACGACCTGAAGAACACGGCCGTTCTCATCGGGGGTTCCGATGTCCCCACGTGTGAGGCCATTCTGCAGGCTGTCCAGGCGGAATTCTTCGGCCCGGTGCGAGTCTCGGTGATGCTCGACGCCAATGGTTGTAACACAACAGCCGCCGCTATCGTGACCAAGATTCTCTCGGCCGGCGAGGTGATAGGAAAGAAGATAGTTGTCCTGGCCGGGACGGGCCCCGTCGGGCTACGGACGGCAGCCCTGCTGGCCCAGGAGGAGGCGCAGGTGATGCTCACCTCCCGCTGCCTGGCCCGGGCGGAGTCGGCACGTGTTTCCATCGCGGAACGGTTCGGCGTGCAGGCCGGCGTTGCCGAGGCGGTGGACGTGGCAGGAATCCGTCGCGTCCTGAAGGGGGCTTACGCGGTGCTGGCCGCCGGCGCAGCCGGGGTCGTGCTATTGCCCGAGGCGGTCTGGGTGGGACATCCGACTCTCCGCGTGCTGGCTGACGTCAACGCTGTGCCGCCCCTGGGTATTGAGGGCATTGAGCCAGCCTGGGACGGCGAGGTGAGGGATGGCAAGGTTTTCTTTGGCGCGTATGGGATCGGCGGCTTGAAGATGAAGATCCATCGTACCTGCATCACCCGTCTCTTCGAGCGGAATGATCTGGTGCTTGATGCGGAGGAGATTCGCGCCATTGCCAGGGAAGGGGTTTGCTTTGAGTGAGGGCTTCATGTTGATCACGGGACGCACGCCCGAACAGGGGAAGGCCCTGCACCAGGGCAAATGCTCGGAGGTATACCGCCGCGCTACGGCGCTGGTGGAGATGAGTCCGGAGGATATGGCCCGCCTGGGAATCGAAGAGGGGCAGATCGTCCAGGTGCGTACAGCGGCGGGGCAGGTGGAGGTGGTCGTGCGCGCCGGAATACAAGTTTCCGGCCCAGATCGAAGATGTAAAGTGTGCCGTCCGTCACCTGCGAGCAAATGTCGCTGCATACAACCTTGACCCAGACCGAATTGGCGCGTGGGGTAACAGTGCCGGTGGACATCTCGTTTCGCTACTTGGTGTGACCGATGCCAGCGCCGGCTTCGAGGGCAGCGGGGGGTATGCTGGCCAGTCCAGTCG
Source organism: Anaerolineae bacterium (assembly GCA_030612585.1). Next base: position 7,130 of record JAUWNP010000101.1, read on the forward strand.
GGTGCAGGCCGTGGTGGATGGGTACGGCCCGGCAGATTTGACCCAGGATTTTTCCGGGTTCTCCTCCTGGGGCAATATAGGGTATTCGGCGTCAGAGAATCATCGTCGCAGATAATTGTGCGCGCTAGTCCGGTCACCTACGTGTCGAGTGACGATCCCCCTTTCCTCATTTTGCAAGGCGAGAGCGACACACTGGTACCGCCGAGTCAATCCGAAACCCTTTATCAACATCTGACAGCAGCCGGTGTCCCGGCAACCCTGGTGATGGTGGAAAACGCCGGTCATGGTCTCAAGCCCGTCGGTGGCGCAATGAACCCCTCACGCTCCGAGATAACCCAGATCATCGCGGACTTTTTTGACGAGCGCTTGAAATAGCGCCAGCGGGTAGAAGACCCTATGCCCTTGATTGACAAATCGTTCACCTTGAGATAAACTACGAGCCGAGTACCCTACCAGGCTGGTAGCTTATCAGGAGGGCAATATGAAATTCGTGGACCGCGAATGGGAACTGGCGACACTGGATCAACTGTGGACCGCTGAACGAGGTCAATTCCTCGTATTGTACGGGCGACGCAGAACCGGCAAGACACGTCTACTGACCCATTGGCTGGAGACCCGCACTCCCCGCGCTATCTACTGGGTCGCTAAACCTACCTCGGCGGCGGCGTCGCTGCGCGGTTTCTCGCAGGCCATGTACAACTATGCTCATCCTGATGCCCCGGCTGACCTGGGGTTTACCTATCCCTCGTGGGAGATGGCGCTGGCCCAGGCGCGCGAATTGACTGCTACAGGGCGGCTGGCGCTGTTCCTGGACGAGTTCACCTACACCCTCGACGCCACGCCCGACCTGAGCGGCACGCTGCAAATTGCCTGGGATCAGGGGCTCAAGGACGCTGACCTGTTCCTGGTGTTATCTGGCTCCCACGTGAGAATGATGGAGCGCGATGTGCTGGCCTACCGCGCGCCGCTCTACGGCCGGGCGACCGCCAGGCTATGGCTGCAACCGCTGCCCTTCCGCGCCCTGGCCGAGTTCTTTCCCGGCTACGACGCGGCCGAGCGGGTTGCCGTGTACGCTATCCTGGGAGGCATCCCCGCCTACCTGGAACGGTTCGACCCCAGGCTTTCAGTCTCCGAGAACATCAAGCAAGTCATTCTTACTCCCACCAACCTGATGCAGGAAGAGCCGCTTTTGTTGTTGCAGGAGCAACTGTCGGAGCCACGGAACTATATGGCGATTCTGGAGGCCCTGGCGCACAACGCCCGCACGCCGTCAGAGATCGCGACCTCGTCCGGGGTGGCGGCCGCGCACGTCAGCAAGTACCTGGGCGTGTTGCAGTCGCTGCGCCTGGTGCGTCGTGATGTGCCGGTCACCGTGCGGCGCCCGGAGCGCAGTCGCAAGGGGGGCTACGTCATCACCGATCCCTATCTGCGCTTTTACTTCCGCTTCCTGACCCGCCGGCAGGAAGAGATCGCACTGGGACGTACCACGTACACTTTGCAGGAAATTCAACGTCACCTGATTGACTTTATCGGTACCCACACTTTCGAAGAGTTGTGCCGTGAATGGACCAGCGAGCAGGGGGATGCCGGTCACCTGCCATTTGTGCCGGAGCGAGTGGGAAGCCACTGGGCGCGGGATAGTCAAGTAGACGTGGTGGCGGTCAACTGGATGGACAAGGCGATCCTGCTGGGAGAAGCAAAGTGGTCACGCGATCCCGTGGGACGTAACGTGATCGTGAAATTGGTGGAAAAGAGCGAAAAGGTTGTACCGGAGAGCGATTGGTCGGTGCATTATGCCTTCTTTGCCCGCGCAGGCTTTACCGATGCAGCCCGCGCCGAGGCGTCCAGCGTGAATGCCATCCTGGTTGACCTGGCACGGCTCGACCGTGATCTGGCCGTGGGACAAGGTGCCAACTTGTCTTACTCGGAATGAACGAGACGGTGAAACGATGTTAGGCATCCTCAACGGCCAGGTCTACGATCCCCTGAACGGGGTTATTTGAAAACTACCCGGTGCAGGACGAGTACCTGCCCCACAACGAGGTGATTCCGTGTGCACCGTTCACATAAATGGCGTCGAGATCAAGGACACATTCGCTGAAGCGTTTGAGATATGGGGTGCGCGGCTGATCATCACCGCCGCCAATCAACGTTGGGCGTTGACGGCAGCCCGAGAGGCCACGGGCTTCGCCACGTCCGTCATTGCCTGCGGCTGCGAGGCTGGGATTGAAGGAATAGTCCTGGCGGATGAGACCCCCGACGGCCGTCCGGGCGTCAGTATCCTCCTCTTCACGAGGGATCCCAAGGGAATGAAAGACCAGTTGCTGCGCCGGGTGGGTCAGTGCGTGATGCCCTGTGCCACCACCGCTTGCTTCAACGGCCTGGAGAGCGAGGAAAGGTTGAAGATTGGCGGTACACTCCGCTACTTCGGCGATGGCTTCCAGATAAGCAAGCTCTTCGGGGGGAGGAGGTTCTGGCGGATACCGGTGATGGAGGGGGAGTTCCTGGTCGAAGAGAGTTTCGGCATTAAGAAAGCCATCTGCGGCGGCAATTTCCTCATCCTGGGCGAGAGTGCTGGGGCTACCCTCGAGGCAGCGGAGCAGGCGGTGGAGGCGATGAAGAAAGTGAAAGGGGTGGTGATGCCCTTCCCCGGCGGCATCGTCCGCAGCGGGAGCAGGGTCGGCTCCCGGTACAAGTTTCTGAGAGCCTCCACCAACGTTGCCTTCTGCCCCACGCTATGTCGCCAGGTGGAGAGCAGTCTGCCGGAAGGGGTCAACGCGGTGCTGGAGATCGTCGTGTGCGGGCTGACCGAGGGCGCGGTGCGGGAGGCGATGCGCGTCGGCGTGGAGGCGGCCTGCCGGCCCGGTATCGTGCGTATCTCGGCTGGCAACTATGGTGGTCGGTTGGGGCAGTGTCACATACGGCTGTGGGAGATCATGGGGGCGCGATGGGCGTAGAGAACCTCATTTTCTCGGAGATGCAGGGTTTCTACTTGTCGAGTCTTGGTTGGCATAGATGCCCAAGAGGATCGTATGGGGGATGAAATCAATGGCTACCCGCTCAATGTTTTACAGTCGTGGCTGATCGCCATCACTCTGGTCACATTCCTAGCGTATGGATATGACAAGGCAATCGCTGGTTCGAAGTGGACGCGTGTGCCCGAGAAAGTGTTACTTGCGCTCACCTTCGCTGGCGGCACAATCGGCGCGCTCGTAGGGATGCAGTTATTTCACCACAAGACGGCAAAAACAAGATTCCGTCTCAAATTCTGGTTGGTTTCAATCGCTCAGATCGTTCTGGTCGTTGCTTACTACGTATGGATCAGGCGGTAGAGGGTTTAATTCCCCTTCCGTAGAGCAAAGCAATGGTTAGAAAAGTTGGAGTTGTTCCACATGATCCACATTGGTTAAAACCGTTCAAGTTGGAAAGTAGAAATCGCAGGGAAGTGATTATTTTATGGGTGAGGTAACTCTGTGCCTGAGGGAAGCGACCACGATCCCCATCGAGGCCGATAGTATCTGTCCCGACCATTTTGCCGGCTACAGCCGGGCGGAGATCATGGCTCTTCCGGCCTATTATGGTCGGCGAAAAGTGACGTTGGGCGACCTGTTTACTGTGGAGGGTGAGCACTCAGACAGCATCGTCGTCGAGGGCGACCGTTCGGCTGAGCGCTCATGGCGAAGCCTGCGCCACGTGAAGCGCATTGGCCAGGGGATGAGCCGGGGGTGGATCACCATCCGCGGCGATGTGGGAATGCACCTGGGAGCGGAGATGTGCGGCGGTCTCATCCGGGTGCGTGGGAACGCCGGACCGATGCTCGGCGGGGCCTATCCGGGGGAAAAGCGCGGCATGTGCGGTGGGGTCATCATCCTGGAAGGGGACGCTGGCCCTCGCGCCGGGGAGCGTATGCGCCGGGGGCTGATCGCCGTTCAGGGCAACGCGGGCGAGTTTGCCGGGGCGCGGCTGATCGCTGGTTCCATCTTTGTCTTTGGCACGCTGGGGGCGCGGGCCGGGGCGGGGATGAAGCGGGGTACCATCGTCGCCCTGGGCGGGCTGGCGGACGGTCTCCTGCCTACGTTCTGTTATGCCTGCTCCTACCGCCCCACCTTCCTGCGCTTCTACCTGCGCCGCTTGCAGGAGTGGCACCTGCCGGTCGCTCAGGAGCAGGTCGAGGGGCTATTCCGTCGTTACACCGGCGACATCACAACACTGGGGAAGGGGGAAATCCTGATATATGATCAGCGTGAATGAGAGAGCAGCCGAAATCGTGCGACGAATGATCGCCGACGCGGAACCGCTGGGGCTGGCGGTGATACGTCTCCCCAACGGGGCCACAGTGGTGGACGCCGGGGTGGAGGTTCCTGGGTCATTGGAGGCGGGCCGGCTCTTCGCCGAGGCTTGTATGGGCGGGCTGGGGCAGGTCAGTTTCTGCGAACTCACTTTCTCAGAAACCGGGTTTTTTCCTGAAAACCCGGTTTCTTCTGACCCTATCACCGGCGACGTGTGGCTGCCGGGTGTGACCGTCTCTGTGAGCCACCCGCCGCTGGCCTGCATAGCCGCGCAACTGGCCGGCTGGCCGGTAAGAGGGGGCGACGCATCGGACCCCTACAAGGCGATGGGCTCCGGCCCGGCGCGGGCGCTCTACGGGGTGGAGGAGATTTTCGAGCGGCTGGGCTATCGGGACCAGGCGGACGTGGCGGTGTTCTGTCTGGAAGGGGCCCGGCTGCCGCCGGAGGAGGTGACGGAGGACGTGGCCGACAAGTGCGGCGTCTCCCCGGACCATCTCTACGTCTTGATCGCCCCGCCCGCCCGCCTGGTCTGCGCGGTACAGGTGGCGGCGCGGGTGGTAGAGTCGGGGCTGCATAAGATGATAGAGGTCGGTTTCGACGTCCGCACGGTGCTCTCCGGCTTCGGTACCTGCCCCCTGGCCCCCGTCGCGGCGGACGACCTGCGGGCCATCGGGCGCATGAACGACGCCGTCCTCTACGGTGGGCGGGCCTGGTACACGGTGCGCACGGACGATGCGCAAATCGCGGCCGTCATTGAGCAACTGCCCTCCTCGGCGTCGCGGGATTATGGCACTTCTTTCTACGACCTGTTCCAGCGTTACGATTGTGACTTCTATAAGATTGACCCGCTGCTCTTCAGCGCGGCGGAGATCTTCATCAACAACCTGACCAGCGGGCGGGTCTTCCACGCCGGCGGGGTCAACTGCGAGTTAGCCGCCTTTCCTCTATTGAAACAGAGACGCTCATAGACGCTAGTCCTGATTTGGAGAGAGAAAAATGCTGGTTGACGCTCATTCACACATAGATAGGTATGATCTCGTAGGTGAAGGTGCACTGGAATCTGCCCTGGGAGAGATCACTCAACACAGAATCTTCACCATCAGCAATTCAATGGATCTTCCATCGTATGAGCGGAACCTGGCAATAGGTGAAATGTGCGATCTAGTGTTGCCCATCTTTGGCGTGCATCCCTGGAACGCTCCCAAGTATGCTCATCGTCTGGAAGATCTGAGTGAAGCCATCGAACAAAGTCCGATGATTGGTGAAATCGGACTCGACTACTACTTTGTTAAAGACGCTTCAGAGTATCCAGACCAGAGAAGAGTACTCGAGTTTTTTCTTGCCGCGGCCAGGGAGCAAGGGAAGATAATCAACCTGCACACCAAGGGAGCAGAGGAGGCGGTCTTGGAGCTGCTCGACCGCTACGATATTCCACGGGTAATTGTGCACTGGTATTCAGGCCCTCTGGACACCTTCAGGGAATTAGCAACCAGAGGAGTGTACTTTACGATAGGAGTCGAGGTGCTTTACTCCGAGCACATACAGACCATTGCACAAGAGATACCATCGGGGCAACTGCTTACAGAGACGGACAATCCTGGCGGGCCAAAGGGGTTCATAGGCGGACCCGGAATGCCAATACTGATAAGGGATGTCGTTCAGGCGGTAGCAGAGGTGAGGAAGACCACAGTTGAGGTAATTATCCAAACAGTTCAGTCCAACTTGATAGAACTCGTTCGAGACGACCCAGAACTCGTAGATACCTATTACAAGGTCGGCGCGGCAAGTTCCAGGCCAACGGTACGGAGACGTTGATAGCATGAAGATTGGCATCCTAGGCCCACAGGGGGGCTGGCACGTGACTGCCTTGCAATCGGCGCTGGCCCGACGGTCCATCGCCGCGCCCTGCTTCACCATCACCCAACTGACGGCCCGCCTGGCGGTCCGGCCCTATCTGGCCGCTACCGGCGAGCCGCTGGATGAGTACGATATCCTCTTTGTACGCACTATCCCCGGCGGCTCGCTGGAGCAGATCATCTTCCGCATGGATGCACTGCACCGGCTGGAGAACGCTGGGGTGCGTTTCGTCAACTCGCCAACAGTCATTGAGCGCACGGTGGACAAATATTACACCTCTACGCTCCTGGAGGACGCCGGCCTGCCCACGCCGCGCACGATTGTCACCGAGCGGTTCGACGAGGCGCTGGCTGCGTTCCACGAACTGGGCGGTGACGTCGTCGTCAAGCCCCTCTTCGGCTCCGAGGGGCGGGGCATGGTGCGCGTCTCGGACCCAGACATCGCTCATCGGGTCTTCCGGGCGCTGGAGTTGTGCCGTTACGTCTACTACCTCCAGGAGTTCGTGCCCCACGGTCGCCAGGACATCCGCGTCTTCGTGGCCGGCGGGCAGGCGGTGGCGGCGATGGTGCGCCGGGGCGAGACCTGGAAGACGAACGTGGCGCAGGGCGCTAAGGCGGAACCGCGGGCGCTAGATGACGAACTGCGGGAGATGGCGCTCCGGGCGGCCCGGGCGCTGGGGGCCGACTACGCCGGGGTGGATATCCTGCCTATTGAGGGCGGGGGCTACACCGTGATCGAGGTCAACGGCATCCCCGGCTGGCGGGCCTTGCAGGCGGCGACTGGGGTGGACGTGGCAGACCGGCTGGTGGAGTACGTGCTGGGGAGAAGCACGAATTGGAGACATTTGGTTCCGGCCTGTCCAGGTTAGGTTTCGGGACAAGTACATTGAGGAGGAAGGAGATGTTCAGATTTCAGGCCAAAACCAGGGTTGTCTTTGGTGTAGATGCTGTAAGAACTCTTGGGGAAGAGGTAAAGGCCCTGGGGGTCAAAAAAGTACTGGTGGTGACAGATAAGGGGATCATCAAAGCCGGGCTGTTCGAGAGGGTTGAGGAGCCTTTGCTGAAGGATGGAATCGAAATAGCGGTATTTGACGACATAGAGCCGAACCCCAGGGATACTACCGTCGTCAGGGGCGCTCAATGCCTGGAAGACGAAAAGGCCGATGCGGTGATAGGCTTTGGCGGTGGGAGTCCTATGGACGTGGCAAAGGCGATCTCGGTGATGAGCATGAATGAGGGGACAGTTGAGCAGTACTGTGCTGCTTTTGACTGTTGGCCCAACCCTCCGAAACCGATCGTGGCCGTTCCTACTACAGCCGGAACAGGAAGCGAAGTGAGCGCTGCTTCCATGATAACCAATGCCCAAAATGGAGTGAAGATGATGATGCTTGGGCGCTCGATACTGCCAGTCACGGCTGTCGTGGACCCGGTGTTAACCATAGGTCTTCCCCCGCACTTGACCGCACAAACGGGAGTGGACGCACTTTCTCACGCTGTTGAAGCCTGCGTTTCGATTGGTGCGAATCCGATTTCTGATGCCATCGGGTTTCAGGCTATTGAGTTGATCGTCAACAACATCAGAAAGGCGTATGCGAATGGCAAGGACATAGAGGCAAGAACCAACGTGATGCTGGGCAGTACAATGGCTATGCTGGCTGCTGCCAATGCAGGTTTGGGGATTATTCATTCAATGGCGCACGCATTAGGAGGACAGTATGACCTCTCCCATGGCCTGAGTATAGTCGTATGCTTTCCCGATGGACTAGAGTATAACGCAACCGCTGTTCCCGAGAAATGTGCAAAAATCGCTCGGGTTATGGGAAAGAGTACAGCAAATATGTCCATAGTAGATGCTGCAAAGACGGTGGTTGACGCGATAAGGGAATTGCTTGAGGACTTGGGCTTCGAACAGAATCTAGGGTCGTTAGGCGTTGAAAAGGAATCGTTTCCGAATCTGGCAGAAATCTGCATGGCGGATGGTTGTACCCCGTTTAGTCCTCGAACGATAGATGCTGAGAGGTTTATCAGGCTTTATGAGAGAGCATACGTTTGACGAGGTTGATAGGGGGCTGCCTCAAGCCTCTGTCGGGGCGCGGTGATCCGGCTACCGGCAGCGCCAACGATGCGCTCGTGGCCTGCCTGGTCCACCACTGGGCTGTGCCGGTCACCGAGCCGACGGTCCACATTGTCAGCGAGCAGGGCGCGGAACTGGGCCGGCCCAACACGCTGTACGTGGAAGTGGACCTCAGCGGTCGGGAGGGTCAACTTGCCCCAGGATTGAAATACACCCGAAACATCCGAAGGGTGCATTTCAGTTTTGGGGCGAATTATGGCATAATAGGCCCAACTTGATACCTGGAGGGCAAAGATGAAACGCACCCGTGACCAATTGAAGGCAGAGTTGATGGCTGAGGCTGAGGAAGTAATTGACGGGCTTCTCG
>JAUWNP010000247.1 GCA_030612585.1 Anaerolineae bacterium
TATAGCCCGTCCAGTCGCACCATCAACAGCGGCACGAGCATCTCCTCCTGCGTCAGGCTGCCGTGGTGGCCGTGGATTGGCACTTTCTTCTCCTCTACGATAAGAAGGCTGTCGTTCCGCGCCAGGAGCAAGAAGTCGCCCAGGCGGGCCCGCAACTCAGGGGTGGGCTTCTCGGGGCCAAAAAGCCCCGCCGCCAGTGCCTGTTCCATCTCCACGAGCAGGAAGCGGTCGGGCAGGCGCTTGGTGACGTAGGCGCGCAGAGTCTCGGCCTGGCCGGGGCGGACGTAGAGATAGGCGGCACGTGGCTCGCCAGCCGGGGGGAGGAGCAGTGTCTGCTGGAGGACCGGGTGGTCGGAGAGACGCACTGCCCGCTCGGGCGGCGTCGCGGTCTGGCCGTGGTCGGCCGTGATGATGAGCAGTGCTCCCTCTCGCGCCACCGTTGGGAGGGGGGCCAAGAAGTCCTCCTCAAATGAGCGGGCCAGGTGGCGCAGTTCGGCCTGGTAGCGCTCTCCATCCGGGCCGTAGAGGTGAGCGATGGTGTCGGTGTTACCCCAGTAAGCACTGGCGAAAAGCGGTTTTCCCCGTCGCTCGATGAGGGTGTGGCGCAGGTTGATCCACATGTCGCTGAATCCGACGTGGCCCTGCACGCTCGTCATTCCGCGCAGGAAGATGCGGGTGAGGCCGCCTCCGATGAAGGGCAGATGGGTGTGGGCGACGGCCTGTACGTCGCTGGCGGTCAATTGCTGTGCCAGGCTGGGGACGGTGACGAACTCCTCCGGCTCCCAGTCCCAATTCAGCAGTTCCTCAGGCTGTCTATGGGCAGCCGGGGAGAGATGCAGCATATTGGCCAGCACTCCCCGATCGGAGAGCAGCAGTTTGGTACCGAGGAAGCCGTGGCCGAGCGGCGTCTGCCCGGTCCAGAGCGTTGTCAGCGCGGCGACGGTGGTGGAGGGAAAGACGGAGGTGAGAGGGGCGATCCGGCCTGCCTGGGCCAAACGGCGGAAGGCGGAGTCTTCATCAGACAGCATGCGCCGGAGGTGCAAGTAGCCCACCGCGTCGAGGATGACGAGCACGACGCTCCGCACGCCCGTTGCCAGGTCGGCCCAGAGGTGGGCGGGGAGTGGCGGCGCACCGCTCGATAGTTCCACGTCCAGCAACCCAGCGATGGTGGCGGCGAGGTTGGCGATGGAGTAGCCGCTGTAGTGGGGCAGGATGAACTCCTTCGGCAGATATTCCGCCGGGCCGGGGATGGGGTGTGTGCGTGCGTGTGTGGTGGCTTCGTTTTGGGTGCGGAGATCGGGATTTGGGATTCGGGAATCGTGAATCGTGAATTTCTTCATCCGTGGTCATCTCCTGTGGGCGGACTACCCTGGGCGGTGCGGCCAATATCTAATATCCAATATCCAACACCCAGTATCCGACATCCAACATCCAATCACAGCCCGTAAATCCCGGTGTACTTCTCCTGCAGGTAGGCCAGGAAGGGGGCGGCGCTCATCTCCCCGCCGGTGACGCGCTTTACCAGTTCAGTGGGCGTGAACTTCTTACCGTGTGTGTGGATGTTGTCGCGCAGCCAGGTCAGCAGCGCGCCGAACTGCCCCCGCGCGATCTGCTCTGGCAGGTCGGGCATCTCCTCCAGCGCCTGATTGTAGAACTGTACCGAGAGCAGGTTGCCAAGCGCGTAGGTGGGGAAGTAGCCCATAGAGCCACCGGACCAGTGAACGTCCTGGAGCACACCCTGCGCATCGTTAGGAGGTCTGATGCCCAGGTACTCCTTCATTTTCGCGTTCCACGCCTGCGGCAGGTCGGCCACCGCCAGCCGTCCCTCCAACAGTTCCTGTTCCAATTCGAAGCGCAGGAAGATGTGCAGGTTGTAGGTAACCTCGTCGGCTTCGACGCGGATTAAGGAGGGCTCGACCTTGTTGATGGCCCGGTAGAAGGTATCCAGATCTACCCCCGCCAGTTGCTGGGGGAAGAACTCGCGCAGTCTGGGCAAGTAGTGGGTCCAGAACCCTTGGCTGCGGGCGACGATGTTCTCCCAGAGACGGGACTGGGATTCGTGGATGCCGTAGGAAACGCCGTCAAAGAGCGGGGTGCGGCCGATTTCGATACGCATCCCCTGCTCGTAGAGCGCGTGACCGCCCTCGTGTATGGTACCGAAGAGGGCGGACTGGAAATGGTCTGGCAGGATGCGCGTGGTGATACGCACGTCGTGGGGTGAGAAGCCAGTGGTGAAGGGGTGGGGGGAGCGGTCCTGCCTCCCGTGCTCGAAGTCGAAGCCCATGTCCCGCAGCACAAGCAACCCGAAGTCCCATTGGGCCTGCTCGGGATATTCCTGACCGAAGATCGTATCGTCTACGGGCTTGCCGCGCTCGGTGATGGCCTGGACGAGAGGGACCAGGCTGGTCTTCAGCTCCTCGAAAACCTGCGCCACCTGGGCCGTCTTCATCTCCGGCTCGTACCGGTCCAGAAGGGCGTCGTAAAGGCAGTCCTCGTACCCCAGCGCCTGGGCGTACTGAATGCTGAGGTCCACGACGCGTTCCAGGTGTGGCCGGAAGTGGGCGAAATCGGACTCGGCGCGGGCCTGTTGCCAGGCCTCGAAGGCCAGCGCGAAGGCGCGGGCGCGCTCGGCTACGAGCGATTCTGGCACGCGGCGCAGTTTTTCGTACTCGCGCCGGGCCACGCGCACCAGGCTGGCATCGTCGGAGTCGTCGGGTAGGCCGGCGGTCTCGGCGGCGGCCTCCTCGATCAGTTGGCCGGTCTCGTCGGCCACGAAGAGGCTATGGGCGAGGGCTGTCACCGTCGCCAGGTGGTGCGCGCGGGCGTCGCTGCCGCCAGGAGGCATGTTCACCTGCTGATCCCATCCCAGGACAGCAGCGGCGGTGCCGAGATCGGATACCTGTGCCAGGCGTTCTTTTAATTGCTCAAGGCTGGTGCTCATATTTGCCTCCTTATTGTCTTGGTCGTTTATAATATCTACTCAGTGTGCAACGAGCACGCACCACTCTAGCATTGTCTCTGCCACCGGAAGAGCATCAACACCGGCTCCTTCCAGTAACACGCTGCGTGGTGTGGGACGTGCCTTCGCCTGGCACACGTTGGCTGCTTCTACCTGCCAGCCAGCCGCGGCGAAATGGTCCAGTGCCGAACGGCGGAACAGTAGTGCGGATAGCCCTGCCTGGCGAATTATCGCTGCGTTGGCTTCGTCCTTCTCTGGAAAGAAGTGTGAGATGGCCAGGAAAGTCCCGGCGACGACGCGTCGTAGTTCTTGTAGCAGATCGCCGGGTTGTTCAATGTTGGGCAGCCCCAGATATGTCGTCAGCGTCTTGACCGCGCCATTCTTGAACGGTGTGCGCCGTGCGTCAAACGTTAGTAGGCTGACTCGATCGTACAGGCCGAAGAACTCCAGCCGCCAGCGGTCACGCCGCAGCACACGCGGGCTGAAGTCAGTGGCGACGATTGGCCGCTCGAGTCTGTGTGCTAGCCTTTCAACCAGGTGGCCTTGTCCCGAGGCCAGGTCAACAATCGGCCCATCCGACGCAGAAAGGAGTCCGAGAACGTAGTTGACCTGGCTATCAGAGCAGGCGAGATGCTCTGGGGTGTACAACCCTGTATTGGCTAAATCCTTCGCGGCCTTTGCCTGAGCATACTCGCCACGCTCTTCCAGTGCCAGCGCGCGGAAGAACTGGTCGGCATGAGCCAATGTATCCAACGGCGTGTCCAACAGTTGGCGCTCGACTTCTGGGTTCTCGCGGAGGTATTGGACCAACTGGCTGTCTACCTGTTCCCAGAGGTCATTGCGTGGCAGATCCGGCGTGAGAAAAAGACCGATGCCTTCGCGGACAGGATAGGTAGCAGCGCACGCCACGCAATGTGCCTCTGCCTTCTCAATGCGATTCCCACGGCGCTCGGTGACGGTCCAGGCTAGTTCGCCGTGACAAACCGGACATTCCAGCATTTCGATCAGATAACTGTGCATCTTAATAGAGGATTATACAACAGGCTGCGGGGAATACCAAACTGGGGGAGAGACCAGCGCCGCCGTGAAGGGCGTACATAATTGTTGAGGGGCGTGGTTACCGCGCCCCTGCACCGCTGAGGAGTTCTCTCAATTCCCGTGCATCTTCCAGCGCGAAGCCGAAGGCGTCGTTGTTGAAGTAGGCGTAGACCTGGCGGTCCTCAGAGAGCCATTGGCGGATGCGGTCAGCCCACGGGTGCAGTGTTTCCTGCCCGTACCGCCCGCCGTAGACCGCGCCGGAGCCGTGGAAGCGGAGATAGACGGCGTCGCCGGTGACCCAGGTGGGGCAGGGGAGGCCGGGCATGTCGAAGATGCAGAAGGCCAGGCTGTGTCGCTCCAGGATGCGTCGCACCGGTTCGATGAACCAGCGCGGATCGCGGAACTCGAAAGCGTGGGTCAGGTCGGGCGGCAGAAGGGCGGCGAAGTTCTCCAGCCGCTCCGGGTTGGCGCGCCAGCGGGGCGGCAGTTGCCACAGGATGGGGCCGAGTTTCTCGCCCAGCCGCCGCGCCCGCGCCAGGAAGCGAGCCAGTGGCTCGGCGGCGTCCTTGAGCCGCTTGAAGTGCGTGATGTAGCGATTGGCTTTGACTGCGTAGATGAACCCTGGTGGGGCCTGTTCCCGCCAGCGGTCAAAGGTCTCCTCGGAGGGGAGGCGGTAGAAGGAATAGTTGACCTCGACGGTGTCGAATATCTTCGCGTAGTGAGTATACCAGTGGGATTGGGGCAGGTCGGGTGGGTAGAAGACACCCCGCCAGTGGGGATAGACCCAACCGGAGGTGCCGATGCGGAACCGTTCTTCACCTTCAGTACCGCCCGACATTATTGTTGATGCTTTCCACCAGAGAATCCATCTCGTCCAGGAACTGCTCTGCAGTCCATTCCCCGGTGAGTTCGGTCGTTGATTTGTCAGATCCGTGGCGGTGAGGAATGAGTTCGTGTAGATGAACTGTGAAGTCTTTGCCAAACTTCAAACGTAGTGCTTGGCGGTCAGCGTGATTATCAAGACCGAGTAGGACACGGTCGCCCAGCAGAATGTAGTAGGCATACCATCTTGCCGATGGGGTAACGGTTTCCCGGATGAGTATCCTGTGTTCGCCGTAGCAACCCTGGACGGTCAGGATAGCACGGGTAGGGTCGCTTTCTTCTTCGACTGATACCTGTGTCAACCTGGCATGAGCACGGGCAATGATAGGCGCAAAATCGTCTGAGATCGTTCTCGCCATTCTTGTGCTTCCTGGATGCGATGGATCCATTCTGCTGCGTCGGCTTCCCAGGTCGGGTGGGTACGGTTGACTTCGTCCAAGAAAGCCTGGTCGGTGCAGACGCGCTGGTTGAAACTCTCGTAGTTGTAGCCATACTGTTCTTCATAGTGAGCGATCTGGTGCTCAGCTCGTTCTATTCTCTCCAGGCAGTGATCCAATGCATACCGTCGCAATGCAGCAGCCGTCACTGTTTCCAGATTGCCCAATGGGTGTAGCAATTCTGCCAGGCTTTCCTGCACAGGGATGGTCAATCTTGGTGTCATTGTTTCGTCCTTTCAACTCGGCTTCTGTAACGTCTAGCACCTATTGTACTGCAATCTACCAACGTGCGCAAGGAGGATGCTCAACGGCATAGGCGAGGGAAGGGTTTCATCTTAGGGAGATTCCTGGTTGGGGAGGTCTGTGTGTTCCGCATGAACAGCATCCTTATGATGGCTCCCGCGAGAGAAAATCACTTAGCGAAGAGCATAAGGCCAAACAGCACTGCTCCGAGCACCAAAAGCACCAACAATCCTACTCCTACCAACGCCTGTCGAGTGACGGAGATACCATGCTGTGTGCGGTAGGGATCAACACCATCTGGCAGATAGGCGTCTTTGGTGCGGGCACTACGCGGGCGCTTGAACCGTATCCTGCTATCATCAAGTTTCTCTAACATCACCCAACCAGTCTGGGCTTCCTCTTCAAGCAGTTTGTTCAGCACCTCTGGCTTGCGAAATGCGGCAGTGCCCGATCGCACGATCTTAAACTCCCAGTCATTCCT
>JAUWNP010000013.1 GCA_030612585.1 Anaerolineae bacterium
TAGCACAGAAGGCCCGGTAAGGCAACCAGGGGCCAATGAACAATGACAAATGACAAATGAACAACGAGCAAGAAAGAAGCCCCATCCCGCGCGACTCAAACCGCCAGGATGGGGCAAGCCATCGACTGCTAAAACATCACGTAGAAGAATATTTCGTTCCAGCATTTCCCTTGAACTGGCTCATATACAAATTGTGATAGAACCCACCCTGTGCCAGCAGTTCGTCGTGAGTGCCGCGCTCAATGATACGACCGTCGTTGATGACGAGCAACTTGTCGGCGTTGCGGATGGTGCTCAACCGGTGCGCGATGACAAAACTGGTGCGCCCTTCCATCAATCGCAGCAGGGCTTCCTGGATGCGAACCTCGGTACGGGTGTCAACGCTGCTCGTGGCCTCGTCGAGGATGAGGATGCCCGGGTCGGCCAGCACGGCGCGGGCAATGGCCAACAACTGCCGCTGACCCTGGCTCAGGTTGCTGCCGCGCTCCGAGAGTTCGGTGTCGTACCCCTGGGGCAACCGGCGGATGAACTGGTCGGCGTTCGCCAACTTGGCCGCCGTGACGCACTCCTCATCAGTGGCGTCGAGCCGCCCGTAGCGGATGTTCTCCATCACCGACTCCGAAAATAGGAAAGTGTCTTGCAGCACGATGCCCAGTTGGCGGCGCAAGGAATCCTTCTGCGCCTCGCGGATATCCCGACCATCAATGCAGATAACGCCCCTGTCAATATCGTAAAAGCGTGTGAGCAGATTGACGATGGTAGTCTTGCCCGCGCCCGTCGGCCCCACCAGCGCGACTGTCTGGCCGGGCTGCGCCCGCAGGCTCACATCCTTGATCACGGGCACGCCGGGCACGTAGGCAAAGTCAACGTGGTCGAAGACGACCTCGCCAGCGATGTCGTCGAGCGGGACAGCGCCGGGCGCGTCGGTGAGTTCCGGCTGTTCGTCAATCACCTCGAGGACCCGCTCCGCCCCGGCCAACGCGGCCTGCACCTGGTTGTAGATGTTGCCCAACTGCCGCAGTGGCGCAGCGAACTTACGGGAGTAGTTGTAGAAGGCGGCGATGGTGCCGACTGTGGCCCAGCCCTGGAGTGTCATCCAGCCCCCCAGCCCGGCGAGGATAGCGATGTTGGCGTTGCTCAGGATGCCCATCAGCGGCGGGACCAACATCGCGTAGGTCTGCGCCCGGATACCAACCTGGCGCACCTTCTCGTTGGCCGCGTCGAAATCCGCCAGAGTGGCGGCCTCCTGCCCAAACGCCACGATGACCCGCTGTCCGCTGAACATTTCCTCCAGTTGACCGTTCAACTGGCCGATCCGCATCTGGTACTCGCGAAAGCCTCTGCGGGTGCGCTTCCCCACGAAACCCACCAGCCACATCATCAACGGGAAGACGATCATCGAGCCCAGCGCCAGCCAGAAATTGATTGCAAACATCATCACCAGGATACCCACCAAGGTCAGCAACCCGGTGAACAACTCGGTCACGTTTTGAGCAAGCACGCGGCTGATGGCGTCCATATCGTTGGTCAGGCGACTCATCAACTCGCCGTGGGGATGCCGGTCGAAGAAACTGAGCGAGAGCGTCTGCAAGTGCTCGAAGAGATCGTAGCGCAAGGTACGCATCGCTTTTTGAGAGACCCTGGCCATAATCACACTCTGGCCGACCTTCGCCAGCCACGCGCCTGCGTACGCGCCCAACATCAGCAAGACGATACGCTGTAGGCCCGTCAAATCGCCGGCAGTGATGAACTCGTCAATCACAACCCCCATCAGGAAAGGCGCTAGTAGATCCAGGATCGTATTTACCACTACCAGGATGAACACGGTCACCAGCGCCCATTTGTAGGGCCGCAAGGTGACGAACAACCGGCGCAGAGTGGTACGTACATCGCGGGCTTTTTCGATCCTCGCTCCCCTGTGCCTTCCGCCAGGGCCGGGCATGCCGGTGGCGGGTCGAGTTGTTGCTTTAATAGTCATAAGGCAATTCCTTTTAGTGTAAAGCGTGTTGCGTGTTGCGTATTCCGTATTGCATCTCACATCTCACGTTTCACGCTTCACGCTTCATGCACCATCGTTTCCCAACTGCGACTCATAGATTTCCCGATAGATCAGACTGGACGCCATCAGCTCTGTGTGTGTTCCCGTAGCAGCAATCTGTCCCCGATCCAGCACCACGATCTTGTCGGCGTTGAGCACCGTGCTGATGCGCTGCGCGATGACGAAGACCGTCCTGAGCAGGGCCGAAGGACTGGTGCGATCCGCCATCAATTGTTCCAACGCAGACTGAATCCTGGCCTCCGTCTCCACGTCCACGGCGCTGGTGCTATCGTCCAGGATGAGGATCTTCGGCTGTACCAGCAGTGCGCGGGCGATGGCGATCCGCTGCTTCTGGCCGCCCGATAGATTCACCCCCCGCTGGCCTACTTCCGTGTCGTAGCCGTTGGGGAAGGACATGATAAACTCGTGAGCCTGGGCAGCCTTGGCTGCAGCGACGACCTCTTCCTCCGTCGCTTCGGGGCGACCATAGCGGATGTTGTCGCGGATGGCGCCGCTGAATAGCACCGTCTCCTGTAACGTTATGCCCACCTGGGCACGCAGCGCGCCCAGCGGCAAGTCGCGCACGTCCACACCATCCAGGGTCACTTGACCGGCATCCACGTCATAGAAGCGCGGAATCAAGTGGATGAGGCTGGACTTGCCCGAACCGGTCGCGCCCAGGATCGCCACCGTCTGGCCTGGCTCAGCCACCAGGCTGATGTTCTTGAGCACTGGTTCGTCAGGCGTAGTGGCGACTTTAGTCGCTCTTGCACCATCAGAACGACTGAAGTCGTTACTACCGTTGTAACTGAAAGTGACATCTTCAAAAGCCACGCGGCCCGCGACGTCGGGCAGGTCCCGTGCTTGCGGTCGCTCTTGCACATCGGCGGCGCTGTCTAAGACCTCCCAGATGCGCCCGGCGGATGCGTCGGCAGCCGAGATCGGCCCGACCATGCTCCCAAGCATCATCATCGGGAAGAGCGAAAAGGCCATATAGTTGATCGAGGCCACGATCTCGCCCACGGTGAAATCCCCGGCGATGGCCGAATTACCGCCAAACCAGATGACGCCCACCACCGCCATATTGACGAGGGCCAGCATGGTAGGGATCAGCACAGCGACGAGTTGCATCACTTTGATGTTCTCAGCCATCAAACCGCTATTGGCCTGGTCGAAACGACGATTTTCGTGCTCGACGCGCACGAACGCCTTGACGACACGTACGCCCGCCAGGTTCTCCTGCATAACCTGGTTCAACCGATCCAGTTTTTCCTGCACCGACAGAAAGAGCGGGCGCGCCTTGACGAGGAAGAACCCAATCATCACTAGAATCACCGGCAGCAGCGCCAGCATCAGCAACGCCAACCGCAGGCTGGTCGTGATCAACATAACCACACTGCCGATCATCCACAGCGGCGCGCGGGTCAGCATACGCAGGGACATCAGTACAATCACCTGTACCTGGTTGACGTCGCTGGTCGTGCGCACCAGCAACTGTCCCGTCTGGACACGGTCCAGGTTGCCGAACGAGAACGTCTGCACCTTTCGGACGATCGCGCTGCGCAGGTCTGTGCCCACGCCCATCGCCACCCGCACCGAAAGCAGTGTGTTGCCGACGGAGAATAGGGCACTGAGGGCGGCTGCCCCAAGCATCAGCAGGGCAGTGCTCACGATCATCCCCAGGTCCTGCCTGGCGATACCCTCGTCAATGACCCGTTGGGTCAAGCGCGGAATCAGCAAGTCTGCCGTCACCACGCCCAGCAACAGCACCATCGCCAGGATGGCGTTCTTCTGGTAGGGTTTGACGAATCGGAACATACGTCGCAATGATTTCACTCTTGGCTCCTTCCAGCCTAGAAACCAGGTTTTTAGGAAAAAACCTGGTTTCTGGACACGTCACACAGATAACCCATCACGGCTCGTTTCATGCCCTTCAGGTCAACCCGCAGGCAACGTAAACCGAAACTCCGAGCCCCCACTGGGCGCGCTTTCCACGCCAATTGTCCCCCCGTGCAACTCCACCAGTTGCCTGGCAATCGCCAACCCCAGCCCGGTCTCACCGCCAACCCGCGAACGGGACTTCTCTCCCCGCCAGAAGCGCTCGAAGATGTAGGGCAAGTCCTCGGGAGAGATGCCCATCCCGGTGTCGGCCACTGTTATCTCTACCATATCCCCCCCGGCCCACCCGGAGCGGGGGGGAGTGGCGGCTGCGGACAGGGTCACGCAACCACCCTCCGGCGTGTGGCGCAGCGCGTTGGTCAGCAGGTTGCCCAGCACCTGGGTGACGCGGCGCCAGTCAGCCACCACTTGTGGGAGTTCGGCGGGCAGGTCGAGCGCTA
Organism: Anaerolineae bacterium; assembly: GCA_030612585.1. Next base: position 4,378 of record JAUWNP010000013.1, read on the forward strand.
GCGTCACACCCCGGTCAGAAGCCTGGGGACTGAAGTTGACCTGGGCATCCCGTAGCAAATCGCCCACGTCCATCGGCCGCTTTTCCAGGGGCAGTTGACCCGCCTCGGCCAGGGCCAGCAAGCGCAGGTCCTCCACCAGGTGGGTCAGCAACTCGGTCTCCTCCAGGACAGGCTCCAGGTGCTCGGGGGTGGCGGGGTAGACCCCATCCAGCACGCCCTCCAGTTTGCCCCGGATGACGCTGAGAGGTGTGCGCAGTTCGTGGGCCACATCGGCCGTCAAATTGCGACGCAGGTCGTCGGCACGAGCCAGATCCTGTGCCATGTCGTTGAAGGCAACGGCCAATTCCCCCATCTCTCCAGGGTAGTGAGTGGGAACACGCACATTGAGATCACCAGTGGCCACGGCGCGGGTTGCCTGTGTCAGGTTCACCAGCGGCCGGCTTATGCGGCGCGAGAGGAGCAATCCGACGATCAAAGTAAAACCCCCGATGGCCAGCCCGGTCAGCAGGAATCGCTGTAAGGCATGCCTGACTATGGCCCGAGGCTCCACCCCAAAGTAGTCGAACGGGGACAGAAGCAACAGGCCAACCTGCTGGTCGCTTATCACGATGCGGTCGGCTAGGGCCAACTCTGGGGGTCTCATAGACTGGCCCAGTCGCTCATCCTTGCTGGCAGCCACTATCGTATCATCAGTCGTAGCCACGATGTAATGCATCTGCCAGTCCTGGTCCCAGGGACCCCAACCGGGGCCACAAGGATAGCCAGCGATCAGACTATCAACCCCTTCCCAACTGGACTGCTGTTCGTAGTAGGCGGCCAGGCGGTCGGTCCAGAGGCGCGTTATAACCAGGGGGTGGTCACGGGTGAAGGATTCCAGATTGTTCAAAGCGGCATGGCCAGCCAGGAGCATCCCACCTCCGGCCAGGACAATGACCAGGACGAAAGCAATGATGAGTTGCCAGAAGAAGCGGACGTGGAACCTTTTGATTCTGGATTTGGTGATGTTAGATCGGCGGGTTTGTCGAGCCATCGCGCAAGCCTCCCCAGTTTTCAACTGACTTTAGTTGTCATTCCCCGGACTGACGTCCCTCGCATTCAGGTAACTGAATGTAAACAGCGCGATCAACACCGTCTGGAGTGTCCAGATGGGTATCATTGCCCCAACCGAGCTGACACCGATAGGAATAGCAGTGATTTGATTGAGCGCCACGCCAATCACAACCGGGATAACCGTAATCAGAAGTACTCCTTTGCGTTCCACTGGTCTCCGGTCAGCCCAGATCAGGAGGACAGTCCAGCCTACCATCAGAGGGGCTCCTGATCTCATAGCGTAGCCAAACTCGGCGTTGGGCGCAAAGCCGGTGTCGCTTGTCAGCGTGTAGAGCTTGGGAAACAGCATTTGAAGAGCCGCAAGCCCATCAACAATGGCACCTGTCCAATAGCTGATCCTGAGCCAGAGAATTTTTTTGTTCACAATTGTCATCCAATCTTGTTCTCAACATGCCAGGTAACTAGTAGAGATACCTTCCCGGAAGCTAAAAACAAAGCGGTTCTGCGAACCGTCAGCGGTCGGATAGACAAATTCACCCACTCGTCACGTTGGAGCTTCCGGGAAGGTCAATTCGCCAGCTTGTAACCTACGCCGTAGACGGTGAGGATGTAACAGGGCTCGCGGGGGTCTGGCTCAATCTTGCGGCGTAGGTTCTTGATGTGCGAGTCAATCGCCCGGTCGTAACCGGCGTAGGCCACGTCGTAAACCAGATCCATCAGTTGTGCCCGGGTGAAAGGACGGCCGGGGTTGCGGGCCAGTACCGCCAGCAGGTCGAACTCGGTGGGTGTGAGCGAGACCGATTGCTCCCCGACGATCACGCTGCGGTTGGTCAGATCCACCGCCAGTTTCCCGATGTGGACGACGCCCGCCGCCGGGCCGTTCCTCTTGGCGCGGCGCAGCACCGCCCGCACGCGGGCCACCACCTCGCGCGGGCTAAAGGGTTTGGTGATATAGTCGTCGGCCCCCAACTCGAGGCCGATGAGCCGGTCCGTCTCTTCGATGCGGGCAGTCAGCATGATGATGGGCACGTCGGCCAGGCCCGGGTCCTGGCGCAGGCGGCGGCAGACGTCCAGACCATCCAGTCCTCCTGGCAGCATCAGGTCGAGCACGATCAAATCAGGATGCTCGTGGCGGGCCAGGGTCAGCGCCGTCTGGCCATCACGGGCGGTGAGCACCCGGTAGCCGGCCTGCTTCAAGTAGTCTTGCACGACCTCAACGATGTGAGGTTCGTCATCTACGACGAGGATGGTTTGATGAGCCATTGTACGCGCCCCCTCTCCTGCTACTCGGATTCGATCCGGAGATGATAAACCCTATCTGCTACGCAGCCTTTCCCTTGAACTGGCTCAAGTACACTCACGGCTCGCTCATTTCTGATCGAGTTTCCAAGATTGCCCCCACATATGGGGGTTAGGAATTCGAAAAACTGGCCAAAAAATGAGCGAACGATGAGTCATTATATAGCAATTGACCAATCTCTTCAAACGCACAAGGCGGGCGTGAAACGTGATGCGCGAGATTTAACACCGCGCATACCTCACGTTTCACGCTTCGCTTACTCATACCGCAACGCCTCGATGGGATGTAGCTTTGCTGCCTGGTTGGCCGGATAGATGCCAAAGAATAGCCCGATGGCGAGCGAAAAGCCCACGGCCATCACCACCGAATCTAGCGTGACCACCGAAGTCATCAATCCCGTCATATCCACCAGCTTGCCCAGGCCCACGCCCAGCAGGATGCCGATCACTCCACCCAGCGAGCTCAACACCACCGCCTCCAGTAGGAACTGGATCAGGATATCCGCCTTTCGTGCGCCCACGGCTTTGCGGATGCCGATCTCCCGCGTCCGCTCCGTCACCGACACCAGCATAATGTTCATGATGCCGATGCCGCCCACCAAGAGCGAGATGCCGGCGATGGCTCCCAGAAAGGCCGTCATGATGCCCGTGATCTCGTTGGCCATCTCCAACATATCGGCCTGATTCATCACGCTAAAGTCCGCCTCCTCGTCTGGGCCGAGGTCGTGGCGGCTCCGCAACAGCGCATTGATCTGGTCTTCGACAGCCGACGTCTGCTCCTCCGACGCCGCCACCACGTTGACCCGCGTCACCAAGAGCTCCCCTCGGGCATTGCGCCCGTCAAAGATCTTGGTCTGGGCCGTCGAGATGGGCACGAACACCGCGTCGTCTGCACTGCTCATCACCGAGCCGCCTTTCTCCTCCAGAACACCGATCACGGTCAGCGAAACCCGCCCGCCATTCTCGCCGGGGAGGGCGACCTTGATCTTTTGTCCTATCGGGTCAAAGCCGCCAAAGAGGTCTTGTGCCGTCTGATAGCCTAGCACAGCTACGTTGGCCCGTTTGTCCACATCTCTCTCCTCGATGAAACGGCCGCTCGACACCTCCAGATTCTGGGCACTTTGATACGCATCTGTCGTCCCTAGCACCGAACTGTTGATGTTCGCATCGCCAAAGATGACCTGGGCACTCCTGCTGTACTCGGGGGCGACGACCGCCGCATCGGGTACGTTGCCGGGGTCGGCGATAGCCTCGGCGTCGTCGTAGGTGAGCGTGGTAGCGCTGCCTGTCGCGCCCCGCACCGGGCCGAAGCTGGCGGCGCCGGGTATCACCGTAAGCAGGTTGGTGCCGATGCTGGTGATCTGTTCAGTGATGGAAGCCTGCGCCCCTTCGCCAATAGACATCAACGCGATGACGGCCCCCACGCCGATGATGATGCCCAGCATGGTCAGCGCCGAGCGCATCTTGTTCGCTACCAGCCCGTCCAGGGCCACCCGCAGGTTCTCCAGTAAATCCGCTATGCTCGTGATCATCGTCTCACCTCGTTGACAACCATCCCGTCCCGCAATCGCACGATGCGCTCAGCCTCTTCGCCGATCTCTTCGTCGTGGGTGACCATCACCACGGTGATCTCCTTTTCTCGGTGCAGCCGGTGAAGGATTTCCATCACCTCGGCGCCGGCTTTGGAGTCCAGATTGCCGGTGGGCTCATCGGCCATAATGATGGGAGGATCGTTGACCAGGGCGCGGGCGATGGCCACCCGCTGCTGCTCCCCACCCGATAGTTCGGTCGGCTGGTGGTTCATCCGGTCACCCAGGCCCACCATCTCCAGTGATTCCCGCGCCCGCTGCGTCCGGTCTGCCAGGGGGATCCGCTGCCCGTCCCGGGTGTACTGCATCGGCAGCATCACCTGCTTCAGCGCGCTGGTGCGGGGCAGCAGATTGAAGGTCTGGAAGACGAAACCGATCTGCCGATTGCGGATGGCCGCCAGTTGGTTGTCGTCCATGCCGCCCACCTCGACGCCGTCCAGCCGGTACACGCCCGAGGTCGGCGTATCCAGGCAGCCGATGACGTGCATCAACGTAGATTTGCCAGAGCCGGAAGGTCCCATAATCGCCACCCACTCCCCCTGCTCTATCTGTAGCGATACTCCTCGCAGGGCGTGGACCTCCACTTCGCCCATAAGGTAGACCTTGGTGACGTTCTCGATCTCGATCATGCTAATGTTCTCCACCAAACATCCCAAACCCCGAGCCGCGCGTGGCGGAATTCTGGGGCGCAGCGACCACGATCACCACATCCCCCTCGGCCAATCCGCCGACGATCTCTACCTCGGTGTCGGTCATCACCCCCAACTCCACCTCTACCCGCTCGATCTGGTGACCATCGGCCAGCCGGTTTACGTAGGATTGCCATCCCTCGGTGTGGACGGCGCGCAGGGGGACGATCAGCGCGTTCTCCTGGCTGACCATGACAATCTCCACGTCGGCCGTCATCCCGGCGCGCACGGGCAAGTCGGTCGGAGCCAGGCGGATGGTGACCGGATAGAGCACCACGCCGGACTGGGTGGTGGCAACGGGGGCGATGTGCGTCACCTCGCCGGTCAGTCCGGCGTCGGAAAAGGCGTCCAAGCCCACCAGTGCCTCCTGGCCGACCGTGATCTGCGCCACGTCGGTCTCGTCCAGGTTGACGTCCACCACCAGCGTCGCCAGGTCGCTTATCACCACGACGGCGGCCTGCCCCGCGCTGGCCGTCTCGCCCACTTGGATGTTCATCTCGGTGACCGTGCCACTCACCGGGGCGACCAAGACCGTCTCCTCCAGCGCGCGCCGCGCCGATTCCAGGCTGAGTTGCGCCTGGGCCAGCGAGAGTTCCAACTGCCCCAGTTGGAGGGGTTCGCTCTCCAGCGCCACCTGTGCGTTGAGCACCTTGGCCCAGGTATTCTGCACATTCTCCTCGCTGATGCCGACGACCGCCAGGCTGTAGTTCGCCTGCGCGACCTCCAGGTTATACTGTGCGTTTTTCAAGGCGCTCTCAGTCGCCTCCCGCTCGCTCTCCAGGGCGTTTTTCATCCATCTTACGTTGAGTTCCCAATCCCGGGCCTGGTCCCAGGTGTTGTCATAGTTCTCTTGGGCCTCAACGAGCGCGTCCTGAGCCTGCTCCAGGCTGACGCGGGCCGACGTGAGTTGCGCGCCGGGGAGCGCGGCAAGCGCAGCCGCTTCTTCATAGCCGACCCGGGCAGTGTCCAGGTTAGCCTGCGCCAACCCAGCCTCCGCCTCGATCTGCGCCGACGCCAGGTTGATCTCCGCCTGGGTCACCTGAAACTCGGCATTGGCAACTGCTTCGCGGGCATCAGTGTCATCCAGTCGGGCCAGCACGTCGCCTGCCTCCACTACGTCCCCAACTTCCACCGGCACCTCGACCACCTGCCCGCCTGACGAAAAGGCCAGCGAGACCTCAGCATTGGGGGCCAGGTTGCCGGCCGTGTCAACCGTGACCCGCAGCGTGTCGCGCCGGACGACGGCTGTCTCCATCTCTGCCTGAGCCTCGGCTACGGCTTGCCGCCAGCCCACGACGTACTGATAGCCGATCAAGCCCAGCCCCCCAACCACGACTACGACTGCTACAACGATCCACCATTTCTTGCTCATACGTTTCCTCCTATGGATACTCCCAATAACGCCGGGCGCAGGTTGGCAGCCCAGGCGCGGATGGACTCCCAATCGCGGAAGTCACCCTCTGGCGTCCCCATCGCCTTCATCATCAGTCGAAAGACGAAAGACAACTTGCTGTAGTCCATCACTCCTGCGAAGAGACCCACATCCACCGGCTGCACTATCTCGCGCACCGGGTCCAGGTAGGCCGCCACCGTGCGGCGGTTCTCCTCCGTGTCATCCTCCAGTGTCATGCAGCCGAGGAAGTAGGCCACGGGTACCCGGCTCAATGGTTCTCGGTGTGTCTCCACGAACTGCACCGCCTCGGGCAACCACCTGCCCATGCGAATGGCGCTGCCCACGATCACCGCTCGGTAGGGGCTCACGTCGGTCACGTTTTTCGCCAGGCGCACGTCCACCGCCGCCCCTGCTTCGCACAGTGCCTGTCCGACGGCCTCGGCCACCTCGCCAGTGGATCCACACCCGCTGGCGTAGGCCACCAGAATCTTATCGCTCATATCGTCTTCACCTCCACAGACTGATTCGTTGAACTCTACCACCGGCTGTCGCGTGCCCAATACTGTCAGGCCACAACAGGCCAGCGCCGTAACGCCGACCGCTCCTCCGGTCAGCGCCAGAAAACGCCTTCGGCTGATCTTGTTCTGTTCGCTCATTTATCCTCCCGCTTCCTGTTCGCTCTCGTCAGTGCCGCTGGTGCGGCTTTTGCCTCTCAGTTTACAGGAACCTTGTGTAGAAATTATGGAGATGCGATGGAGGAATAGTGGAGATTGGAGATTGGAGATTGGAGATTAGAGATTAGAAATTGGAGATTGGAGGTGGCAGTGAACTTATGGGTAATCACCAAGCCACCAAGTCACCAATCCTGGGCTTGACAAATCAGCCGAAATATGATACTAAACCAGTCACACTACCCGAGTGCAAGTCTATCAATCTCAAATCAACAAATCTTAAATCCCCACAAGGAGTAGATATTATGAACAGCGGCTTCAAGACCCAGTGTGTGCCTGATTACAGGCTTCTGACACAGGAACAGATCGAAGAAATTCACCGGGCGAGTCTGGAGATTCTGGAAACCGTCGGCGTTCGAGTGCCCCACGAGGAAGGTCTTCAACTCCTGAGAGAGGCTGGCTGCCGGGTGAAGGAAGACAACGTCGTTCAGATCCCCAACTGGTTGGTAGAAGAGTGCATCCGCAGCGCCCCTTCTCGCATCACCATGTACAACCGGAAAGGGGAAGAGGCAATGCGCCTGGAGGGACGTAACATCTACTTCGGGTTGGGGACGGACTTGATCAGCACGTGTGATCTGAAGACGGGTGAGACCCGGCCTTCGCGCCTGCAAGACGTAGTCAATGCGGCCACGGTCGCGGACTACTGCGAGGAGGTTGACTTCATCGCCTCTTTTGCCCTGCCGAGTGACGTCCCGACCAACACGATGTACGTCGAGTGCGCCAAGGCCATGATGGAGAACTCAGTCAAGCCAATCTTTTTCACCGCGGCCGGGCAGGAGGATCTGGCGGTCATTATCGAGATGGCTGCGGCTGTGGCCGGTGGAGAGCAGGCTCTGAGGGAGAAGCCCTTTCTCATCCACTATTCCGAGCCTACAGCCCCGCTGACACACTCGCATGGCGCGGTGCGTAAAGTCTTCCTCTGCGCCGAAAAGGGAATCCCAATTTGCTACACCCCCGGGGATAGTCTTGGGGCCACCACTCCAGTAACCCTGGCCGGCGGTGTTGTGCAAGCCAACGCCGAAGCCCTGAGTGGCATCGTCCTGCACCAGGTCAAGAGCAAGGGGGCGCCAATTATCTCTGGCTTCGTGGTCGTCCCCCTGGACATGAGAACAGGTATCTTTTCCTATGGCGCGCCCGATTTGCGATTGACCAATTCGGCCTTTGCCGACATCTTTCACTATTATGGGATCCCCATGTGGTCAACGGTTGGCAGTGATGCTCACTGCCTTGACGCGCAGGCGGCTATGGAGCATGCCTTCGGGACTCTGTTGGCTGCGCTGGACGGGGCCAACCTGATTCACGACATCGGTTATCTGGGGCAGGGACTGCTCAGCAACCCCGCCGCGATCGTCATGTGCGATGAGATCATTGGCTATGTGAAGCGGATCATCCGTGGTTTCGATATCGGCCGAGAGATGATGAGCATTGATGTGATCCGCAAGGTCGGGCCGGGCGGCAATTTCCTGACCCAGAAGCACACCGCGACCCACTTTCGGCAAGAACTCTGGCGGCCCAAATTCTTGAACCGCGACACTCCAAAGGCGTGGATGAAGAAGGGAAGCCAGACATACGAAGAAACTGTGACTCACAAGGCTCTCGAAATCCTTGAAACGCACCAGACTGAGCCACTGCCGGAGGATGTTCGTCAGAAGATCAATGAAATTGCCAGAGAGGCCGAAAGGGCGCTGGCAGAGATACAGTTCGTGGCGTAACGCAGCCGGCCTGCGCTTACTACTCCTACTCAAAGGTGCAAGACACGCCCACGTGTCGGGTTGACCCATCCGCACGTGGGCGTGTTCGCTTCTTGACAATCCTCCAATCGAGGAGGCCTCTGTTTTCTTGAATTTGACAGACTACCCAGAATGTGGTATTATAATACCAGACTATTATAGTGCTATAGTAAAGGCACATATAATGACGAACGCGGAACTTGCTATTCTGAGCCTCATCGCCGAGCAGCCCCGCCACGGCTACGAGATTGAGCAGGTGATCGAGGAGCGCGGGATGCGCGAGTGGACGGAAATCGGCTTCTCCTCCATCTACTACCTGCTCAAGAAACTGAAACGGGACGGGCTGATCGAGGGGCAGTTGGAGGAAGCCGAGCGCGGCCCGGCCCGCAAGGTCTACCGCCCCACCCCAGCCGGGACAGATGCGCTGCGTGCCGGCGTGCTCGACGCTCTCTCGGTGCCACGCCGCTGCTACCTGCCCTTGCAGTTGGGACTGGCCAACCTCCCCGGCATCCCGCCCGCCGAGGCACTGGCAGCACTGCGACAGTACCGTGACAGCCTGGCCAGCAGGCTGGAGCACGTGCAGACACACTGGGAAGGCCAGCGCCCCCTGCCCTACTTCGTGGACGCGATGTTCGACCACAGCGTGACGATGATCCAGGCCGAACTGGAGTGGATCACGCAGTTCATCTCACAACTGGAGGATCAGACTGGTGAGTAGTCACCCAGCCATTTCACCCAGGATAGATCATGCTTGACCGCATTGTACAGCCGCTTGTCAGCCGTCCAGAGTTCGAGGCCGAGGATTTCTGCCAGAGCCAGGTAATGGCTATCGTAGGCCTGCGGGCGATTGAACCGCTTGGCCAGTTCCCAGGCTGTCTCGTGCAGACCATCAGGGTAAAGCAGCCTCACACCGAGGAGGTGAAAGGCTTTGAACATCAGTCCGGCCTCCCCAGGCGGCACCAGTCCGCGCTGCATCTTGTTGCAGATCACCGATGTCCCTTCGAAGGCAAGCAGGGGTGGAGCGACGATTCTTATGTCTGCATCTACCCATGTGTCCCACAGATGTTGAGCCTTGGGGCTGTCTTCCTCGACGAGCACCAGTTTGAGAACCAGATTGACATCAATGCACACCTGCGAGTTCAAGATCTCTCTCCTCTCTCAGCCTGTGCAGATCCTCAGCGACGTCGGAAAATGGGACCCCGCCACGACGAGCGAGTGTCATTTCCCGCACGGCCTGAGCCATGGCCAGGGCTGCCCTCTGTTGGGCGCGGGAGGGGGGAGAGGTCGTCTTTTCCAACGACTCCAACTTCTGCAGGTCTTCGATGCTCACCAACGCAGCTTTGGGCTTGCCCCTCGAGGTCAGAACGATTCGTTCCCGACCGAAGGCCACGCGGTTGACAATAGTTGAGATACTACGCTTGATCTCAGCGATACCTACTGTGTTCATATTCCTGCCTCCAGGGATCATAATGGTGACAATGGGAATTATACCCTCATTTCCAATGCTGGTCAAATCGCATCCTGGCATATGTCAAACCGTTTTATGACGCAAAGGGAGGAAGGAAATGTCCAAGACTGATTTCAAGAAAGAGTGGAAACACCTGTACCGGCCTTCGGCCAAGGAGTTCGTGGTGGTTGACGTGCCGCCGATGAACTTCCTGATGATTGACGGCCACGGCGACCCCAACACGGCGCAGGAGTATCAAGATGCCGTCGAGGCGCTGTACGGGGTGGCCTACAAACTCAAGTTCATGAGCAAGAAGGAGAAGGGGATGGATTATATCGTCCCGCCGATGGAAGGGCTATGGTGGGTGGAGAACATGGAGGAGTTCACCACAGAGAGCAAAAGCGCCTGGGATTGGACGATGATGATCATGCAACCGGAGTGGATCACCCAGGAGATGTTTGAAGAAGCGCTCAAGCAGGTGGAAAAGAAAAAGAACCCGCCTGCACTGCCCAAACTCAGGCTAGAGGTTTACCACGAGGGCCTTGCGGTGCAGATTATGCACATCGGCCCTTATGATGCGGAAGCCCCGACGATAGCCAGGATACACACCTTTATTGACGAGAATGGCTATGAGCCGGCCGGCAAACATCACGAGATCTACCTGGGCGACCCGCGCAAGGTCGCGCCGGAAAAACTCAAAACCGTGCTCCGGCAGCCAATCAGGAAGGTTTGAGGAGACATAGAACGGAGTAGAACTGTGAGGAGCAGGTTACTACTTGATAGCCAAAGAGGAGACAAAGCCGGTTGACACATCCAGGACCCTGTGCTACACTTTGGGCCAGGTGACAGTCGTGAAGACGTTGATCCTGAAGGAGACACAAGCCCCCTATACCCTCACCCTTGACGAGGCCACACTGGCCGAAGGACCGGTGCGAGTGCTGTGTGGCGAACAGACCATCGGCGTGCTAGTGCCACCCGACGAGTACGAGGCGTTCCGTGCCTGGCGAGAGATACAACAACGCCAAGCACGGGTACAGCAGGCGCCCGAAGCGTTCGAGCGCGAAGCAGCGGCCTTTGAGCATATGCTGCCCGAACTGTTGCGGGAGTACCGTGACCGGGTCGTGGCCATCCACAACGGTCGAGTCGTGGAAGTGGGCGACTCCAAAGTAGAAGTCTCCGAACGGATCCATCAGCGCCTGGGAGACGTGACCGTCTACATTCAGCGGGTTTCGGAGCAGCCCCGAGTCTACAAGTTCCCGTACTTCAAAGTGATGCGCTGATGTGGCCCTACGACCGTAACACTGAGCCGCCGGCTCCGTTCATCGAGGTCCTGGTACATCCTCCGGAGCATCCCGATGTGGCTCAAAGTATCCGCGCCAAACTGGACACTGGTGCGGACGTATCGGCTATCCCTGCCTCCCTGGTGAAGGATTTGGATCTGCGTCCTGAAAGCCAGTTGCTCATTGAGGGCTACGATCTTCACCTGGTCACGTTGAACACCTACTACATCGTGCTGGTGGCCGCCCAGGTACGCTTCCGGCGTCTGGAGGTCATCGCTTTCCCTGAAGAGTATATGCTCCTCGGCCGTGACGTGCTCAACCACCTCTACGCCCGTCTGAACGGCCCCGATCTGATGTTCGACCTCAGCCCCGTGCCGCCGGAATAGACAAACCCTCAGCTCGGTCGCATCCCAATAACCTTGTTGGCCATCGTCTACACGAATGGTGTGCGTCGCGCGCAGCAGGAGAAGGAACACAAATGCAAAACAAAGGAGCAAGAGATGACACTCAAACCATTGGAAGGATTCAAGTCACTGACGACGCATCACTGCATCACCGGCTCAATGCGCCACATCTACGTCTACAATGACCACGACATCAGCGAGGAAATGCTGCTGGGAATTGGCGCAGGGGTCGGGTTCATCTACTGGCACCAGAAGGGGCAGCCGCCCTTCATCGGCGGGCGCGCCAACTTTGAACGACCCGGTGTAGAGGGGTTGGAAAAGACCACCGGAAGGCACACTGGCGTGGTGGTCGAGTCGTACACCACCTCCAGCGCGCGCAAGGCGGAGCGGACGCTACTGGAGATGCTGGACGCGGGCCAGCCGGTGATGATCTACTGCGACATGGGATTCCTGCCCTACTTTGATTTTGGGGATAGCGACTATCACTTTGGCGGGCATGCCGTGGTGGTTTGCGGGTACGATGCGGAGACACACCAGGTGCTCATCGCTGACCGGGATGGGAAACTGCATCCGGTTTCGATGGAGTACCTGGAAAAAGCGCGCGGCTCCACCTACAAACCATTCCCGCCCAAGCACAAGTGGTACACCTTTGACTTCAGCCACAAGCGCCAGCCCACCATCGTCGAGGTGCGAGAGGCTATCGCCGAACAGACGCAAGGGATGTCAGAACCGCCCATCAGCAACATCGGCGTCAAAGGCATCCGCAAGGCGGCCAAGCGCACGCTCAAGTGGCCCGGCCTGATGGACGAGGACGCGCTGCGCTTCACGCTATTCAACGCCTACATCTTCATTGACGCGGCGGGCGGTACCGGCGGCGGCCTCTTCCGTTACATGTTCAGCCGCTTCCTGCGCGAGGCCGCCGGGATCGCGGGAGATCCGCGCCTGAACCAGAGCGCCGGCGAGTTCCAGCACATCGGCGACAAGTGGCAGGAGGTCGCGGAGACCTTCAAGCGGGGATGGGAGGCCGAGGACCCGGTCACCGTGATTGCGGAGACGACGGCCCCGTTGATGGAGTTGGCCGACCTGGAGCAGGCGGCGTGGGGGCGGTTGCGGGAGTTGGTGTAGGATATTAGCACCCTTCAGATGAAACCCCCTTCGGGGCTGGACTTGACTACGCCGTTCAGCCCCGATGTGGTATAATATACACCGATGCAATTCCAAGGAGCGAAGATTTGGCTAGAACAGGAACCGTAGCGCGCGTGGCTGGCGTGGTGGTAGACGCCGAGTTTGCCTCCGGCGACCTGCCCAGCATCCACAATAGTCTGCTGATCCAGCGGGACGATGGGCCAGAACTGGTCATCGAAGTGCAGGAGCACATTGACCCCCGCACGGTGCGTGCAATTGCTATGGGCGGCACGGCGGGGCTGCGCCGGGGGCTGCCGGTGCTCGACATGGGCCATCCTATCCGCGTCCCGGTGGGCAGGGCGACGCTGGGACGCATGTTCAACGTGCTGGGCCAGCCCATTGACGGACGACCCGCACCCGAAGGAACAGAGCGGCGACAGATCCACACCGCATCACCGCCGTTGCACGAGCAACGAGTGGTCGTAGAGCCGTTCGTCACCGGCCTCAAGGCCATTGACCTGCTGACCCCCTACCCCCGTGGCGGCAAGATCGGCCTCTTCGGCGGCGCGGGGGTGGGCAAGACGCTGCTGATGATCGAACTCATGCGCCACACCATCCGCGAACATTCCGGCATAGTGATCTTCGCCGGCGTGGGTGAGCGCAGCCGCGAGGGAAACGAACTGTGGCTAGAGATGCGGCGCAGCGGGGTACTCGATAGCACCGTCCTGGTCTTCGGGCAGATGAACGAACCACCGGGGGCACGGCTGCGGGTGGCGCTCACCGCGCTGACGATGGCCGAGTACTTCCGTGACCACGAGCGGCGTTCGGTACTGGTGTTCATTGACAACATCTTCCGCTACATTCAGGCGGGCGCGGAGGTGTCGGCGCTGCTGGGGCGGCTGCCCAGCGCCGTGGGCTACCAGCCCACGCTGGAAAGCGAGATGGGCGAACTGCAGGAGCGCATCACCACCACCAGCCGTGGCAGTATGACGTCGGTGCAGGCGGTCTACGTACCAGCCGACGACCTGACCGACCCGGCCGTCGTGGCGACCTTTGCCCACCTGGACGCGGCGACGATTCTCTCGCGCCGCCAGTCCAGCCTGGGCCTCTACCCTGCCATTGACCCGCTGGAATCCAACAGTACGTTACTCACGCCTGCTGGCGTGGGGGAGGAGCATTACGCCATCGCCACAGAGGTGCGGGCGCTGCTGGCCCGCTACCAGGAACTACAGGACGTCATCGCCATCCTGGGAATGGAGGAACTGAGCGAAGAGGATCGCCTGGCGGTCAACCGGGCGCGGCGCGTGCAACGATTCCTCACGCAGCCGTTCTTCGTCTCTGAGCCGTTCACCGGGCTGACCGGCCGCTACGTGCCGCTGGCCGAGACGCTACGTGGTTTCCGCGAGATTCTGGAGGGCCGCCACGACGACCTGCCGGAGCAGGCGTTTTATATGATTGGTTCGATAGAGGAGGCAGCGGCGCAGGCGAAAGAGAGACGGGGAGACGGGGAGACAGGGGGACAAGGGGACAAGAGGTGATTAAGCCACTATGTCTGATGGTGTTGACGCCGGCCAAAACGCTGCTCGAGGTGGAGGGGGTAGCCTGGGTACAGGCCCGCCTGGCCGACGGCGGCGGCATCGGCATCTACCCCGGTCACGCGCCGCTGCTGGCAGAGAGTGTCACCGCCCCGCTGCGCTACGCCGACGAATCGGGCGAGCACACGCTGGACCTGGAGGCAGGCATATTGCAGGTGGATCGTGACTGCGCGATGATTTTCACCAGCGGCCTGGCCCAGACTTCCGAAGTCTCAGAGACTTCGGAAGTCTCAGATGACACGCGTTTCGACCGGTTGGCCCAGACATTGCTCACGGCCATGCAGTCACAGCCCGGAGATATGTGGGACGTGGGTAATGAAGAAGAATGATCGAGACGTCTGGAGCACCGCGCTGGCGGCGACATCGCTGGGGTGGGACCTGGCACTGCCAATTTTCGGCGGGGTACTACTGGGGCACTTTCTGGATCGCTGGCTGGACACGGGCTACGCCTTCACCCTGGGGCTGCTGATACTGGGCATCGTCACAGGCTTCTACAACGTAGCACGTGCCATCCGGCGCGAGATCGCCCGCGATCAGCGACGTGTCGAACAAGAGAAACAGGGGCACGAGACGGGCTGATGGTCGTATTGTGGCTGTTTGCCGGCGGTGCGGTGGGTGCGTTGAACGGACTGACTCTGTGGTGGACGGTGGCCAGCCTGCAACCCTCCGCGCCAGGCCACGCCGTGGCCTGGGTTCTGGGGAGCACGCTGCTGCGCTGGGGCCTGGCCGCCGGCCTGCTGATCGCCGCGCTGCAGCGCGGTATCCTGCCCGCCCTGCTGGCCTTCGCTGGCCTGTGGTTGGCCCGCTGGGGAACCATTTGTAGTGCGCACTTGAGTGCGCGTTCGGAGCGCTGAAATCCGTTACCGTCCTGTTATCCGCTGTTCCTAGGAGTTGAGATATGGAAGACTTTTTCCCTCAGGTGGTGTTCACCATCTTCGGCATCCCGGTGCGCGACACAGTCATCTCGACCTGGATCATGATGGCCATCATTGTGGGAGCAGCGGCCGTGGTGGGCCGGCGCTGGCCAGCGGCACTGGAGATGATAGTAGACTTTCTGATTGGCACCATCTCCAGCGTGATGGGGCGACCCGTCGAGCCGTACCTGCCGTTCCTGGGGACGTTGACCATCTTTATCGCCGTTGCCAACGTCATCGGCATCGTGCCCCTCGTGGTCTCCCCCACCCGCGACATCAACACGCCAGCGGCACTGGCGTTGGTCGTCTTCTTCTCGGTCTACTACTTCGGCGTCCGCGCCAAGGGACTGCGGGGCTACTTCAAAGGCCTGGCCTCACCGATCTTTATGCTGCCTATGGAACTGATCAGCCACGTCAGCCGTGCCCTGTCGCTCACCTTGCGCCTCTTCGGTAACATCATCAGTACCGAATTGATCGTGGCGGTCGTCTTCGCGCTGGTGCCGTTGATCGCGCCGCTGCCACTGGTCGCCTTCAGTATGTTCACCGGCATTTTGCAGGCCTACATCTTCACCGTCCTGGCCGCCGTCTACATCGGCGCGGCATTGGAGGCCAACGAATAACCAATGACCAATCACGAACCTACGAATTTACGAATCTACGAATCTACGAACAAGGAGGGAATTCACACATGGCAGAGATGGACCCTGGAACGTTGATCACTGTAGTCACCATCATCGTATCGGGTGTGGGCATCTTGCTGGGCACGCTCACCCCGGCGCTCGTCGAGGGACGGGCGGTGCTCAAAGCGCTGGAAGGGATGACCCGTCAACCCGAGGCCGCCAACGACCTGCGCACGACACTGCTCATCTCAATGGCATTGTTGGAGTCGACGGCGATTTACGTGTTACTGATCTGTCTGATCCTGATCTTCGCCAACCCACTGCTCGATCGTTTCTTCTAGGGGCTAGCGGATGCTAAATCTGGACATTTGGACAATCGCTTTTCAAATCATCAATTTCCTGGCCCTGGTCGCGGCGCTCTACTATCTTCTTTTCCGGCCGGTGATGCGCAACGTGAAAGAACGCGCGGCCGAGAAAGAACAGTTGGCCCACGAGTTAGCCCAGGAGCGCCAGGAGGCAGCCAGGTTGCAGGCCGAACTGGAGACACGGTTGGCACACGCTGACGAGGAAGTTGCCGCCATCATCGCCACGGCGCGGGAGCAGGCGGAGGCCGAGCGAAAGGCGCTCCTACAAGAGACACAGGCCGAGGTCGAACGTTTCCTGGTCGAGGCCCACGCCGACGCTCACCGGCTGCGACAACAGGCTGTGGATGAGTTCCACGACGACTTGTTGGATGCTATCCTGGAAATCAGCGGCTGGGCGATCGGTCGCACAGCGCCGCCGGAGGTGCACGAGACGCTAGTCCAGCAACTCAGCGACCGTATCTGGGAACTGGGGCGCAGCGAGATGGAGCGGGTGGAGACGTTCCGGCGTGCGCTGGGTGACCGCACCCCCACGGCCTACGTGACGACCGCGCGCCCCCTCTCGCCGGAACAGCAGGGGTTGCTGGCCCGCACCTTCACCGCGCTGGCCGACCTCCACGTGAACCTGGAGTTGAAGACCGACCCCTCGTTGGCCGCCGGGATAAAGGTGCGCCTGGGCGACACGTTGGTGGATCACTCTATCGGCGGACAACTGGCCGAGTTGCGTGAAACCGTCTCAATGGCACTTAAGGAGCGCATGGCCGGTGAGTGAGCAAAGTGTGCGACCCGACATGGCGTCGCTGCTCCAGGCGCTCCACCAGCAGGCCGGCCAACTGGTCAGCCAGGTGCGCTTCCACGACGTAGGCACGGTGCAGCACGTCGGCGACGGGGTGGCCACGCTCTCAGGCCTGCCCCACGCGCGCACCGACGAACTGCTGACCTTTCCTACCGGCGTGCGGGGCCTCATCCTCAACCTCGACCACGACCTCATTGACGTCATCCTGCTCGGCCCCGACGAGGGCATCCGGGGCGGCGACCTGGTCACCTCCACCGGCGAACGACTGCGCGTGCCGGTGGGACACAAACTGCTGGGCCGGGTGGTGAACCCGCTGGGCGAGCCCCTGGACGAGCACGGACCGGTGGACGCGGCGAAGTTCCACTACCTGGAGCGTGCCGCGCCGGGCATCGTCGAACGAGCGCCGGTAGATACACCCTTACACACCGGCCTGAAGACCGTGGATGCGCTCGTGCCCATCGGACGCGGGCAGCGCGAACTGATCGTCGGTGACCGGCAGACGGGCAAGACAGCCCTGGCCGTGGACGCCATCCTCAACCAGCGGGACAGCGGCGTGCTGTGCGTCTACGTGACCATCGGCCAGAAGAAGTCCTCCACGCTGGCCATCATCGAGACGCTACGCCGCCACGAGGCCCTCCCGTACACCATCGTCGTCGTCTCCAGCCCCGACGACCCGCCCGCGTTGCGCTACCTGGCCCCCTACGCCGGCTGCACGATGGCCGAGTTCCTGATGCACGAGGGGCGCGACGTGTTGATCGTCTACGATGACCTGAGCAAACACGCCGACGCCTATCGTGAATTGAGCCTGCTGTTGCGCCGGCCGCCGGGCCGCGAAGCCTACCCCGGCGACATATTCTACCTGCACGCGCGGCTGCTGGAGCGCGCCTGCAAGTTGGCCCCCCCCTCTCTCCCCCCCATTGGGGGGGAGAGGGGCGAGACATCCCCTCCAATGGGGGGGAGAGAGGGGGGAACATCCCCCCCATTGGGGGGGAGAGGGGGAGCGACATCCCCCCCAACTGTTGGGGGGGAAAGAGGGGGGGCTGGTGGCGGCTCACTGACAGCGCTGCCCATCGTGGAGATGCAACGTGGCAACATCGCCGCCTACATCCCCACCAACCTGATCTCCATCAGCGATGGGCAGATCGTACTGGACGCCGGCCTGTTCAATCGCGGCATCAAGCCTGCGGTGAACGTGGGACTATCGGTATCGCGTGTGGGCGGGGCAGCACAGACAGTGGCGATGCGTGACGTGGCGCGTAACCTGCGGCTGGAACTGGCGCAGTTCGAAGAGGTGGCTCGCTTTGCTCGCTTCGGGGCTGAGGTGGACGAGACCACACAGCGCCAGATCCGGCGCGGCGAGCGCTTGCGGGCCGTGCTCAAGCAGCCTGCCCACCAGCCGCTCTCGCTGGCTGCGCAGGTCGTGGTTCTGCTGGCGGCCACCGAGGGATACCTCGACGAGGTCGCGCTCGAGGAGGTGCCCGCCTTTGAAAGCGGGCTCCTGACCCGCTTCGAGGCTGAGCATCCAGGATCTCATTACCAAATCAATCGCAGCGGTGAACTACCGGCAGAGATGCGAGAGATGTTGGTGGAGACGATGACCACACAGTCTGGCTCGAGGGGCTCGCCCTGAGCCTCGCTCTGAGTACTACAGTCGAAGGGACAGCCGAAGGGAGAAGAGGGCAATGAAAATGGTTATGGCCGTAGTACCACGAGACGAGGCTGGACGCGTCATCGAGGCACTGGTTGCCGCCGGTCACACGGCGACCTTCAGCGATAGTCGCGGCGGTATGCTGCGCCAGGCCCAACAGATGCTCTTCATCGCCGTGGAAGAGCAAGACCTGGAGCGAGTCCTGACCATCATCCGCGACAACTGCCACTCGCAAGTCGTCGTCGAGCCCGGCGAGCCAAGAACACCATTCTCGCTTGGCTCCGTACCCGTGACGGCTGAACTGGGCGGGGCAGTGGTATTCATCTGGGACCTCGACCGCTACGAGACCTATTGAGCGTGGGGGGGGAGCGGGGGGGGCTAATGAGTGAACAGGGTGTGCAGCCCGACGTAACGTCGCTGCTCCAGGCACTCCGCCAGCAGGCCGGCCAACTGGCCAGCCAGATGCGCTTCCACGAGATCGGCATCGTGCAGCGCGTCGGCGACGGCGTAGCCACGCTCTCAGGCCTGCCCCACGCGCGCACCGACGAACTGCTGACCTTTCCCACCGGCGTGCGGGGCCTCATTCTCAACCTCGGCCACGATCTCATTGACGTGATCCTGCTCGGCCCCGACGAGGGCATCCAAGGCGGCGACCTGGTCACCTCCACCGGCGAACGACTGCGCGTGCCGGTGGGACACAGCCTGCTGGGCCGGGTGGTCAACCCGCTGGGTGAGCCCCTGGACGAGCGCGGACCGATAGACGCGGCGAAGTTCCACTACCTGGAGCGTGACGCGCCGGGTATCGTCGAACGAGCGCCGGTAGATACACCCTTACACACCGGCCTGAAGACCGTGGATGCGCTCGTGCCCATCGGACGCGGGCAGCGCGAACTGATCGTCGGCGACCGCCAGACGGGCAAGACCACCCTGGCCGTGGACGCCATCCTCAACCAGCGGGACAGCGGCGTGCCGTGCGTCTACGTGACCATCGGCCAGAAGAAGTCCTCCACACTGGCCGTCATCGAGACGCTGCGCCGCCACGAGGCCCTCCCGTACACCATCGTCGTCGTCTCCAGCCCCGACGACCCGCCCGCGTTGCGTTACCTGGCCCCCTACGCTGGCTGTACGATGGCCGAGTTCTTGATGTACGAAGGGCGCGACGTGTTGATCGTCTACGATGACCTGAGCAAACACGCCGCCGCCTATCGTGAACTGAGCCTGCTGTTGCGCCGGCCGCCGGGCCGCGAAGCCTACCCCGGCGACATCCACTACCTGCACGCGCGGCTGCTGGAGCGTGCCTGCAAGTTAGCCCCCCCCTCCATCCCCCCCAACAGGGGGGAGAGGGGCGAGACATCCCCCCCATTGGGAGGGAGAGCGGGGGCGACATCCCCCCCATTGGGGGGGAGAGAGGGGGCGACATCCCCCCCATTGGGG
This sequence comes from Anaerolineae bacterium, assembly GCA_030612585.1. The sequence continues at coordinate 24,484 of JAUWNP010000013.1, forward strand.
GGGAGAGAGGGGGCGACATCCCCCCCAACTGTTGGGGGGGAAAGAGGGGGGGCAGGTGGCGGCTCGTTGACAGCGCTGCCTATCGTAGAGACGCGGCGCGGCAACCTCGTCGCTTACATCCCCACTAACTTGATCTGTGCCACTGACATGCGTATTGTGCTCGATTCTGACCTCTTCAACCATGGAGTGAAGCCCGCGGTGAACGTGGGGCAGTCAGTATCGCGCGTGGGCGGGACGTCGCAGACAGCGGCGATGCGCGTCGTGGCACGCCACCTGCGGCTGCAACTGGCGCAGTTCGAAGAGGTGGCCCGCTTTGCTCGCTTCGGCATCGAGGTAGACGAAGCCACACAGCGCCAGATCCGGCGCGGCGAGCGCTTGCGGGCCGTGCTCAAGCAGCCCGCCCATCAGCCGCTCTCGCTGGCTGCGCAGGTCGTGGTTCTGCTGGCAGCCATCGAGGGGGCTCTCGACGATGTCGCGCTCGAAGACGTGCCCGCCTTTGAAAGCGGGCTCCTGACCCGCTTCGAGGCCAAGCACGCTGAGATTGGCCACCAGATCAATCGCACCGGCGAACTGAGCGAGGAGACAAGAGAGACATTGACAGCCGTGATCACCGACTATTGCGCAGCCAGCAATTCCCGGTATGATCAGACCTGACAGGTTTTTACCTATGACGAAATTCGTGGAAACCTGTCAGATCTTGACGCCAAAACGGGAATTGCTGTTGCACAGCCCGGCTTAAAGGGAAAAACGGATAAGAGTATGGAAGATCTGGAGCGCGCCGAGAAGCGCCTCGACAACATCTGCACCGTCGAGCCCATCCTGAGTGCCCTGCGTACCGTCTCGTTGGGGAGTTGGCGGGCGGCGCTTAAGCGGAAAGATAGCATGCGCCGTTACGAGGAGCGGTTGGCGGCCACGTTACCCGCATTGCTGCCTCATCTGCCAGCCGATCGGCGCACCGCACGCTCCCCCCTTTCATCCCCCCCATTGGGGGGGAAAGAGGGGGGGATGCAAATCGCGGCCTTGGTGGTCGGGAGCGAACGCGGGCTGTGTGGCCGATTCAACGCGGCAGTCGTCAAGCGCGCCGAGTCATACCTGGCCGAGCAGGAGGCGGACGGCGCGCAGGTGGAACTCATGGCGTTGGGGACTCGAGTATGTCGTTTCTTCCAGCGACGAGAGCGGCCTCTGGCATGGTCAAGCGCGCTATCGGTGACCGCGCTGCCGCACTATCGCCTAGCATTCGATCTAACCCACGGGTGGCTGACGCGCTACGAGAAACGCGAACTGGACGCGGTTGACCTGGTCTACAACGCCTATCACGGTACGGGCCGCTACGAGCCGACGGTGGCACGGCTGATCCCACCCACGTTGCCCGCACCCGGCCCTGATACGCTGCCCTGGCCGCCTCCAATCATTGAGACCGACCCGCTGAGCCTGTACGCCCGTGTAGTCGAGCAGTGGGCAGCAATCAGCCTGTACGGGCTGCTGCTGGAGTCGGCCGCTGCGGTGCACTCGACGCGCTTCCAACTTATGGAAGCAGCCACCCAGAACGCCGAACGGCTGATTTCCGAATTGACGCTGGCGGTCCAAACGGCCCGCCAACAGGCGATCACGCAGGAGATGCAAGAATTGGCAGTCGGGGCGGGACTGATCGGCCCGCGGTGAACGTGTGGGACAAATTGGTAACTTGTCCGTGATCTAGGGCGTTCCCGGCGCCATAGTTGCCCTCGTAGAGGTCGTCCATCGTCCTGCCATAAGAAGTCACCATACTCAGTCTCGATCACCCCGGTCTTGACGAAATACTGTTGGAAGGCGGCGGTTACACCGGAGTGCTTGCTACGCCCCCCCCCTTGACAACACCTAACCTGAGTGCTACAATCTCCCTGCCGCCGAGCACCGCTGGCCCAGCGTTGCAGCGGCGATGTTTCTATTGGGGAGGAGATTGGAAGAAGAGTGAGCCAGGAAACCATTGCCCGCATATTGGCCATAGAACAAGAGGCCGCGAAAGTCCACGACGATGCCCAGCGCCAGGCTGTGCGCATGATCAAGGAGGCCGAGAGCGCAGGTGCCGCCTTGCGTGAGCAGACCCTGACACATGCCCGCCAGCAGGCGGGACAGATTGTCGCTGCAGGGCAAGAAGCGGCCGAGGCCGAGCGATCACGCGCAGTCGCACAGGCAGAAGCGGAGGCCCAACGTATGGAGACACTGGCCGCAGACCACTTCGACCAGGCCGTGAACTTTGTGCTCGACCAGGTTGCAGGGCGCAAATAGCGCCATGCCCACACAAGGAGTCCAAGCCTACTCCCTGGTCCACGCCACAGTACGTGCCCTCTACTCGACTATGCTGACGCCGGAGATGTGGGATGCGCTCATCCAGGCACAGAACTTCGATGCTCTTTTGGGCGTGCTGTCGAAGACAGTGTACAGTCCCTACCTCCAGATTGAGCGCCAGGAGATGACTCCCCGCCGCGCCGTCTACCAAATCAGGTGGCACCTGGCCGACGTTTACGAGAAACTCATTCGCCTGACGCCGGAGCCAGGACAACGACTGTTGCTTCAACTCTGGCGACTCTACGAGGTGGACAATCTCAAGGCCACCCTGCGCGGGATCGAGACCAGCGCGTCGTGGGACCAGGTGCGTCACTTGCTTTGCCCGATGACCAAATACATCGCCCTTACCATAGCCGACATGGAAAAGATGATCCAGAGCGGTGACATGGCGCGGGCAATCGAATGCACACGTCACACCCCCTATTACGATACCCTCGTCCATGCACTGGAGCGTTACCGGGTTGAGAGAAACCTGTTTCCCCTGGAGGTGGCCCTGGACCTGGGTTACCACCGTGGGCTGTGGCAGAGCGTCAACCAACTGACGGGCACAGACCACAAACAGACATTGCGTGTCGTGGGCACCGTGATCGATGTAGACAACCTACTCTGGGCGATCCGCTACCGCGTCTATCACCATCTCTCGGAGCAAGAGATCATCAACTACACGCTGCCCTTTGGCTACCAGGTGCGCGACGAGGACATCCGCGCCATCGCCGCCGGTGCGGACATCGCTCAGGTGGTGAGGCGCATCTGCCCGGCTGTCGAGGGGCTGGAGCAGATCTCCGAGCAATCCGGCGCCGGGCTGGCAGCGCTCGAATTGTCCCTCCAACGCCACGTCGTCAAAACGTGCCACGCGGCCTTCATTGGCTACCCTTTCCACGTGGGCATCCCGGCGGCCTATCTGTTGCTGAACGAACGCGAAATCAGGGATTTGACCGTGTTGATCGAGGCCAAAGCCTCACGTCTTCCGGCGGAGGCGTTTGTATCCATGCTGGCGACTCGGCCACCAGCCTATCAGACCGACCAGAGGTGAGCATGTTTCGACCACAAGCGATGAGCAAGGTCGAACTGGTCGTGCCGGAGCACGACGTCGTACCCGTAACCAAAGCGCTGGCTGCCTCGGGTGTCTTTCACCCAACACTGAGCAGTCACCTGGGCGGTGAGCGCGTCCCGTCTTATGCCGAGAACTGGCAGGAGCGGTCGGCTACTTTCGCAGAACTGGAACGGCGCATCCTGATCGTGATGGAGACACTGGGCGTGGACGAAGGCCCGCTGCCAGCGGAAACACCCCACCTCATTGAGCCCGAAACGGCACAGATGGACATTGAGCGCCTGGAATGGGAAACTCAGGCCCCCGTCCGGGAACTGGAGGAGGGACAACGCAAACTGGCCCGGCTGCAACGTTACCTCGACCAGTTGAAGCCCATTGCTGACCTGGAGGTGGACCTGGGCACGTTGCACAGCCTGCGCTACACTTTTGTGCTACTGGGTACCATGCCCATCGCCAACCTGGAACGGCTCCAGACCAGCCTGGAACTCGTCCCCTCGGCGCTGGTCACACTGCGGCGTGATGAGCACCTGGCGACAGTCGTGCTCTTTGGCACACAGCGCGACGCCGACATCCTGAATCGGGCCGCCCGCAGCGCCTATCTTAATGCGCTTGAACTGCCTGAGACATACCATGGCACCCCAGCCGAAGCCATTACCGCTCTAAAGTCCAGCATCGAGAGTACGCGCCAATACGTGGCCGAATGTCAGACCTCTATTGACTACCTGCACGAGACATACGTACAGCGTCTGCGTCACCTCCTGTGGCAGGCACGCGCCAGCCGCACGCTGGCCGAAACCATCGCCCGCTACGGCCGGCTGCGCTACACCTACCTGGTAGCAGGCTGGGTGCCTGTCTCGCAGATGGACACACTACAGCAAGAAATCAGCCAGGCTTCGGACAAGGTGCTGATCGAAGCGAACATGCCCAGCCGACAGGAGGACGGCCATATCCCGGTGGCGCTCGGAAATCCCCCCATCGTGAGAGACTTCCAGGGGCTGGTGACCAATTACGGCCGTCCCCGTTACGATGAACTGGACCCCACGCTTATGATAGCACTGACCTTTCCTCTCATCTTTGGCATCATGTTCGGCGATGTGGGACATGGGCTGGTGCTGGCTCTCCTGGGTTTGGCTCTAGTCAGTCGCAAGGTGCGTGCGCTGCGCGGGCTCTCCGGCATGGGAGCGGTGGTTATCATGTGCGGCATAGCGGCAATGCTTTTCGGCTCCCTCTACGGCAGTTTCTTTGGCTTCGAAGACACATTCGAACCGCTGTGGATGCGGCCGCTTGAAGATGTCATGGACATCTTGATAGCCACCGTCGCCATCGGTGCCGGGCTGCTCAGCCTGGGGATGGTCTGTAACATCGTCAATGCAGCGCTGACACGCCGGTGGGGGCACTTGCTCTTTGATCACAACGGCCTGGCCGGCTTGATCTTTTACTGGTCGTTGATCGGATTGGCGGTGGGCGCCTTCGCAGGCGGTCTGCCCATCAGTCCCATCCTGCTCGTCGTGCTGGTCGTCGTATCCGGGTTGGCGGTAACGTTCGCCGAGATGCTGGAGCGCCTGGTTGAAGGACACCGGCCGCTCGTCGAAGGTGGCTTGGGCATTTACCTGATGGAAGCGCTCTTTGAACTGTTTGAGACGGTCATCGGCCTGCTGAGCAACACCCTCTCCTACGTCCGTATGGGCGCTTTTGCCGTGGCGCACGGCGCACTCAGCATGGTGGTCTTTATCATAGCCGAGATCGTCAGCCCGGCGCACGGCGTGGGGTACTGGATCGTGGTGGTGCTGGGTAATCTGTTCGTCATTGGCTTTGAGGGGATGATCGTGGGCATCCAGGCGCTGCGTCTGGAGTACTATGAGTTCTTTAGCAAGTTCTTTTCCGGCGGTGGCGTGCGCTACCGTCCGCTGACATTGATCTCGAAGGGAGAAGAAATATGATGATCTTGATAATCGCTTTACTCGCCGGGCTGATGCCATTGATACCGGCCATCGTGTTCGCATTGACACGACGGCAGCAATCGCCCGCCCGTGCAACCCACAGACTGATGCTCGGCCTGGGTGGCTTTAACCTGGTGCTGGCGCTGATGATGGTCGGCCTAGGGCTGGTCTGGTTCTTTGCCCCCGACGTCGTCCAGGCAGCGGGATTGGCCCAGGATGCAGGTGGCGATCCTTATGCCTCACTCGCAGCCGCCCTCGCCGTCGGCATAGGCTCCATTGGCGCGGCCTATGCTGTGAGCAGCACGGGATCGGCTGCCGTCGGAGCCATCGCCGAAAGGCCGGAAGTCTTTGGTCGTGCCCTCATCTTTGTCGGCCTGGCCGAAGGCGTCGCCATCTATGGGCTAATCATTGCTTTCATGATCCTCAATCGCTGACGAAAGGGCAAGAAACCGGGTTTTTTCCGAAAAACCTGGTTTCTCAAGAGAAAGAGCATGAAACTGCTGGTCATCGGCAACCAGGACGCCGTGCGGGGCTTTGCCCTCGCCGGTGTGCGTGGCCAGATCGCGACGACGGCCGAGGAACTGAACCGCGCCCTCGACACAGCCCTGGCCGACGAGGAGGTCGGCATCGTGCTGGTGACCGAGGACGTCGCGGCCCTGGCCCGCCGGCGGGTGGATACGCTTATGGTACGTAGCGCCGTCCCACTGATAGTGGAGATACCGGGGCCGGAGGGGCCGCGCCCTGACCGGCCGCCGCTCAGCGAAGTGATCCGACGAACTATCGGAGTGAGGATATAATGTCAGAGCAAAATGACATCCAGGCCCTTGAGCGCGCCATCATAGACGACGCCAAAGGAGAGACCGAGCACATTCTGGACGACGCTCGGGCCAGAGCCGAGGACATTCGCCAGCAGGCAGAGAAGCAGGCTGCCGCCAAGCGTGATGAAATCCTGCAACGAGCACAGCAGGAGGTTGAGAGGCTGCGCAGCCACGCGGCGGCCGCGGCGCAACTGGACGCCCAGACATTGAAACTAAAGCGCCGCGAGCAGTTGCTGGAGCGCGTCTTCGCCGAGGCCCGCCGGCAACTGGCCTCCGCGCCCGAGTGGCCGGACTATGAACAGATCACCCGTCGCCTGGTGCGCGAGGCAGTGGAACGGTTGGGCGCCGACGAGGTACTGGTGCGGGCCGACGAGAGGACCCGGAAGGTGCTCAACGACGAGGTGCTGGCCGACCTGGGGGAATCCCTCCCCCCTGTAGGTGGGACTGAGGGGGGTGGCCTGCGCACCGGCGCGCCTCTCACTCAAAGCACCGGCGTCGTACTAGAGACCCCCGACGGGCACCGTAGATACGACAACACGCTGGAGACTCGCCTGGCCCGCATGCAGGATGGTCTACGTGCCCCCGTCTACCACATTCTGAGGGGAGAGACGGTATGAGCAAGACGAGCATAGAGGTGGGTCAGGTCATCTGGGTGAACGGCCCGGTGGTGCGTGCCCGAGGCTCACAGCAGATCGGCATGCTCGAAATGGTCGAGGTCGGCGATGAGCACCTGGTGGCCGAGGTCATTGGCCTGGAGCGGGACATCATCACCATCCAGGTGTACGAGGAAACGTCAGGGCTGCGCCCTGGTGCGCCCGTCTATGGCACAGGTATGCCACTCTCGGTAGAACTGGGGCCGGGCCTGCTACAGTCTATCTTTGACGGCATCCAGCGCCCGCTGCCCGTGTTGGAATTGCGCAGCGGCGCCTTCATCGGGCGGGGCATCAAAACCACGCCCCTCTACCGCAAGCAGAAATGGGCCTTCACGCCCCACGTCGAGGCGGGGGACGTGGTTCAGGAAGGCACTATCCTGGGAGTCGTGCCGGAGACCCCGCTGATCGAACATCGCATCATGGTGCCACCCGACGTATCGGGGAGGCTGACCTGGGTGGCTCCGGCGGGGGAGTACACTATTGATGAGCCCATCGCCCGCCTAACCCCCCTCAGTCCCCCCTATGAGGGGGGAGGGACACCTCCGACTTCCCCCCTGAAGGGGGGACAGAGGGGGGTGGACGGCGAGCAGACGCTCACGATGTTCCATCGCTGGCCGGTGCGTCGCCCGCGCCCCTATCGCCATCGCCTCACGCCCAGTGAATTGCTCGTTACGGGCCAGCGCGTGTTGGACGCTTTTTTCCCGCTGGCGAAAGGGGGCGCGGCGGCTATCCCGGGTGGATTCGGGGCCGGAAAGACCATCACCCAGCATCAGATCGCCAAGTGGAGCGACGCGGACGTGGTCATCTTTGTGGGGTGTGGGGAGCGGGGCAACGAAATGACCGAGGTACTGCAAGAGTTCCCGCACCTCGTAGACCCGCGTAGCGGCCACCCGCTGATGGAGCGCACCATCCTCGTCGCCAACACCTCCAACATGCCGGTTGCCGCCCGCGAAGCCAGCATTTATACCGGCATCACGCTGGCCGAGTACTACCGCGACATGGGCTACCACGTGGCGCTGATGGCCGATTCCACATCGCGCTGGGCCGAGGCGCTGCGCGAGATCTCCGGCCGCCTGGAGGAGATGCCCGCCGAGGAAGGTTACCCGGCTTACCTGGCCGCTCGCCTGGCAGAGTTCTACGAACGGGCCGGCCGCGTGATCACGCTCAACGGCGCTTGCGGCTCGGTCAGCGTCATCGGCGCGGTCAGCCCGCCCGGTGGCGACTTTTCCGAGCCGGTCACGCAGCACACCAGCCGCTTCATCCGCTGCTTCTGGGCGCTGGACAAGGCGCTGGCGTCGGCTCGTCACTTCCCGGCAATCAACTGGCTCGAGAGTTACAGCGAATACGTGGACGAAGTAGCCGGTTGGTGGCGGGAGCAGGGTATCGCCTCCCCCCTGGGTTCGGGGGGGACTGAGGGGGGGCTTGATTGGTACGCGCTGCGCGAGCAGGCGCTGAAGATCTTGCAGCGCGAGAACCGCCTGCAACAGGTCGTCAAATTGGTCGGCCCAGACGCGCTGCCCGACGACCAGCGCCTGATCCTGGAGACGGCCCGTCTGCTGCGCGAGGGCTTCCTGCAACAGAACGCCCTCGATGAGGTGGATTCGTACGCGACCATTGAGAAGCAGATACGCATGCTCCAGATCATTCTTCACTTCCACGAGCGCGCGGCGCGTATCATCGCCAAAGGCTGCCCCATCATCGTGATCCACGATCTCCCAATTGTGAACACCCTCGTGCGGATGAAAACCACTGTACCCAATGAGCAGGTGGAACAGATAGGTGAGATTTGGAAAGCATTGGATGAGCAGATGAGCCAGGTGGAGAAGGATTACTCGTGATGGAAGATTATGGAGGACAAGAGGTTGCGGGAGTGGCCCGCATTGAAGGCCCCATCGTCGTCGTCGAAGGGATCGGCAACGTCGGCTACGACGAGGTGGCCGAGGTCGTGGACTCGCAGGGGCGGCTTCGCCGGGGCCGCGTGCTGGAGGTCGGCGCGGGGGTCGCCGTCGTCGAGGTCTTTGCCGGCACCACCGGCCTCTCCATTGAGGATACGCACGTTCGCTTCCTGGGCCGGCCGATGCGGTTGCCCGTGTCCGCAGAGATGCTGGGCCGCGTCTTTGATGGCCTGGGCACGCCCATTGACGGCGGCCCGGAGCCGCTGGCCGAGCACCGGGCCGACGTCAACGGCCAGCCGATCAACCCCACCGCCCGCGTCTACCCCCGCGATTACATCCAGACTGGCATCTCGGCCCTGGACGGGATGAACACGCTGGTGCTCGGCCAAAAATTGCCTCTCTTTTCCGGCAGCGGCCTACCCCACGACCAGTTGGCAGCACAGATCGTGCGCCAGGCCGCCCTCCCCCTCATTGAGGAGGAGACGGAGTCCTCCCCCCCTGTAGGGAGGACTGGGGGGGTGGCCGCCCCCCCTGCAGGGGGGGCTGGGGGGGGTGGACGTTTCGCCATCGTCTTTGCCGCCATGGGCGTCAAGCACGACGTGGCCGAGTTCTTCCGCGAGTCCTTCGCCGCCAGCGGCGCACTGACCCGCGTGGCGATGTTCCTCAACCTGGCCGACGACCCGCCCATCGAACGGCTGGTGACGCCGCGTGCCGCGCTGACATTGGCCGAGTTCCTGGCCTTTGAGCGAGATATGCACGTCCTCGTCGTCCTCACCGATATGACCAACTACTGCGAGGCGCTGCGGCAGATTTCCAACATCCGGGGCGAGGTACCCAGTCGCAAGGGCTATCCAGGCTACCTCTACAGCGACCTGGCCTCGCTCTACGAGCGCACAGGGCGCATCAAGGGCAGCAATGGCTCCATCACCCAGTTACCCATCCTGACCATGCCCAACGACGACATCACCCACCCCGTGCCCGACCTGACCGGCTACATCACTGAGGGGCAGATTGTGCTCAACCGAGAACTATTCCAACGAGGCATCTACCCGCCCATCTCGGTACTCCCCTCCCTCTCGCGGCTGATGAAGGACGGCATTGGAGAGGGGCACACGCGGGCCGACCACGCCCACCTGTCGGCGCAACTCTACGCTTCCTACGCCCACGTGCACGACGTGCGCGCACTGGCCTCGGTCATCGGTGAGGAAGAGTTGACCTCGGTTGACCAGCGTTACCTGAAATTCGGTCAGACATTCGAGCACGAGTTCGTGGGGCAGGGCGCGACGGAAAATCGTACCATCACAGAGACACTGGACATTGGCTGGCGGGCGCTCTCGGTCCTGCCCCACGAGGAACTCACTCGCGTCAGTGAGGAAGAAATCGCACAGTACTGCGGGAGGAGTTAGAACGCAGATTTCCGCAGATAGAAAAGGTAAATCAGCGTGCATCTGCGTTAATCTGCGTCCACTGGAATATAAAATGGCACGGTTACGCATCGCCCCCACGCGCAGCAACTTGCTCCGTACACGCGAGTCACTGAAACTAGCACGCGAGGGGCATGAAATCCTGGACAAGAAGCGCGAGGTATTGACCTCCGAACTGGTGCATGTGGCTCACGACGCCGCAGCGCTCCAGGAGCGGGTGTGGGAACTGCTCGCGGCAGCCTACCGTGCGCTGGAGATGGCACGGCTCTCGATGGGCCGGGAGCGCCTGGAGTGGGCGGCGCTCTCCGTGAACGAGACGGTGGAGGTGACAGTGAGACCCCGCAGCGTGATGGGAGTGGTAATACCCACCGTCGAGGCTCACGGCGCACCGCCGGAGATGCCCTACAGCCTCGGCGACACCACCGTCGCACTGGACGAAGCCGTCGCCTGCTTCCGCCGCGTCCTGGCCGAAATCCCAGTGCTCTCCGAGACGATGACGACCGTCTGGCGGCTGGCGCGGGAGTTGCAGAAGACCCAGCGGCGCGTCAACGCGCTCCAATACATCTTCATCCCCCAGTACGAAGAGACCGTCGCCTTCATTGAAAGCGCGCTGGAGGAACGGGAGCGCGAGGAGACCTTCCGGCTCAAGCGCATCAAGTCACGGGTCGCCCAGCCGACAATAGGCCCTGCGACGCGTGAGTACGTGCAGCCCTATCGCGACATTGGTGGCGGCAAGTCGACGTCACGCGAGTTTGGTTAGCCAGAAACCAGGTTTTTCGGAAAAAACCTGGTTTCTCGTGAGGAGACCACTGATGGAAAAACGAAGCCCCTTCACACATATACTGGTCCCTACCGACGGATCGGAAACCTCAATCAATGCCGGCCGATTGGCGATCCAGATAGCCGCCACGCACGGCGTGCCTATCACGTTCGTGTACGTGGTGGACAGCACCATTATGGATGAAATCGCAGGAGCCACCTCAAAAACTGTAGAAACAGTACACCGGGAGTTAGAGACCAAGGGACGGCGCTACCTGGACTATCTTGCCCGCCTGGCCCGGGACAGGGGCCTGCAGGCCGATCAGGTGGTCCGACACGGCATCCCGCACAGCGAGATTGCCAATCTGGCACGCGAGCAGGGGGTGGACCTGATCGTCATTGGCCAGGTAGGCCGCCGTGGCCCACGGCGCGTCCTCATCGGCAGCGTGGCCGAGCGGGTGATCGAATACGCCCCCTGCCCCGTGCTCGTCGTCAGGCACATCCCCGCCAGACGCTGACCAACCAACCAGCCAACCAACTATCCCAACTACCCAACTTCCCCACCCTGCGGTATAATTCCTTTGACTTCGTTCCCCCCAATCCCTCCCTAGAGGGAAGATGGAGGGCTATCAGATACACAATATACGACATGGAGGTGAAATGTGACTAGCGGCAAACTCCAGGCTGGTGGTCTGATCCAAAATGACCACCTGGCCATGATCGGTATAATGGACATCCCATCACGCCCGGGTGTAGGTGGCATGCTCTTCTCTGCGTTGAACGACCAGGGCATCAACGTCGAACTCATCGTGCATCTGATTGACCTGGAGGAAAGGGATCACATCATCCTGTGCGTGGACCGAGATGACCTGAGTCAGGCGCTGGCGGTGACTGAGCGCATACGGGAGGAGGTCGGAGGGAAAGCCGTCACCAGCGACCCCGAAGTGGCGTCGGTGAGCCTCTTCGGCCTTGATTTCCGCGAACAGCGCGGCATCGCCAGCCAGATGTGCAAGACGATGGGTGATTGCAACATCAACATCCGTGCCATCAGCACCTCCCTCTCGACCATCACTTGCGTGATCGAGGCTCAGTGCCTGGACGAGGCCATCCATGCACTGCGCGACGCATTCACGCTGCCCTGAACTGGATACTTGATGCTTGATACTCGTAACTCACACAGGCTAGCCAGCATCCAGCGGTACGGTATGGCCTCCGGTCACAACCAGATAATCCTCGCGGACGACGCAAATGTTGGAAGGTAACTCCATACAACAAGCCGGGCTTGGCACCATCGTACGCATCACCGGACCTGTGGTAGACGTCTCTTTTGCGGGCGAGGAATTGCCAGCCTTGTTGAGTGCGTTGATCATTCACAATGACCAACACAACGTCACCATTGAGGTGCTGGAACACCTCGACCGTCACACAGTGCGCGGCATCGCGATGGAACCAACGGCCGGACTGCGCCGTAACATGACGGTCGAGGACACCGGTGCCCAGATACAGGTACCAGTGGGGAAGGAAACGCTGGGGCGCGTGTTCAACGTGCTGGGACAGCCCATAGACGAAGGGCCGCCCCTGGGTGAGGTGCAGATGCAGAGCATCCACCAACCGGCGCCCCCCTTCGTTCAGCAGCAGCCCTCGACGGAGATATTCGTCACCGGGCTAAAGATCATTGATCTTTTAGCGCCTTACGTGCGCGGCGGTAAAGTCGGTCTGCTGGGCGGCGCTGGGGTGGGCAAGACGATGCTGATCATGGAACTGATCCGCCACACCTCGGCCGAGCACCTGGGCGTCTCGGTCTTTGCCGGCGTGGGCGAACGCACCCGCGAGGGCAACGAACTCTACCTGCAGATGAAGCGCACGGGCGTGCTCGACGACGCCGTGCTGGTCTTTGGGGAGATGAATGAGCCGCCAGGGGCCCGCTTCCGGGCAGCGCTCACGGCCCTGACCATGGCCGAATACTTCCGCGACGTCGAGCATCAGGACGTATTGCTCTTTATTGATAACATCTTTCGCTACATCCAGGCCGGTGGCGAAGTGTCGGCCCTGCTAGGGCGTCTGACCAGCGCCGTGGGCTACCAGCCCACGTTGGCCACCGAAGTGGGTGCGCTGGAGGAACGCATCGTCTCTACGTCCAGCGGCGCCATCACCTCCGTTCAGGCAATCTACGTGCCGGCCGACGACCTGACCGACCCGGCGCCCGCTTCGACCTTTGCGCACCTCGATGCTACGGTAGTCCTGTCGCGCCAACTGGCCAGCCAGGGCTTTTATCCGGCCGTTGATCCGTTGGAATCGAATTCACGCCTCCTCGACCCGCGTATCGTCGGCGAAGAGCACTATCAGGTGGCGACGCACGTGCGCGAGATATTGACGCGCTACAAGGAATTACGCGACGTGATCGCCATCCTGGGCATTGATGAACTGGCGGAGGAAGACCGGCTGCTGGTGCAGCGCGCGCGCAAGGCACAGCGTTTCCTCACCCAGCCCTTTTTCGTCGGCGAGGAATTCACCGGGCAGCCGGGAGTCTTTGTGCCCCTCAAAGAGACGGTGCGCGGCTTCAAGATGATCATTGAGGGCGAGTTGGACGACGTCCCGGAACAGGCGTTTTACATGGCCGGCGACATCAACAGCGTGTTGCGCAAGCGAGAGCGCTCAGACGGCTAAGACGATGCAGTTGGAGATCATCACCCCCGATGAGATTATCCTGAACACCGACGTGGAGGCACTGCGCGTGCAACTCTCCGACGGCTGGTGGGGCATCCTGCCAGGGCACGCGCCCTTTCTGGCGCACGTCGTGGCCGGTATCATGCTTTATCGCCAGCAAGGAGACACGCACTACGTGGCCCTGTACCAGGGCACGATCCAAGTGCAACGGCGCTCTGAGGCTCTGCCAGCAGGCCGCGTGCTGGTGTTGACCGCCGCCGCCGAAAAAGGCGAAGACCTGGCGGTGTTGGAACACACACTGGAGCGACACCGCGCCCACCTGAGCCAGATTGCCCAGGAAGCCCACATCGAATTCACGCGGGCGCGCATGGCCCTGGAGCGGGCGCTGCGCGAGACGGCAGAACTGGCTCCGCTGTGACTCCAACCCTTGCGAAGGTTAGGTGACAGATCTCAGGCCGGAAGCGCCTTCGCCAGCAAAGAATCATCTCATTGCCAGGGATACTCGCAACCTTCGCAAGGATGGATGACAGAATGGACGACGAACGATCTGAGCCAACGTCCAAACAACCAGAGGACAGACCCGATAACTTCTGGCAACTGGTTGCCCAGGCAACCACGTTGGGCTGGAATATGGTGATACCCATCGTGGGCGGCGTGCTGTTGGGACGCTATCTCGACGACAAGTTTGACAAAGAGTTCACGTGGACCCTCTCACTGCTGCTGATGGGCGTGGCCGTGGCGTTCAACAACCTGTACGCTATGTACAGCGAGAATAGGGAGTAAGGAGTAGGGAGTACGGGAAGGGTTTTGCATTTTCGGCAGTTGGAGGTTTGTAAGAACGATGCGAAGAATAAATAACCCCCTCACCCTAGTGTTCCTCATAGCACTGGTTATCTGCCTGGCCGTAGTCAGTAGCCTGCTGGAGGGAGCGGCTGGAGAAGCAGAAGAACCCGACATCGCCGCAGAGATCGCGCCGCACGTAGTCTTTACCATTGGCTCGCTGGAAGTGACCTCAACAGTCATTTACACCTGGGCCATGATGTTCCTGCTCGGTGTGGGGGCCTACCTGCTCGGCCGCAACCTCAAACTGCGGCCGGGGTTGGCGCAGAATGCGCTGGAGTGGATCGTCGAGGCCATCGAGAAGTTGATCCGCGAGATGGTGGGTGTCGAGGACACGGCGATCTTCCTGCCCGTCGTGGGCACGCTGGCCTTTTTCATCGGCACCGCGAACTTGATTGGGCTGCTCCCCGGCCTGAGATCCCCCACGCCAGACATCAACACGCCGCTGGCCATGGCGATGGTCGTCTTCTTCAGCGTGCCCTACTTCGGGATTCGTACGCGCGGTGTATGGGCCTATCTCAAGCACTACGTTGAGCCGATCTTCCTGATGCTGCCCATCGAAATCGCCAGCGAGATTGCGCGCACCTTTTCGCTCACCTTCCGGCTGTTCGGCAACATCATGGGAGAGGAGATCGTCATCAGCGTCCTGTTTATCATCATGCCGCTCTTTGTGCCGGTGCCGATGATGCTATTCAGCATCTTTACCGGCCTGTTACAGGCATACATCTTCACGCTTCTGACCTGTGTGTACATCGGCGGAGCGGTCAAAGCGCACCATTGATCAATGAACAATGAAACAATGAACAGTGATCAGTGAGGCTTTTCCAGAAAAACAATCGTCCCGGATGCTCCCGCTGGATTGCCAAATCCGGCGGATTTCAGGGCTGCGGGCTTGGATCTGGCGATCCAAGCCGAGCGGGTTGGGATAATTTAATTTCTGGAATTCCCTGAGCAAAATTGGAGAATGCTCGAACAAAAATCTCAACGAGGAGGAATGAAATGGACTGGAACAACCTGCCGTGGGACAAGATGTTTATCGTGTTGACAGTCTTAGTCGCTGGCCCTGGGATCATCGTAGGTATCGTCGTGCCGGCCATCGGGCAGATGGTCGTCGCCTCGGCCGGGCTGAAGGCAATTTCCCGACAGCCCGAAGCAGGCGACCGCATCAACAGCATCGTTCTGCTTTCTCTGGCTATGCTGGAGTCGCTGGCTATCTATGTGCTGGCGGTCATCTTGATCTTGATCTTTGCGGATCCGATGCTCAAGTACATCGTCAGCGAATAGCGAATGTCGAATAACGAATGGCGAATGGCAAATAGCGGTCATTGAAATACGCTGACTCCTAACCGCTAACTGCTGATTCCTAACTGCTAGCCGCTGATGGAGGTGGTTATGCTGGAAATCAACCTGAGCACACTGCTTCTACAAGTCGCCAATTTCCTCATCCTGGCCTACATCCTGACTCGCTTCCTCTTCAAGCCACTGAAAGAGATGCTCGATAAGCGTACGGGCCAAGTGACAAAGGCCGTGAATGAGGCGGAAAAGGCTGCTCGTGAAGCCAAAGTGTTGAGACTGGAGTACAACAAAAAACACGAGAACATTGACGCAGAAATCGCGGCGCTCAAGAATGAAGCCCGCATCGTCATTGATCAAACGCGGCAACAGATGCTCCAGGAGGCCTACCAGGAGATCGAGGCCATGCGCACGCGCGCACGCGAGGAGATCGAACAACAGCGCACCGACGCGCTGCTCCTACATCGCAGCAGAATTGGCGAACTGGTGGCTACACTCACCCAGCGTATGATGAAAGGTGTTCTCAACCCGCAACTACATCAGGCTTACCTGGACATCTTTCTGGACCAATTGCGCTCGGTGCAATTGGAAGGACGCATCTCTACCAACAATGGAGAGCCTATTTCGGCCGAACTGATCACTGCCACTCCCCTGGTCCAGGAAAACAAGACGCGGATCGCGGCCACGCTAGAGACAGTGGTATCCGAACCCATTGACCTGGCATGCCGTGTTGACGCCGATCTGATCGCCGGCGCGATGGTGCGCTTTGGCGATATGCTGATTGACGGCAGCCTGCAAGGGCAACTCCAACAACTGCGCAGCCGGTACGAGGCGGAAATTGCCTGAGTCTATGAACAATTCCGTCACATCTCCCCCACTACACACAGCCGACCTGCTAGATCTCATCGCCCGCCTGGGCAATGAGCAGCAGTACCAACTCCGCCAGATTGAACTGGCATACAGTCTCGAGACCGGGTACCATATTTCGGCCTTGCGCGGGCTGATTGACCAATATCACTACCATTTGTCGGCGCAGAGTGTAGGCTCGGTCAAACAGGTGGGCGATGGCGTGGCTATCGTCTCTGGCCTGCGCGGCGTGATGGCGGACGAGTTGGTCCTGTTCCCCGATGGCACTTTTGGCCTGGCGCTGGACCTCGACCACGACTACGTGGGCTGCGTGCTGTTGGGGGCCGACGAGAACATCTACGCGGGCGACATTGTCAAAGGAACTGGGCGGGTGATTGACGTGCCGGTGGGCGAACCACTCCTGGGACGAGTGGTCAACGCGCTGGGCCAGCCCATTGACGACCTGGGGCCGTTGGAGGCCACAGAGAAAACCGTGCGTCGCCCCATAGATTGCCGTGCGCCGACCTTTATCCAGCGCACGCCGGTCAGCGAACCGCTGCAGACTGGCATAAAGGCTATCGACTCGGTCATCCCGTTGGGGCGCGGACAGCGTGAGTTGATCATCGGCGACCGGCAGATCGGCAAGACCGCCATCGCCGTTGACACGGTCATCAACCAGCGTGACCAGTCCGTCTACTGCATCTATGTCTGCATTGGGCAAAAGATGTCCACCGTGGCGCAGATCGTGGAGACATTCCGTGAACACGAGACGCTGGACTATACCACCGTCGTCGTCGCCAGCGCCGAGGAGCCACCTTCGATGACCTACCTGGCCCCCTATGCTGGCTGCGCCATGGCCGAAGCGTTCATGTACGCCGACCGGGACACGCTGATCGTCTACGATGACCTGAGCAAACACGCCATCGCCTACCGCCAACTCTCACTGCTCCTACAGCGACCGGCGGGGCGCGAGGCATATCCAGGCGACATCTTTTACCTGCACTCGCGCCTGCTCGAACGCTCCGCCCGCCTCTCCGCCGCTTATGGCGGGGGGAGTATGACCGCCCTGCCCATCATTGAGACCCAGTCTGGCAACATCGCCGCCTACATCCCCACCAACCTCATCTCGATCACCGACGGCCAGATTTACCTGACCACACAACTCTTCAATCAGGCCATCCGCCCGGCCATAGACGTAGGGCTCTCCGTCTCCCGCGTGGGCGGCGCAGCGCAGAATAGCGCCATGCGCGCCGTGTCGCGCCACCTGGCACTGGACATTGCCCAGTTCCTCGAACTGCAGATTTTTGCCCGCTTCGGCACCGAACTGGACAGAGCCACGCGCGAACAATTGGCGCGCGGCGAGCGGGTGCGTGCTGTCTTGACCCAACCCCAATACGAGCCCATGCCGGTCGCGCACCAGGTGGTCGTCATCTATGCCGCCGGGCAGGGCTACCTGGACGACGTACCAGTCGAGCAGGTGCGCCGTTTCGAGACCCTCTTGCTCAAGTTCCTGCAACAGCAGCACTCGGGCCTGCTGGCCGAGTTCTCCATCGGCCACTGGAACCCTCACCTGGAGACAGACCTACGGCACGCGCTGGCCCGTTTTAAGGAGCAAGTATGGCGCAGGTAGCGGGTGAGATTCAGCAGCGTCTCCAGAGCCTGGAGGACATTCGCCATCTGTTGCGTTCCATCCGGGCTATGTCAGCCATCCGCTGGCGGCGGGCGCGGGCGCGGCTGCAATCAGCGCAAGAGTACGCCAGCGCCGTAGACCAGCAACTCGCCCTTGCCACAACCTTCCCCACACCGCTGACGCGAGGCGCGCATCATCTCGGAGGAAATGCCTCCGGCGCTGAAAGGCCTGCCCTGAGCATAGCCGAAGGGAGCGTGGGGCTGATCGCGTTGACCTCCGACCGGGGGCTGTGCGGTACGTTCAACGTCGGCCTGGTGGCCCACACCATGGACTTCATCGAGCGCGCACGAGAGAGAGGGAGAAAGATCAAAGTCATCGCTCTGGGAGAGTATGGGGAACGATTCTTTTGCCGCGCTGACTGCGAGTTGCTCCACACGCAGCGTTTCCCGCTCACCCACGCCGTCTCCTTCGTCGAAGCGCGCGACATCGTGGCCCAGGTCAAGCGTTTCTACGAGGCAAGAGCCTTCGACACGCTCTACCTGATCTATAATCAATTTGTCTCATTTGGCCGTTATCAGCGGGTCGAGGTGCGCTTACTACCACCTGATCTCGCCGCCGTCTGGCGCAGCCAGAAACCAGGTTTTTTGGAAAAAACCCGGTTTCGTCGAACCATCGTGCCGGAGGATCTGATCCTGGGCACACCGCCACAGGACCTCCAGGATTTCCTTCTATGGGAACACCTGGCCGTGCAGGTCTACCTGGCGCTGGTCGAGTCGATGGTCAGCGAGCAAGGAGCACGTTTACAGACAATGGATGCCGCCATCGCCAACCTGGACGAACGTATGGAGGGATTGCAACTCCAATACCATACCATCCGCCAGGAGAGCATCACGCGGGAAGTGTTAGAGGTGCAAAGCAATACACGCGGCAGGCGTCCCCAGGGTATGGCGGGCACCTGACGTCGAGAGAGAGTTCTGCAGGACAAGATGCCATCTTGTCCTACGTTGGTTGCGACTGGAGGCCGCACGTGAAGTTCATCATCAGCATTGTAAACAAAGATGACATTTTGCCCCTGGTTGATGTCCTGGTGACAAACGGATACAGGGTCACCACGTTCAAAACTGCCGGAGGATTTCTGCGCAAAGAGAACGTGACCCTCTTCACCGGCGTGGAGGACGAACAGGTAGAGGATGTCGTCCGGTTGATCCAGGACAACTGCCACACCCGCATCCAGCGCGTAGGTTCTTTGCCCCCCCTGATGGAATCCGGAGAGTCGTACGTCCTGGCCACCGAGGAAGTGGAGGTAGGTGGCGCGGTGATCTTCGTGCTCGACGTTGCGCAGTTCTTGAGGGCATAGGCCAGGTGTTCCTGGCTACCGCTGATCATCGAGACCGACCCGCTGAGCCTATACACCCATGTGGTGAAGTTGACAACCCCAGTTCGCGTTTTTACGTTTCACATTTCACACATAATGTCGCAATCACAAGCCAAACCCAGATACCACGTCCTGGTCGCTATAGGTGATAAGGAACAACTCCGTTCGCTACTGGCGGCTGGCTGCGCGCTAGCCAGGGTGCGCGACGGTGTGGTGACACTGCTGTGCGTCACGCCCGACGGGGCGCGGCCAGACTGGCTGGTCGTGCCAGAGCCGCCTGCGGCGAGCACAGCCGAGCCGCCTGCGGCGAGCGCAGCCGAGCCGTGCGACAACGTGCATGTAAACGTGCTCGTCCGCCCCGGCCGCGATGCCGGCGCGACCATCCTGGCGACGGTGCGCGCAGACCCGCCCGCTTTGCTCCTGCTGGGCTGGCGCGGCTCGCCCGGCAGGGGGCGTTACCTGCTGGGCAGCACACTCGATCCGGTGATCCGCTATGCGCCCTGCGACGTGGCAGTGGTGCGCGCCAATGACGACCCGGGCAAGCCTTCGGGCCAAGGTCTGGCCGAGGATTTGGGCCATGTGCGGCGGGTGCTGGTGCCAGCGGCTGGTGGCCCCAACGCCCCGCTGGCTTTGGAGGTGGCACTGAACCTTTCGCCCGATGTCCAGATCACAGCGCTATACGTCGCGCGCGACACACTGGGTCAGGCCGAGGTCGCGCTAGGATACGAGCGGCTGAACACAACACTGGCACCGTGGACGGGCGGGGGGCGCGTGCAGCCCAAAGTGGTGCTGGCACCCGGCATCATCGAGGGTATCCTGGCCGAAGCCAGCGCCGGTTACGACCTGGTATTGATCGGCGCCACCCGCGAGAGTTTCCTCGATCGGGTGTTGTTCGGCAACGTGCCACAGGCAGTGGCTGTCCGCGCCTCCGTGCCAACTATCGTCGTCAGGCATCGCGCCGGTCGGATAGAGACGCTCCTGCACCGTGCGTGGTGGGGGTTGTTCGACGCACTACCCACCCTCACCGCCGCCGAGCAGTCCGAAGTGTATAGGAACGTGCGGCGCGGGGCACGGCCCCATATGGACTTTTTCATCATGAGCGGCCTGGCGTCAGCCATCGCTGCGCTGGGCTTGCTGCTCAACAGCCCGGCCGTGATCATCGGCGCCATGCTCGTCGCTCCGCTGATGCAAGCAGTTATAGGATTGGGCCTGGGCGTAGTGCAGGGCGACCTGCGCCTGTTGCGGCTGGCGATCAGCGCCACGCTGCGGGGCGCGCTGCTGGCGATAGCGGTGAGCCTGTTGATGGGCCTGGTCGTACCGGATGGTTCGCCTACGCCCGAGATGCTGAGTTGCGCGCATCCCACCCTGCTCGACCTGAGCGTGGCGCTGGTTTCCGGCGCGGCCGGCGCCTATGCGCTGTGCCGCAAAGACGTATCGGCCGCCCTGCCGGGCGTGGCGGTCGCGGCTGCGCTGACGCCACCGCTGACGACGGTGGGCCTCGGCCTGGCGCTGGGTAGCGGCCGCATCGCTGGCGGGGCACTGGCGCTATTCCTCACCAACCTGATCGCCATCAGCGGGGCCGGCGGCCTGATCTTCCTGTGGCTGGGCTTCCGGCCGGAGCCGGGCAAGCAGAAGCGCAGGCGAGTGTTCCGCAGCGGGGTACTGGGTATGGTGGCACTATTGGTGGCTGTGTCGGCTGTGCTGGGCGTG
>JAUWNP010000305.1 GCA_030612585.1 Anaerolineae bacterium
CGCCCACCAGAAGCGCCGGCAGACCACCCAGCACTCCTCCCACGACTATCAGCAGAAGTATGACGGGGAACAGCACGATCGTGATGGCGATCATCGCGATTATCCAGCCGATGCCCACACCAACCATGATGAGCCACATGAGCGCAACGTCCTTCAGGTGCTGCCTCACAATGAAGTAGCCCTGGCGGAGCGACTCGATCACTCCCACCTCCTCCAGCGCGCACGCCCGGCGGAAGAAGTGCATCAGCAGTGAAAGCACCGTGCCGACGGCGATGGCCAGAAGGACGGCCAGGAAGAACAGGCCGATTGTGGCAACCGTGCCGACCAGCCCGGCGGCCCTGCTGCCCGTCGCCCACAGCAGCAGGGGGGCCAGCGCCAGCGTGAACAGCAGGATGAACACCACCGCCACCGGCAAGCCGGTCAGCAGGTCAATCAGGAAGAGCCGCAGTGCGGTACGCGACCAGCCCATCCTGAACCCCTGGCGAATACTGCGTTTCTCGCCCGTCTCTTCGTAATCGTCCACCATCCGTATCAGCGCCGTCTCTGCCACGTAGCGCGCGATCGTTGCCACGACGATCAGAAGAACGATCACGCAGGCCAGCCCGATGCCGATGGCGACCAGAGTGCCCACGACCTGCGGTGTTATCTCTGGTAGGTGGAACCTTCCACCTGGCAGGGAAAAATCTTCACCATTGACGTTGTACTGAGCCTGACCTCCATTGTTGCCGCCGCCCCCGCGTGCTGTGGTCAGCGCCAGGATGATGCCGAAGATCCACAGTACTCGATAGCGCCAGGTGATCTCCCAGGCTCGCTTTAAGACTTTTATGTGATCCATATCTAATTCTCCTTTACTTTCTGATTTCCTATATTTGATTCCATTTCTCTCCACGCAACTTGCGGACGGCCGCGTAGATCAGCGATGGCAGGCTGAGTACAATGAGTTGAACCGGGATGTCCATAGTTCTTGTCTCTCTCTTATCCAGTTTCTCGCCAAACTTGAGTTCGGAGGTGCCGGCGGCGAGCCCACCAACTGGCCAGCCAACTACAATACAGCAGTCCGATCACGACCGATAGTGCCAGATGCAGCGTAATGCCCCAGCCCAACGGCCCCCCATTGCTCAGCATCTGTAGCATAATCCTGCCAGCATCGTTCAGTCCAACGTTTGAGAGACTGAAGACCTCGGCCAGCCATAGCCTTTGCTGCGAAACGGGCAATAATCCCGCCACTACGTCGCCTCCCAGGCCCATCCGCAGCGCGCCCGTCACTATCCCGGCCACGAAAAACACTGCCTGGCCGAAGGCCCACGCGCCGAGCAGTCCCACCGGTGCCAGTCGCCAACCGGCCTCCAACGTTCTCTGCCATGCCGGTTGCACCGGACGGCGGGGCAACCGTAGCCCGACCTGCGCCACGAAGCGATCGGGTGATGTGATGACCTCGGCTACAGGGCTTTTCTGCAGAAGTGCTGTCAACGCCTGTAGCGCCCCTAGCTCTGTGCGACACGTCTCGCAGTGTGCCAGGTGTGTCTCTACCTGTCGCAATCGGAGCCCTCGCAACTCGCCGTCGTGGTACGCTGCCAACCAGGCTGTGACGTGTTCGGTCATAGCACCTCCAGATCTTCCAGATAGGGAGCCAGCGACTCGCGCAGCCGGTTGCGGGCGTAGTTCAATCGCGACATCACCGTGCCAATGGGAATGCCCAGCGTGTCGGCGATCTCCCGATAGGAGAGTCCCTCGTACTCCCGCAATACCAGCACCGCGCGGCTGGCCGGCGGCAACGCCAGCACCGCCTGCCGCACTCGCTCGCCCCGCTCTTTTCCTTCCAACGTGGTCTCCGGCCCCTCATCTGAAGCGGCCAGCGACAGCGTGTCTACGTCCACCGTCTCTCGCTCGCGGCGCAGCGCGTCCAGCGCGACGTTGGTGGCGATGCGGTATACCCAGTTGCGGAAAGGTGATCGAGGTTGATAACCGGGGAGATGCTGCCAGGCGCGGATGAAGGTCTCTTGTGCCGCGTCCTCTGCCAGATTCGTTTCACCACACATCCGGTATACCACGTTGACGACTCCCTCTCGGTGGCGGCGGACCAGTTCACCAAAGGCCCGCCTGTCTCCACGCTGGGCCTGGGTGATCAGCTCGAGTTCGGTTTCTGCTGACTGCGCTGACCGGCTGCTCACTCCACCGACTGTCCTTTCTATCCTTTCAACGTCCTTGCTCGTGGTTTTATTCGGAAGGATGGGGACTGGGAATTGCAATTCGTGCTATGTGTAGTATACTGTGATATGTTGAAAGATACGAATTTTGGGAGAAGTAGTAGAAAGGGGTTCCTATGTCCAGGAGGAGAAAGTCAGCCAAGAAGAAGAAAAGACGCCCACGGTCACCGGCTACGTATTCGACCACCCCTGCCCGCTCATGGTGGTGGATTGGCGGTGCAGCCGTGGCCCTCTTGCTGATTGGTGTGGCCCTCTGGTTCACCGTGGGACCGGGCAAAACAGAAGGGATATCTACCTCAATGCCTGCAAACCTTGCCGACCGCAACGACATGTACAGTGTACCACCGGCGATGCAGATTGATCCCGGCAAGACCTACATCGCCACCATCTCGACGGTCAAAGGCGACATCGTCGTCCAACTCGACGCCAGTGCTGCCCCGCAAACCGTCAACAACTTCGTCTTCCTGGCCCAGCAGGGCTTTTACGACGGTCTGACTTTCCACCGCGTAGAGCCGGGTTTTGTCATCCAAGGAGGCGACCCGGCGGGCACTGGTGGTGGTGGACCCGGCTACACCGTACCGGCGGAGATTCAGTTACTCCACGTCGAGGGCGCTATTGCTATGGCCCGGCAGTCGGACCAGGTGAACCCTGCCCGTGCCTCTAGCGGCAGCCAGTTCTACATCACCCTGGCCCCGACGCCCTTCCTGGATGGAGCGTACACTGCTTTTGGTCAAGTGATTGAAGGGATGGACGTCGTCCAGTCTATCGCCGTCGGTGACGTGATAGAAAAGATCACCATAGTGGAAGGCTCGTGACCGCCTCTTGTCGGTTTGAGGCGGCTGGACACGTGTGATGCAGATTGACTTGGAACGGCTGGAGCGTATCCTGCCCACGGTGCAGAAGCCGGGCCGCTACGTCGGCGGCGAGTACAACAGTATTGTCAAGGACTGGGAAGCCACGCCCATCCGCGTCTGTTTGGCCTTCCCCGATATCTACGACCTGGGAATGTCCAACCTGGGGCTGGCGATCTTCTACGACATACTCAACGCACTGCCGGACGTGCTGGCCGAGCGGGCCTATATGCCGTGGGTGGATATGATCGCGGCGATGCGTGAGGCGCGCATCCCGCTTTATAGCCTGGAAAGCAAGCGGCCCTTGGCCGATTTCGACGTCATTGGCTTCAGCCTGCCTTACGAGCAACTCTACACCAACCTGCTGGAGATGCTTGATCTGGCGGCTCTCCCGCTGCGGGCCAGCGAGCGGGACGAGCGGCATCCGCTCATCGTCGCTGGCGGCCACGCGACGTTCAACCCGGAGCCTGTCGTTGACTTTGTAGACGCTTTCGTCATCGGCGATGGGGAGGAGGCGGTCGTCGAACTGGTGCGGGCCTACCAGGAGACGCGCGGGGAGCCACGAGAAGCGCAATTGCGTGCGCTGGCGTGCATCCCTGGCGTCTACGTGCCACGCTTCTACGACGTGCGCTATAATGACGATGGCACGGTTGCCGCTATTGGACTGGGGGGGGGGGGGGGGGGGGGGGGGGGGGGGGGGGGGGGGGGGGGGGGGGGGGGGGGGGGGGGGGGGGGGG
>JAUWNP010000114.1 GCA_030612585.1 Anaerolineae bacterium
GGTCAAATCGGCTCCGAGTTGGTCCCAGCGTTGCGAAAGCGGTATGGAAACCAGAACGTCGTCGCTACCGACATTGAGGAATCTAACCTGACACTGCGCGAGAACGGGCCGTTCGAGTTTATGGACGTAACCCAGCGCGGGGCCATTGGGGCAGTGGTAGACAGGTACAACATTGATACGATCTACCACCTGGCGGCCATCCTCTCTGCCACCGGGGAGAAAAAACCGCAACTGGCCTGGGATGTCAACACTAATGGGCTGTACAAAATTCTAGAGATCGCCCGGGAACGCAAAGTGTCCCGGGTTTTTTGTCCCAGCTCTATTGCCGCCTTTGGGCCGGAGACC
Organism: Anaerolineae bacterium; assembly: GCA_030612585.1. The sequence continues at coordinate 346 of JAUWNP010000114.1, forward strand.
CCCAGAGATAACACTCCCCAGAAAACAATTCTGCGCCCGACGACGATGTACGGCGTCACCAAAGTGACCGGAGAACTGTTGGGTGATTACTACATTCGACGCTTCGGCATGGACGTGCGTGGCGTCCGCTATCCGGGCATCATCAGCAGCGAGACCCCGCCCGGCGGCGGCACCACCGACTATGCCGTGGAAATCTTTTACGAAGCGATAAAACACAAGCGCTACACCTGCTTTCTGAAGAAAGATACCATCCTGCCAATGATGTATATGCCCGATTGCATCAAGGCCACCTTGGATATAATGGAAGCCGATTTTTCCCGGCTCAAGCACCACACCGATTTCAACCTGGCAGCGATGAGTTTCGGCCCCGCCGAACTCGTGGCAGAGATTCAGAAGCACATTCCCGAATTCACCTGCGAGTACAAACCCGACTTCCGCCAGGCAATCGCCGACTCATGGCCCCACACCATAAACGACAGCGCCGCGCGGGAGGAGTGGGGCTGGGAACCGCAGTACGACCTGGCGGCGATGGTGAAAGACATGCTGGAGAAACTGGGGAGGAGGTCATAATCGCCCTGGATCAGAATTACATCGCCCAACAGGAGTTCGATCCAATCTACACCCAAGCAACAAAGACCAAAAGCCTAATCGGGGGCTTCATCCGCTACCTGGAAGGAAGGTCCAAAGTCCAACGTCGGACATAGGACGTAGGACTTAGGACTTAGGACATATCATCAAAGGAGTAAAACGATGGGAGACAAACTAGATTTCATGCGACAAGAGATCGAGGCCGCCCAGGCCGAAAAGCGATACATCAACATCCGCACGATGGATTCCCCCGCCGACGGCTGGATGGTGGTGGACGGCAAGAAGGTGCTGAACTTCTGCACCAATAACTACCTGGGGCTGGCCAACCACCCGGCACTCAAAGAGGCTGCCAGGAAGGCCGTCGCAGAGTGGGGTGTAGGCCCTGGCGCGGTGCGCACCATCGCCGGCACCCAGCGGCTACACGTCGAGTGCGAAAGACGCCTGGCCGAGTTCAAGCGTGTCGAGGCGGCCCTGCTGGTGCAGAGCGGCTTTTGCGCCAACCAGGCCGCCATCCCACCACTGGTGGGCCGGGACAAGAAGGCCGGCGTCCAGGACGTCATGTTTTCCGACCGGCTCAACCACGCCAGCATCATTGACGGCGCACGGTTGAGCGGGGCCAAGATCATCGTCTTCGAGCACCGCGACCCGGCCGACCTGGAGGCCAAAATCAAGGAGCACCTGCCCAAATTCCGGCGCGGGCTGATGGTCACCGACGGCGTGTTCTCGATGGATGGCGACGTCGCGCCGCTGGACAAACTGTACGAGGTGGCGGCCAAATACGACGTGATGACGATGGTGGACGACGCCCACGGCGAAGGCGTGCTGGGCCAGGGACGCGGCATCGTGGCCCACTTTGGACTGGAGGGCAAGTTCGACGTCGAGATCGGCACCCTCTCCAAAGCCTTCGGTGTGATGGGCGGCGTCATCGCTGGCAAAAGTGTGGTAGTGGAATACATCCGGCAGAAAGCGCGCCCCAACCTATTCTCTAGCGCACTCACCCCGGCCGACACTGGCGCATGCATGGCCGCCGTGGAGTACGTCGAGGAGCACCCGGAACTGGTAGAGAAGTTGTGGGAAAACGCCGAGTATTTCAAGGCCGGCATCAAACAACTGGGCATAGACACCGGCCGCACCCAAACCCCCATCGTGCCGGTGATGCTGGGCGACGTGACACTGGCCAAGGAATTCAGCGCCAGGCTGTTCGAGTACGGCGTGTTTGCTATGGCGCTGGGCTTTCCCACTGTTCCGAAGGGTCAGGCGCGCATCCGCGTGATGAATACCGCCGCGCACACACGCAAGGATCTGGACCAGGGGCTAGAGACCTTCGAGAAGGTCGCGCGGGAACTGGGTGTGATCTAAACCACCCGCGCCGCCGTAAACAGGCGGCGCTGGGCCAGAGACCACTCAACACCGGCTCTCTTCAGGCCAGTGGCATCAGGGCGGATGGGGCGGCCCCAGTGGCAGATCCGCCTCGAAAATAGCCTCCTTGACGGTTCGGAGTCCGCAACTTGTTGCGGCTATCCCGAACAAGTTCGGGACTCCAATGCGCGTTTTCGTCATTGAGGGTGAGCCGAGAATCATGGCGACTGCTCCGTTGACGTTCCCTATCCTACGTGCTATAATTGGGTTATGATGAGTAATGAAGAAAAGCCAGTGCGAGAGTCAACAACACCTTACGTGGTTGAGCCACAGATGGAAGTACACATCCCTCTGTCAGCGCTATTCAAAGCGGCGGAGTGCCTGAGCGAGGATGGACTGCGCCAGTTGCGGCAGTGGGCGGATGAACGACTGGCTGCCCTCCCCGCTGAGGCAAGCATCCGAGAGGGAAAGCCCGGACAGACGCTGACCCGCTTTGCCGGATGGATCGCTCCGGATGACCTGGCCCTGATACAGGAGGCCATTGAAAGCGGCTGTGAACAGGTAGACCTTGATGAGTGGTAGAATCCTGCTCGACACCAACATCATCATCGCGCTGTTTAGGCAGGATGATGCAGTGCTGAATCATCTACAAGGAGCTGCCGAGGTCTTCGTTCCGGTTATCGCCATAGGCGAGTTGTACTATGGGGCATACAAATCCAGGTGGAGCAGCAAGAACATCCAGCGTGTCCAGGAGTTCACTGCTGCCAATACAGTATTGGCGTGCGACGGTCAGACGGCCGTGGCTTATGGCCGCGTGAAGAACGAGTTACGCCAGAAGGGAACGCCCATTCCCGAAAACGACATCTGGATCGCAGCCCTGGCTTGTCAGCACGGTCTTGTGCTAGCGACGAGAGACAAGCACTTCGACACGGTGGACGACCTGCGCATCGAAGCGTGGTAGCCAACTTAAACTTTGGCAAGTCTCAACTGACGTCGCAGCAACAGCGGTCCTAACAGATCCATGAGCCAACCAAAGCACAACTCAACCCAAGGGACAAGCACAAACAGGCGGGGCACATACGCCCCCCGGCGGGGCTTTTGGAGCAAGGCCCAGATGCGATTGACCACCACTTCTGGCCTCACGCCAAACTTTTTGGCTGGCATAGGCAGACCGGCAGGCTGGGCCGAGGCCGTGTCGAAAAAACCTGTGGCCACCGCTCCTGACTTGACCACGCTTATATGAACGTTCGTGCCACGCAACTCGCGATAGAGGGCAGTCGTCAAGGTATCCAGGAAAGACTTGGTCGCACAGTATAGTGCGACTCCCTGGGCTGGCAGACTGCCAGCAATAGATCCAATGTTGATGATGTGACCGCTGTTGCGCGTCTTCATGTCCCGCAGGAACAGCAACGTCAAATGCACAACAGCGGTCATATTGATCTGTATCATCTGCCGGGCGAGTGCCCACGGCATTTCAGAGCCGAATCCGTACCAGCCAATACCGGCGCTGTTGATGAGCACGTCTGCTGCGCCATAGGCAGCGCGAACCTCCTCGACGACGCGCAGACGATCCTGCTCGTCTGTGAGATCGGCGGCGATCACCAGCGCTTCTCCGCCAGCCTCCCGTATCTGAGCCGCAAGATCCTCTAGACGATCCTTGCGCCTGGCCACCAGCGCGACATTGAGCCCTTCCTGGGCCAACTTCCTGGCAGTTGCCGTGCCTATGCCACCTGACGCACCGGTGATAATCGCCACTTTCCCTCGCCAGCCCGCCCTCACCTTTCCCGCATCCTTCAGGTAAGGGGACTTCCCCAGCAGCCAACGGCGGACGACGGGGCGAAATAGCCAGATCAAGTACCGCCGGTATCCCAGCAGCGCGATCATCTCCTGAATATAATCCCCCAGATCACGCCGCTGGTAGTTGAGAAGCCTTTGGCTTTCGCTGGTATCCACCCAGTCCGTGCAAAAAGGTGTCGAACCAAACGCTTCTTCCGGCAGTCTGCCCACTCCCACAGCATCCAGTATGCGCCCCACGATCTCGCGATAGTAATACTGGCAAGACTCACCACCACCGATCAGCAGGGTTTTCCCCCATACCTCCTCGCTGCTTATGGCGTTGGCGAGCGCCAGCCCCACGTCTCGCGTGTGCACGTACTCCATGCGGTTGTCCAGGGGAACGTCAAACATCCCCGGGTCCAGTTGTATCGCCAATGGCAGCGTAGCAGACAGCCTGAGGATGGCCCACTCCAACCCGGATGACTTGACCATTTGCTCGCACTCTACCTTGTGATACGAATAGTGTTCAACAGGTTGTACCGGGTCCGAAACCGTTCTGGGAGGTGGCTGATCCTGCGTCCTACCGTAGACGTGGTACGTCGAGGTAAAGATGATCCTGGGCGGTCTAGGCAGGGCTTTCATCGCGTTGAGGAGGTTTCGGGTACCTCCCACGTTGATCTCCCTGGCCCAATCGGGCCGCTCCTCGGAATCGACTCCGGTAGCCGACATTTTGGGGATGATAAACGCCAGGTGAACCACGACGTCTTGATCGCGCACCGCAGCGGCGACCTCTTCTGGGCAACGCAGATCTCCCCACACCACCTCCACCTGACCCCTGAACCTGCGGGCGGTCTTTTCATTCGCCCGGGTCTTGAGATCGAAACATCGCACCGTGTGACCTCGATTGACCAACTCTTCCAGCGTACTCGTTCCAACGTTTCCGAAGGCTCCTGTCAACAAGACGTTCATTTATTTAACTGTCTCCTCTGTAGATTTTATACCCTCCAAGAGCATCTGCATGCCCTCTTCCACAACCTGTCCCCAGTCAGTTCCTTGGGGATCGAGCAGCCCTTGCAGTACCAGGCCGACAGCCATAGAGACGATGACCTGGGCCGCCATCTCGGGATCAACAGGCCGCAGCGTACCCTCGGCAATGCCGGCCTCGATCATGCCGGCGAAGAAGTCCCGATACCGCCGATAGGGAGCGATGGTCGCTTGCCAGACCGCCGGGTCGTGCGCGGCCTGGGTCCAGAACTCCAGTAAGATCGGGAGTTGCCCGCCCGCCACCTGGAAGACCTGCCGAGCCGTCCCGGCCATGCGCAGCAGCCCCTCCGGGACGGTCTCCGCCCCAGCGCGAACCGCCTCCAGTTGCGTATCCAGCCCCGCCAGCCAGCGATCCAGGAGTTCCAGGAAGAGCGCCTGCTTGCTGGGAAAGTGATGGTAGAAGGCTCCCTTGGTCACGCCAGCGCGGCGACAGATCTCCGCCACGCCGGTACCGTCGTAGCCGTGGTGGGCGAAACACTCCCCCGCTGCTTCCAGAATACGAGCACGGGTCTCCTCTCCTCGCCGTTGTGGATTCATCTCCATCTCCCTCTCTCATAGGATACCGACCGGTTGGTATGATTTTACCACAGACATCCCTAACTGTCAAGACCAACCAACTAACTAACTAACCAACCAGCCAACTAACCAACTAACCAACTAACCAACCAACCCCCACTTCCCAAATCCACCCAACCTGGGTATAATCAAATGTGGTAACCCTTGCGAAGGTTAGAGGATGATTCTCAAGTCGAAAGTGACTTCAATAGGCAAAATCCATATCACCAAGAAGGCTATTCGCAACCTTCGCAAGGGTAGCTGAGTAGTAGCACGTGCGATTGGATTAGCGGGCGGGAGAGGAGAGGAAACAATGCGCAGGATATTGACACTCGGTATAGTGCTCGCACTGACCCTGGCGCTGGCAGCACCGGCCTTTGCTCAGGGGACCACCGTTCACGTCGTGCAGCGGGGAGAGAACCTGTTCCGCATCGCGCTGCGCTACGGGGTGACAGTGAACGCGCTGGCGGCAGCCAACGGCCTGAGCAACACCAGCCGCATCTACGTCGGGCAGCGATTGACCATCCCAACTGGCGGCAGTCCCGGCCCGACCCCGCCATCCTCGGGCGTACACGTCGTGCGACCAGGGGAAAACTTGTTCCGCATCGCACTGCGCTACGGCATCACGTCCCAGGCGCTGGCGGCGGCCAACGGCATCGCCAACCCCAACCGCATCTACGTGGGACAGCGGCTGGTGATTCCAGGCTCTGGGACCACGCCCCCCACCCCATCAGGCCAGACCTACACCGTGCGACGTGGCGACACACTCTCATCCATCGCCCGGAGGTTCGGCGTCTCGACATGGGCGCTGGCGCAAGCCAACGGCATCCGCAACCCCTCGTTCATCTACGTCGGGCAGGTGCTGCGCATCCCCAGCGGCGGAAGCCCCGCCCCACCCTCCCCGCCTCCTGCCCCAACCAGTGGCCGCTGGATTGACGTGAACCTCAGCACGCAGCGGGTCACCGCCTACCAGGGGAACACAGCCGTGCGCAGTACGCTCGTCTCGACCGGCCTCCCGCGCACGCCGACGCCCACCGGCCGGTATCGCATCTACGTCAAGTACGTCTCCACCCCCATGTCCGGCCCCGGCTACTACCTGCCCAACGTACCCTATACGATGTACTTCTACCGGGGCTATGGCCTCCACGGCACCTACTGGCATTCCAATTTCGGCCATCCCATGAGCCACGGCTGCATCAACCTGCCCACGCCCGAGGCACAGTGGCTCTTCTATTGGGCCTCGGTGGGGACGCTGGTCAACATCCACTACTGACGCGGGGCGTGAAACGTGAAACGTGAAACGTGATATAGAATTACTCTACAACATTTGCGTTGTCCGCGAGAATCATGATCTGCTACTTGCAGACTTGCAGACTTGCGACTTTGCCGCGCTATGGATCTGATTATCGTCGAATCGCCCACCAAAGCCCGCGCGCTGCGGGGCTTCCTGGGACGCGGCTACCGAGTGCTGGCCTCGATGGGACACATCCGGGACCTGCCGCCGAAGAAACTGGGTGTTGACGTGGACCGCAACTTCCGGCCCACCTACCACCTCCGCCGTGGCGCGGGGAAGACCGTCAAGCGGTTCAAGGAGGCGGCCTCGGAAGCCTCCACCATCTACCTGGCCACCGACCCCGACCGGGAGGGCGAGGCCATCGCCTGGCACGCCCTGTGGGCGATGAAGGTCGGGGACAAGCCGGTGCGCCGCATCACCTTCCACGAGATCACGCCCGAGGCCGTAAAGACGGCCCTCTCCGCCCCTGGCTCCCTCGATATGGATCTGGTTCACGCCCAGCAGGCCCGGCGCGTGCTGGACCGGCTGGTCGGCTATCAGGTCAGCCCCGTGCTCTGGAAGGCGATCAAAGGCCGCAAGGGGCTCTCGGCCGGGCGGGTGCAGACGGTAGCCCTGCGGCTGGTGGTCGAGCGGGACCGGGAGATTGAGGCTTTCGTGCCCCAGGAGTATTGGACGTTGGACGCGGAACTTTCAAAAGTGGAGGGAGACACACGCCACTTCCGCGCTCGTCTGGTGCGTATCGGCAAGGAAAAACCCGATCTCAAGACTGAGGCCGATGGCGTGGCCATCGTCGAAGCCCTGGAGGGAGCCGACTACCGGGTGCTGCGGGTCAAGCGGCGGCGCAGGTCCCGGCGGCCCTATCCTCCCTACACCACCAGCACCCTCCAGCAGGACGGAGCCAACCGGCTGGGCTGGCCGGCGGCGAAGACGATGAAGATCGCCCAGGAACTGTACGAGGGTATCGCGCTGCCGGGCGAGGGAACCGTGGGGCTGATCACCTACATGCGCACCGACTCGACCCACGTGGCCGAGTCGGCCCAGGCCGAGGCCAGGGAGATCATCGCCCGCTACTGGGGCGAGCAGTACTTGCCGGAGAAGCCGCCGACGTACAAGACCCGGTCGAAGGTCGCCCAGGAGGCCCACGAGGCCATCCGGCCCACGTCGTCACAGCGCACGCCGCGAGACCTGCGGGAGCACCTGACCCCCGACCAGGCGAAACTCTACGAACTCGTGTGGCGGCGGTTCATCGCCAGCCAGATGAAGCCAGCCGTCTACAACGTCACCACCGTGGACGTTGCTACCGCGCGGGACGGCTGTGACTTGCCCTACGTCTTCCGCGCCACCGGGCGGGAACTGATCTTCGAGGGCTTCCTGAAGGTGTATGAGGTCAAGGAGAAAAAACCGGCCGTGGAGGAGGGAGCAGCAGGACAGATACTGCCCCCGCTGGCCGACGGCGAGCCGCTGGCGCTGCACGGCCTGTTCCCCGAACAACACTTCACCAAACCAGCACCCCACTTCACCGAGGCCAGCCTGATCAAGGAGTTGGAGAGACTGGGCATCGGCCGGCCCAGCACCTACGCGGGGATCGTCCGCACCATCGTCAAGCGAAAGTACGTGGAGCGCAAGCGCAAGTCGCTCCTGGCCACGGGATTGGGCTTCATCGTCTGCGACTTCCTGGTGGAGCAGTTCCCCGACCTCTTCGCTGTGGGCTTCACGGCGCAGATGGAGGAAGACCTGGACCGCATCGCCCAGGGGGAGCGGCCCTGGGTGGAGGTGCTGCGGGAGTTCTACGACCCCTTCGCGGCGGCGGTGGAACGAGCCCAGGGAACCGCCGTGGCCGGGTCTGTGACCGTGCCGGAGAGCAAGGGCAAGGCTGTTCCCACCGGCGAAAAGTGCCCGGAGTGCGACGGGGCGGTGGTGGTGCGAGAGGGCAAGTATGGCCGCTTCCGGGCCTGCGCCAACTTCCCCAGATGTAAGTGGAGCAGCCCCTTCGTGGTAGGCGAGTGCCCGGAGTGTGAAGGTGACCTGGTCGAGCGTAAGGGGAAGCGGGGAGTATTCTGGGGCTGCTCGAATTACCCGGAATGCCGGTACACGCAAGAGCCACGGCAGGCAGTGTGAAACGATGGACTTGGGGCAAGGGCAGCGTAGGGCGGTTTTGCTAACCGCCACTGATCGTTCAAATGAGGAGGTAACTACAATGGCTGAAAAGCAACTGTATCAGAACGATCCACGTTGGAAAGATCAGGTTTTAGGACACGGCGCTGGCGAAACGATTGGCATGTATGGCTGTTTGCTCACCAGCATGGCCATGGTCGCCAATCACTTTGGCGGCGACGAAACGGTCGCGTCCTTCAACGAGAAGATGAAGCAAAAAGGTGGGTTCCAGGCCCAGTGGATCAGGCCAGCCCTGATCTCATCCGTGCACCCCAATGTGAAGTACCAAAAACGGGTGCAGTGCTCCAGCCAAGCGGCCCCTCTGGGCGAAATTGACGCCGCGTTGGAGGGTGGCTCGCTGATCGTCGTGATGATAGATCGCGCGCCCGCTCCAGGCGTACAGGGCCACTGGGTTGTCCTGCATGGAAAACAAGGTGATGATTACCTGATGTGGGATCCGTGGGAAAAGAAGGGGGCACCGAACACGCTGACAGGGCGGTATAGCCATGGCACGCTGGCAGAAATCATCCAGGACGTCATCTGGTTTGGTGGAGAGCCATCCCCCGAAGCGGCGAAAAAACCTGCTACGCCGGCGCCCACAGCGGACAAAGAACCAGCCGCAGACTCAGGCAAGCCGTTGGTGGTCCTCCCGATCGTTGATGGGCTAAAGATGCGCCAACAACCCCAAATCGGTCCATCCAACATCATCAAACAGTTGCCAACAAGCGCCAGGTTAATGGCGTTAGATCCTGCGAGCGCCCGGGCCAAAATCGGCCAGCACGGCGAGTGGATGCACGTGCGCGACATCGAGGAGGATGAGGGATACGTGGCCGCCTGGTACGTCACGCCCGCCGCTGATCCTTCCCTGGGGGTGCAGAAAAAAGAGGAGGCCAGCAAACCCACCCCGCCCACCAGACTCGTGGTCAAGACCACAACCGAGGACGTCGCGCTGCGCACGCAACCCCAGGTAGCCGCTGAGACGCTCATCGAGCGGTTGCCATTCCCCACGGAATTGCTGGTCACCGAGCCTGGCGACGCAGCGTCAAAGATCGGGGTGTACAACCAATGGCTGCAGGTACGCACCCTGGACGGCACGAAAGGGTACGTGGCTGCCTGGTACGTGGTCAAGGCGTAGTTACTGCTGCCAGGAGTGTAAACATTCCTCCCTCCCCAGCCTTCATTTTGCCGAGGGGAGGGAGGTCGGACGACTCAACGATACACTCACGTAAGCAGACAACGGGTGGAAAAAGTCAAGAGCCCGCTGGACTGGTTTGACGAGACAGATGTGATCGGGTAGAATCCGTGTATAGGTACGTTTGTGGTCACAGATGGGCACAGACATGTAGTTGGGCGGCAGACTCGGTTTCCCATAAACATTGTGAGCCAGATGCTTGACACTGCTCATGCCGTTGGAGGGCAAAATGGCAGAGAATCTATTTGACCTCAACATTGAGGAAGTACTAGAGAACTGGGAAGTTGAACACGCGCTTCGGGAAGTCATCGCCAACGCACTAGACGAGCAAGTTCTGACCAACAGTTCTGAGATAAAAATCTTCAAAAAACGAGGATGTTGGCATATTAGGGACTTTGGAAGGGGCCTTCAGATTGAGCACTTCACCTTGAACGAGAACCCTGAGAAACTAAACGCTCTATCAGGTGTCATTGGTAAATTTGGCGTAGGATTGAAGGATGCCCTTGCTACATTTCACCGAAGGAATGTTGACGTCTACATTCGTTCCTCCTATGGTGCATACCGTCTCAGGAAAGTAGAAAAGTACAACTTCGGGGATATCGTGACATTGCACGTTGAGTACGATGATTCTCCGACCGGCGTTCGCGGTACCGAGTTTGTATTCCGTGGGGTTACAGACACAGACATAGCAAAGGCAAAATCTCTTTTTCTGAAGTTTGCCGGAGAAGAAGTTATGGAGACCAATGCCTACGGTCAAATCCTACGTCGTAAAGGCAATGTGGGACGGGTTTACATCCTGGGAGTGTTCGCTAGCGAAGAACCCAACTTCCTGTTTTCGTACAACATTACCAGTCTGACAAAGTCTATGAAGAAGAGACTTAACAGAGAACGTCTGAATGTCGGCAGAACGACTTATGCTGAACGAATCAAGAGCATTCTCAAGAATTCCAAGAGCAAAGCAGTGCATAGGCTTCTAGTAGAGCAAGTTAGAGAACGAGCCACTGGTGAACAGCGCGACGAAATGAGGTGGATCGAGATTAGCCAAATGGCTTTGAACCTTATGCACCAGAAAGCAAAAGTGGTGTATTTTACAGAGAAAGAAATTCAGTGGCGTCCCAACATCCTGGACAATGCCCGTTCAGACGGATACGAGCCCATTATTGTCACTGAACAGCAAAAGGCGAAACTGAATTCGCAAATGGCTTCAGGTGGGCCTCAAGTTCGAACTGTGGAGAAGTACGTTGAAGAGTACAATGCAAGCTTTCAGTACCGATTTGTTAACCCCCGGAAGCTGACCAGAAATGAGCGCCGCGTGTATGGCCGAACGCTCCAGATTGCTGCATTAGTTGGGATAAGTAGAAGACGTGTTCCAGAGATTCGGATTTCAGAGACGATGCGAGTTACAAGTGATGACACCGGGGGAGTGTGGGACTCTTCGATTCCAGCAATCGTCATAAAACGCACTAGACTTTCATCTCTTGTGAGCTATGCTGCTACGCTCTTGCACGAGTTGGGGCACGCGACTTCTGGAACCGTAGATGCCACGCGCGAGTTCGAGCAAGTCTTGACAAATTACCTGGGTCAAACGGCAACGGCGGCTATCAAACGATGAACTCAACACTTTCAGCAACCGCCGCCCAAGTTATGGTCGCAGGGGGAATCACTTCCCCCTGCGCCACTCCCAAATCGGACGTGAGACTTTCACCTCATCCGGCTTTTGAGCACCAGGGCCTTTGTCATGGGCAGTACTGGCGGTGATTACTCGACCGCGTTCGCTTGGTAAATGCACCTTAAGAGATAGATACCCTTTGCGCGAATCCGGCTTTCAGTACGTCTACGGGCACGAAGTGCACGCCGACGCCTGCCATAAAGCTCGATCTCTCTCGGCACCCTTACCTTCCCTGGCACCCGGCCCACGTCAGCGACAAACCAAAGGTTTGCCCGAGCAGAGGGTCTTGGCCTTCGCCCGTATCCCAGACATTACCCTGGGCATTGGCTTCCTTCGGCTTCGCTCAGGACAAGCCTTGGGCCATCCCTCCCGACAGCGCTTGCGGGTGGTTCCCTGCTCCAGTATTACTGGAGAGCTACTGCCGGGTTACTCCGTTCCGTGTGTCCATTTTTGCGTGACGTTGGGCCTGCCCTGAGCTTGTCGAAGGGACGTATGCTTTGCACCGGGTCTCCTTACGGGTGGATACCATACACGACTTGATTGTATGGCCCTAAGACCTTCCCCTTTTGGGGCCTGCCGCTCCCGTCGCGTGGACAGGAGACATCTAGCCAGCGTAGGCAGGTCCTCCATGACGGCACGTACATACGCAACTTCACTTTCGTTGTCCATAGCCACTTGCTCGACGTGTGACTCCGTTTGGCTCGGAGATGACGCCTTTCTACCCTTGCACTCCGACGTTTGATGACCAGTCTCCCGCCGTAGGGTAGCGCTCTCTCCCATCCACCAGGGAGGTAGGGGTTGATGTTTCGCACGAAATGTGCTACCATCGCACCTACTTGGACACTCAGTTGTCAAGGTACAACATGTTTGAGAAACACGCGACCTTCCCGCCCATCCCCCGGATCACTCCGGTTTCGGGCGAACGAATCGCACCCAGCGCTTGCACCCGACGCCGCTACCGCGGCCTTGAATCGCGGCTCGATTTGGCTTTATGGGGCATCTTGAACTAAGGAGCACGTCGCGAAGGCCGCGGCGCGGGTAAAGCGCGTGCCGTTGGGCGGCCATCCAAGAAGTTTCTACCAGGACAGGAAATGGAGAGAAAACCTTACCGATGAAAGAGGATATTCTGAATAGGATTCTCGATTTCTTTGCGAGATCATCGGACTTCAACGGCATACTAGTCCCTGATCTCAGTGCCGAGTTCGAAGCCCCTTGGTCTGAAATGCGGGAAATCCTCAGTCAGTTGGTTCAAGAGAACAGAATCAGTCTAGCGTTCGCTAGCCACTCTCTGAATCCTCATATCAAGCGTTTGCCAGACCTTCCCGTGGATAAACAAATGGCAAAGATACTTGAGGAAGAACTGTATACCACCTGCGCCTATCCAACTTCCGATGTAATTCGCGCCGCTGTTGATTTGTCTGTGTACGATACACAGCCATTCACGCAGCGATTAGCACTTGCCGAGCCCCAATTAACACCGGTGTTCTTTGGGCTCGAGGTGCTTGATAGGTACTACAGGGATCCCCGCTACTACTTCGAGTTCAGTGACTTCGCTGGTTCTATCAGGGTCACTACAGAGCATTATGATTCTCAAGACATTGCTGAACGAGACAAAATCCTACTCCAGACTTTTGGAATTGGATATGATAGCGGACGCAACCGCGTTGTGGTGGCGTTCCTACGATATTTGGCAGATCTCAGCCCAGAGCACCAGCAGATTTGGAGTGCATACGTGGTGCACGATGAATGCTCTATGAATAGCGACTATGAGCGAGCAACGATCTACGGCTATTGGCCAGAATACTACTCTGCATATCAAGCCTTCTTGACAGAGCAGGCAGAGGTCAACAATCTAGCCCATCTGATTGGCAAGCCAAGTCTCTTTAGAGAGACTTTCGAGGAGCAGAGACCTAAGGGGTTCATCCCAATGCTCCGCCCCACCCGCAAGAATTTCGATGAGTTCATCCATTTGCTTGACAAGATGCTCTCCGAGAATGGCTCTTTGGGATTTCGCATGGGAGGGCCACATATGGGGGTACTCCGGCTAGGCGAATCGGCGATAGCCCTCAAGGTCAAGGTAAATGCGTTGGAATAGAGTTGTGACCCTGGTAATGCCATAACAGCGCCGCTTAATC
>JAUWNP010000248.1 GCA_030612585.1 Anaerolineae bacterium
TGCGGCAGAGACTGGCTCGATTTGTGCGGAAAACGCTATCGTTCTCCAAGTCAGACGTTTATCACGAAGCGGTGCTGAAGATGTATCTCCACTACTACAACACAGTGTGGTGTCCCATCAGTTAATATGTAACCACTACCCGTGATGAATGACAAGTGCGCCGCTGGAACCGGGCGCTTTCTGGAGGTGATGGCCCATGCATTGGAGGTGGATCTGGCTGACTTTGGCCAACTGGCCCTCTCTGCCCCGCGTCGCGCCACAATCTCCAGCACCTGTACTGTCTTCGCCGAGTCGGAGGTCATCACCCATCTGGCCACAGGCAGGCCCCGGGCCGAGATCGTCGCCGGCATCCACGAGGCCATCGCGGCCCGCGTCGCCACCATGGTCAGGCGCATACGGGTGCAAGACGTGGTTGTGCTGACCGGCGGCGTGGCCCGCAACGCAGGCGTGGCCTGTATGCTGGAGGAAAGAACAGGCCACGCCATCTTCGTGCCAGAACACGCCCAACTCGCCGGCGCCATCGGCGCGGCCCTCATCGCCCGCGAGTGAGATGAGTACGTGAGTAAATGAGTAAGTGAGGGATGAGGGAAGTATGCAATCTCCAATCTCCAATATCCGATCTCCAATATCCAATCCCCAGTACCCAATCTCCAACCTCCAATCCCCCCTCGGCTTTCTCAGCGCCTACGTCCCCGAGGAACTCTTCCACGCGGCGGGTTTCACTCCTGTGTTCATCTTTCATACCCCGGACGCCCACGGGTTCGCTCGCGCCCACCTGCCCGGCTTCACCTGTTGGGTCGCCGGTTCCGCGCTCGACCAGGCACTCGCGGGCGAACTGGACGGCCTGGCCGGGATGGCCCTCGCCCAGACCTGCGATACGATGCAGGGTCTGACCGACCTCTGGCGGCGGAGCGTGCCCCACATTCCTCTCTTCCATTTTGGGATGCCGCTACGCCTGGACAGTCCCTCCGCCCGCGCCTACCTCCTGGCAGAACTCCAATCGTTGCGCGAGCGGGTGCAGGCCATGACCGGCCGTCCCATCTCGGACGGCGCGCTGCGGGAGAGTATCGCACTCTACAACCGCACCCGCGCCCTGGTCCGCCATCTCTATGCCCGCGCCGCCCGAGAAGACATCGCCCCGCCCGATTTGTATGCCCTCGTGCGGGCCGCTTTCCAGATGCCGAAGGAGACCTACAATCAGGAGATAGGAAGCAGGAAGCAGGAAGCAGGGAGCAGGAAGCGTGAAGCAGGAAGCAGGAGGCAGGATGCAGGATGTATCTTCTCTGCCCCCCTGCTCCCCTGCGCCCCTGCTCCTCCGCTCATTTTGGTAGGCCCCGCCCTGGCGGATACTGTCCTCTTCGACGTCATCGCTCAGGCTGGCGCTCGCGTGGTTGGTGACCTGCTGGACCTGGGAGAGCGATACTTCGCCGTGGACGCGGCTGAAGATGGCGACCCTCTCGCGGCCCTGGCCGATCGGCTGCTGGCGCTCGTGCCCACCCCGACCAAGTATCACCCCCAACGCACCCGCGCTGCCCACTTGTTGTCACTGGTGCAGGAGCGCGGCGCCGATGGTGTCATCTTCGCCCGCCAGAAGTTCTGCGAGCACCACGGTTTCGACTACGTGCAACTGGCCCACGCGCTGGACCGGGCTGGCTTGCCCCACCTGCTGGTTGAACTGGAGCAGGCGTCCCAGGCTGGCCAACTGCGTACGCGGGTGGAGGCATTTGTGGAGATGCTGACTTAGTGGTATAATCAATCCCAGAAAGGGACAAATTTGGCCCATATCGAGGACGAATCGTGAGTCTACGGGATATTCTCAGCGAGAGAGCAGAAGACGAGGGGCTCCCTATTCAAGTATTGATCAAAGAGGCGCTCCAGATCTACGCCCTGTCCGAAATCTATGGCCAGCCGGAGTCGCGCCACGTCACCTTTCAGGGGGGAACATGTCTCCGATTGGTGTACGAGGGAGCCCGATACTCGGAAGACATAGATTTCGTGACTTCACTGGAGGGCAGGGAGTTGAGGCCGCTCTTCCAAAAGATGGAGCGTGGACTGCGCCGCCTTGGCTCTCTTCTTGAGGGGGAGGTCAAGGCGCGCGTCCAGAAGGAGAGCCCTGAACTTGTCCGCTGGCAAGTCCGCTGTCGTGCCGCAGAGGTGCCATCCACCTTCGTCAACGTCGAGTTCGGCTTCTATCCCGCCTACACTGTCCGCGTCGCTGCGCTGCATATCCCGCCAAGTATGCCTGGGTTACCCCTGGTTTTGGTCCGGGTGGAGGAGCCGGAGGAAATCATGGCCGACAAAGTGGCCGCTATCGCCGGCCGGCCCTATGTCAAGGGGCGGGACATCTTCGACCTTTGGCTGCTCCAGGAGAGAGGCATTGAGTTGGACCGCGTTCTGGTGGAAAAGAAGTTTGCCGACTACACCGTGCCCCTCGATGGCTTGCGCCGGAACTTGCTGCGCATCACACCTGAGGTGGTCCGTCTGGAGTTGGAACGTTTCCTGCCCAGAAGATACCGCCTTCAACTTCAAGGAGAGGCGCTGGAATCGCTGGTCACTGATGTAAAGATGCTGCTTGAGTCGATAGTATGAAGTACTTCACACTCGACCGTTGGATTGAAGTCCTGCGACAGTTGGGCAGACAAGGGGGCAGAATCCTGACGCTTCAGGCCCTTTCCCTGGCCTCCGGCTTGCGCGAGGAGGCCACCCGCAAGGCACTGCGCCGGCTGGAGGTGAAAGGGTACATGAAGCGATTGGGGAAGAGACTCTACGCCAACGGCCTCTTCCCGCCTACCCTGGAAGAGGTGGCAATGGTCCTGGGCCGTCCATGCTACATCTCGTTTGAGAGCGGGTTGGAGCGACATGGTCTGATCTCCCAGATGCCGCTGGTCCTTACGTGCGCCTCGGCTGTGGAGTCGGGGAGCAAAGAGACCCCCTTTGGCGAAATCATCTTTCACCGTCTCAAGGCCTCCCTGTTTTTCGGCTACGCCGCAAGCGATGGAATCCTGTGGGCTGAACCGGAGAAGGCGCTGCTCGATTTCATCTACATCAGCCTCAAGACCAAAGGCGGGCTTCCGCCCCTCGATGAACTGGCGTGGGAACGGCTTGACCCTTACAGGCTTGAGAAGTGGGCACAGTGCTACCCCCGCAGCGTGGCACAGAACCTGACTCCCTGGATCACCCATCACCGGCGCGAGGTCTGAAGATGCCAAAATATCCGCGCCTTCAATCGCTCAAAGAGATCAACAGCGTGATGGCACGCTACTACGTGCAGCGCAAGGCGCTGGCGCGGCTCAAGCCGCTGGCCTACGTCACCAGCGGCGCGCCGGTCGAGATTATGGAAGCCATGGGCATCCTCACACTTTACCCAGAGAACTACGGCGCGCTGTGTGGCGCGCGCGGGGCCGCCGTCGGCCTGTGCCAGGTGG
This sequence comes from Anaerolineae bacterium, assembly GCA_030612585.1. The sequence continues at coordinate 3,426 of JAUWNP010000248.1, forward strand.
CCGAGGCACAGGGCTTCCCCGCCGACCTTTGCTCCTACGCCCGCAGCCACATCGGGGCAGTGCTGCAGCCCAGGGACGCGCCGCTGAACGGGATGCCCCGCCCCGACCTGCTGGTCTGCTGCAACAACATCTGTGGCACCGTGCTCCAGTGGTACGAGGCGCTGGCCGCGCTCTACGACGTGCCTCTATTTGTCCTCGACGTACCCTTTCAGCGCGCCACCCCGGCCGAGCCCCACGTCATCGCCTACGTCGTTGACCAGTTGCGTGAGTTCGTCGCCTGGCTGGAAGCGCACACGGGCCGCCGCCTGAAGCCCGACAAGTTCCGCTCCACCATTGCCCTGTCCCGAGAGGTAGTCGCATTGTGGCAGGAGGTCCTGGCCTTCGGGCAGCACCGGCCTTCCCCCATCAACGCCCCCGACCTCTTCGTCGCCATGGCCCCTGTCGTCGCGCTGCGCGGCACGCGCCGGGCGGTAGATTGCTACCGCCACCTCAAGGCCGAACTGGAGGAACGGGTCACCCAGTCCGTTGGCGCGGTGCCCGGCGAGCGGTACCGTCTCCTCTGGGACAACATCGCCATCTGGTACCGCCTCTACCGCTTCTTCCGCCCCTTTATGGACGCCGGTGCCTGTTTCGTCGCCGATACCTACACCAACGCCTGGACGGTCGAACTTGACCTCGAGGAGCCCTTCGCCGGCCTGGCGCGGGCCTACACCGGCGTGTTCATCAACGTGGACCTGCCCACGCGGCTGCGCACCATCACCGGCCTGGCTCGCCGCTTCCAGGTAGACGGGATGGTGATGCACGCCAACCGCTCCTGCAAGCCCTTCTCCATCACCCAGAGCGACGTGCGGGACGAACTGCGGGATACGCTGGACCTCCCCGTACTCATCCTGGAGGCCGACATGTGTGATGCACGGCTCTACAACGAGGGTGGGGTGCGGGAGCGCGTGGCCGCGTTCCTGGAGATGCTGTAGGGTGCCAGCGGATTGACACCCCAATAATCTCGGCTATAATTACTAATATGCAGAGACAACAGGCAAACGCGAGGTAATGAGAATGGAGCCCCTATTGACGGCTGAGATCAGCCGCGATGAGGTCGGTGTAACCTTATACTGCCCGGAACTGAATATCTACACCTCGGGTCAGACTGAGGTTGAGGTTCGCAGGAAGTTTATTGACGCCATCTTTGAGTACTGGCACTTCATTGTGGCTCACGACGATTTCAATCAGGAAGCGCCATATAGAGAGCATCTGGCCTTGCTCACTGAGAAAGTCATCCCTTCCTTGACTCAGGCTTCCCTGCATAGCCCACACCGCCCCCCCACGTTTCTCGATCGCATTGCAGAGTTATTCAGCCACCGGCCGGAGTCATGGGACGCAGACATATTTGGAAGCCTCGTCAAGTCATCCGCGCTCTAACCAGACTGGGTTTCACTCAAGATCGCAAGCACGGCAAGGGTGACCACATCTGGTTCTACAAACGGGTAATCTGCCTAAACGGTGAATCCCACACCATCGTGACGATGGTTGATGCTGGCAGCGCCGACATTCCTCACACCACCATGCGTTACATCCGCGATGCCTTGGCCCTCGACGACAAGCGACTGTGGGCAGCCTACAAGGGGGACTATGCGGCAGAGATGTACGAAGAATACCTCCGCAGCGTCCCCAAAGACCGGCTTATGCCGCCAGCCATGCGCCGCTAGTATGCCCTCGTCTGCCTCAGTGTCTCGATCAGTGTTTGGTCTGCCTTCGCCCCGACAATGACTACTGGCTTCTTCAAGCGTGTCTACCGGCTGGTGCGGCAGGTGCCGCCTGGTAAGGTCACTTCTTACGGGGCGCTTGCCCGCACGCTAGGCCGTCCCCGCGCCGCCCGCACTGTCGGCTGGGCATTGCATAGCCTGCCGGAAGGCTCTGACGTCCCGTGGCACCGCGTCATCAACAGCCAGGGCCATATCTCCATCAGTCGCCGGGAGCACAGCGCCGATCTCCAGCGGGCATTGTTGGAAGCCGAGGGAGTCGAGTTTGACGCAGACGGGACTGTGGATTGGGAGCGCTTCGGCTGGAAGGCCTGCGTCTAGTGCTGCAAGAACTTGACCGCTCCGCCGACAATTGAACCCTCACCCACTGACTTCCCACCCTCCGAGGGTGCGAACTCCAGGATGCGGTCGGCCAGGCGAGAGAACGGCAGCGACTGAAGCCAAATGCGCCCGGCTCCCTGCAGCGTAGCCAGGAAGAGCCCCTCGCCACCGAAAATCATAGACTTCAGGTTGCCCGCCTGCTGGATGTTGTAGTTGATGGTGCTCTCGAAGGCGACGATGCACCCGGTATCAACCATGATTTTCTCGTTGTTGAGGCGCTTCTCTACGATGGTGCCGCCCGCGTGGATGAAGACCATGCCATCGCCTTGCAGACGCTGGAGAATGAAGCCTTCGCCGCCGAAGAGTCCGGCTCCGATCTTCTTGTTGAAAGCAATGGTCAACTCGGTGCCCAAGGCGGCACATAGGAAGGAGTCCTTCTGGCAGATTAACTCGCCGTTCGCCTCATCCAGATCAATGGCGATAATCTTGCCTGGGTAGGGTGCTCCGAAGGCCACGTG
>JAUWNP010000006.1 GCA_030612585.1 Anaerolineae bacterium
AGCCCACACGGCGCGTCAAATCCATTCAGCCAGGAGAAGAGCGCCAGGTCGAACTGGCGTCCGAACACCAGACCGTCAGGGCCGTCGGCGAAGAATTCTTCGGCGGGGAGATACTCCACCGCCAGCCCAATGCCGCAGGCCGCCAGATTCTCGGACAGGATGTGCGCCGTCCGCTCGTGCGCCGGATGATCGCTGGTCGTGAGCAGGGTGACGGAGAAGGGCATGCCGTTAGAGATACCTGCCACATCGTGCGCCTCCCTGATACCATCCCCGTCCTCATCTTGCCAGCCCACCTCCTCTAACAGAGACCGGCCACCGAACAGAGCATAGTCCCAGCGGTAGAGTTGGTCGCCTGCGTAAAGCGGGTGCTCAGGGGCAACGTAACTATGGGCGACGGCGACCTCGCCATAGGGCAGTGGTTCACGCGCGAAACGCTCGCGGTCAATGCACAGCGCGACGGCCTGGCGCACCCGCACGTCCTCGAAGAAATCCGGGCGGCTAACCCCTTCCGCCGGCTCAATGCCGAAGTCCAGGTGTTCCCACTCGCTGCTGGGGGAGGTAACCAATTTCACTGTGCCAGCGTCGGCGGCCTCCAGCAGTGGCGTGATGTCCCCGCCCTCGATCACGTCCTGGGTGATAAGGTCACATTCGCCCGCCAAGAGCGAATCGAGCGCCTGCCGCAGGGCGGGGACGAAGCGGAAGATGATACGATCGAGATATGGCAGCCCCTCAGATGCGCGGAAGTAGTGCGGGTTGCGCACCAGCGTGATGTGGTCGCCCTCCACCCACTCTTCGCCGACGAAGGGGCCCCAGCCCAGCGGCTTGCGGTGCGCGACCTCGGTGCTGAGCAACTGGTCGGCGTCGGCCACCCCCCACATGTGCCGGGGCAGTGGGTGGTAGAAGTTCAGGAAGTAGAAGGGGGCGCGATAGCCAGGCACACCAGTCCAGACGACAGTACGCTCGTCCACGACGTCATAACTACGGGTGCGATCCCAGAGCAACCGCAGGGTGGGACTCTCGAACGCCCCGGCCAACTCGAAGGAGTAGCGGGAATCGCCGGCGGTGAGGGGCTGACCATCCGCCCAGGTGACGTCGGCCCGCAGCGTGAAGGTCACCATCATCTGCGTCATCGTGACCACCCCACCCTCAAACGTGGCCTCCTGGCCGTCGGCGTCAAAGACGGTGACGCCCGGCAGCAAGTCCACCCCCAGACCGTTGACGTCCACGACATGGTCGCCCGCTTGAACGAGGACAGTTCCCAGGACAGCGTCCCCGTCGGCCAGGCTGGGGATTTTTTCCAGGATCACGGGCTGGAACTGATACGTGTGGGTGTCAATCGGGCCATCGTAGATTGCCGCCAGCACGTTGCGAGCGGCACGCGATGGGCCGCCGTAGACGAAGAGCGTATTGGGCTCAAGGGCCTGGCAGACGGTGAGTTCCTTGGGTGGTATCGGAGTCGGCGTGCTGGTGGGAGCCAGAGTGGGTGAGGGCGACGGCAAAGGGGAAGGGGAGGGAGAAGGTGTGTCGGGCACGATGGCGGTAGCGGTAGGGTCAGAGGGCAGGCAGGCCGTGATGAGGCCGATCAGTAGCAGTGCGACGATAACGATGTGGCTATGCTTCATCATGTCTCCTTTCTTCCCGCGGAAAGCGAGCCGTCGCCCGGTACACAGCCACGGCCAAGTCATCGCACCGCTGCCATGCCTTGTTGCTCCGATAGTCCATCTCGCCTCCCCAGCTCCTCGCCCCTAGTCCCTCGCCCCCAGTCCCTAGTCCCTCGCCCCCAGTCCCTAGTACGCCCGCCCGAAGATGGCCCGCTCACTGGCCTCTTTTCCGCAGTGGATGCACTTCCCTTTCCCTGGCTCCTGCTCCAGTGGGATGCAGCGCACCGTGGCCTTGGCTCCCTCCTTGATCTGGGCCTCGCAGTCCGCGTCCCCACACCACCAGGAATAGGCAAACCCGACGGATATCGCCTCCCGGAACTCGGCGTAGTCCTTGGGATCGTATGTGCGCGCCTCTCGGAAATCAAGTGCGCGACGGTAGAGGTCGGCCTGGATAGTGACAAGCATCTCCTGCACCGTTCCCGTCAGCCCTTCCAGTGACACGTTGCTCTTCCCTTCGCGGCCGGGGATGTCGCGCCGGGCCAGCGTCACCTGCTCCCGCTCCACGTCCCGGGGGCCGATCTCGATCCGCAGTGGCACACCCCGCATCTCCCACTCGTTGAACTTCCAGCCGGGCGAGTACTCGTCCCGGTCATCCACGTGCACGCGCACGTTGTCGCGCAGCACCGCCTCTACCCGGGTCACAGCCTCAAGCACCGCAGCACGTTGGTTGTCGCTCTTCCATATAGGGACGATGACGACCTGGATTGGAGCCGGTTTCGGCGGCAAGACCAGCCCCTGATCGTCGCCATGTACCATCACCACCGCTCCCACCATGCGCGTGCTGGGGCCCCAACTAGTCGTCCACACGTATTGGAGATCATTATTCTCGTCAAGGAACTTGATGTCGAACGCCTTGGCGAAATTCTGCCCGAGGAAGTGACTGGTGCCCGACTGGAGCGCCTTATAGTCCCCCATCATCGCCTCAATGGTATAACTGGTCACCGCTCCCGCGAACTTCTCACTCTCGCTCTTACGACCAGCGATGACCGGGATAGCAGCAGCCTCGATGGCGAAGTCGGCGTAGACATTGAGCATGCGCAACGTTTCTTCCTATGCCTCCTCAGCGGTGGCGTGAGCGGTATGCCCTTCTTGCCACAGGAACTCCGTCGTGCGCAGGAATAGACGGGTGCGCATCTCCCAACGCACCACGTTGGCCCACTGGTTGATCAGCAATGGCAGGTCACGGTAGGATTGGATCCATTTGGCATACATGTGGCCAATGATCGTTTCCGAAGTAGGGCGCACGACCAGCGGATCCTCCAGTTGTTTGCCGCCGCCAATGGTGACGATGGCCAGTTCGGGCGAGAAGCCCTCCACGTGTTGCGCTTCTTTCTGGATGAAACTCAGCGGGATAAAGAGAGGAAAGTAAGCATTGACGTGGCCAGTAGCCTTGAAGCGCCGGTCGAGCCCTGCCTTGATGTTCTCCCACAGTGCATAGCCGTGGGGTTTGATCACCATGCAGCCCTTGACAGGAGCATAATCGGCCAGGTCGGCCATCTGGACTACATCGGTGTACCAGCGAGAGTAATCCTCACTGCGTGGTGTGACTTTGGTGGCCATCCCTCCTCCTTTTTCCTGTCAGCCCGGAATCGTTGTTACTTGGCACATTCTTCTTCCGGGGCGTCCGTGCCAAATTTCTCCCCATCGTCCTGCCCGGCAACCAGATCCTGCACGGCGTGCACCATGCGCTTGATCGGCCGGGTGGTGTAGTGGTCAGCGAAGTGCTCAGTAGCCTGTTCCGTCCCCACCACAGGGCCGAACCGCTCGCGCAGGTAGTGTTGATGATCCATAACCCACAGGTACAGGTCAGCCTCGGTACGGCCTGGGAAATCGGCCAGGGTGTCCTTTTCGCGAATGATGTGCACCAATGGCAGGTAGACGTGCTCATACCAGTCGCAGACCGCCTCGTCTTCCGGGATGAAACGCTGCTGCTCCAGGCCCATGAAGTAACGATGCACGGCGATGTGCTCCAGCAGTCGCTCATACCCACCGCCGATGGTGAACTCAATGCGCTGGTCAGGTCGCACCTCATCCAGCCGCGTGCGCTCAAGGAAGCGGGTGTATTCGCCCTTGATCTCCAGGTCGCCGGCATCCAGGTCGGCCGTCACCGGCACTCTGGTCGCTGCCTCAATCACCTCAGCATCCACGAACTCAACACCCTGCTCTCGCGCCACCGAGACGCGGTGATTGCCGTCGAGGACGAAGTAGGCATCCCCGATCTTGTACAACTTCACCGGCGGTAGACTGACGTCGTCGTAGTGAGCGCAGGCAATAGAGCGCCAGCGGCTCGCCGTGCGATCCTGCGTCGGCAGGAAGACGCGGTCGAAATCCCGATAGCGCCCCACACTGCCGATGATCTTGTCCACAGGCACGGCCCGAATGCCCCAGTAGACTTGCCCGCGCACGCCCAGTTTATCGCGCACCTCGTCCCACGAGAGCAGCCGATTAGGGCGACCGCTCAGGAACGAGACGATCTCGTTCCAGAACGCCTTGCGCCGCGCTGTATCGAAGTCTATTCGTGCTCGATCTTTACCAGCCATCAGGTATCACCACTCGATCACGCGGAAAGGATAAACGTTGACAACCTCAGTGTCCCGGTAGCGTGTCCGCGAAGGTTCGAGTCCGTAGATGTGCTTGTGGCCGTGGAGCAGGTAGCGAGGCCGGAAACGATCCATCAACCCAAGCAGTGTCTTGAAGCCACGATGAGGCAGATCTTCACCGTCGTGGATGCCCAAGGGTGGCGAGTGCGTGATGAGGATGTCCAGGTAACGCCCGTGGAGCACACGGTTCATAAGCAAGGCTGGCATTATGCGCCCAATTTTGTAGGCCATCTCACTGTCCGTGTATTGGAAGGGCGCTCCAGACTTGTAGCGCATAGAGCCTTCCAGCCCGGCCAGGAGCATCCCTCTGGCTTCCATAGTCCGCCCATCCAGATTGAACCACCCGCCCGGTTCGGTAAGCACGCGTCCGTCAGCCGTGTACTCAGGTTGGTCGTGGTTGCCATGCACAAAGAAACAGTCCACGTTCAACATCGTCACAATGTACTCCAGGTAGGAGTAGGGCAGATCGCCACACGAAAGCACCACATCCACATCGCCAAACCGCTCGCGGACGTGTGAACTGTAAATACTCTCGACCACCAGGTCACTGACGGCGAGAATCTTCATCGGGCGGATCTCCGAGAACTTGGCAATCCTCACCGACTGTGCTAAAATGAACACGTGAGCAACGCCAAGGAGAACTCAAATGACTAGAACAATCAGCATGCAAGTTGATGTCCCTCTGGATCGCAGACTGCTCATTCCGGTGCCGCAGGACGTGCCAGTTGGGCCAGCACAAGTGATTATCATCACCAGGCTGGACCAGAAGGTACCAGCAGGAACAGCCACCGAGATGATCAGTTCGCCCCTTTTTGGTCTGTGGGCTAGACGCGACGACATAGGTGACAGTCTGGCCTATGCACGACAATTGCGTGCCCAGGCCGAGCGACGAGACAATGGCTGAACCTGACTTGCTACTGGACACCGATGTCCTCATAGAAATCCTGCGTGGCAGAGCCGAAGCAGCCGCATGTCTCGCAAGTTTGGGCGAGCAGGTGATAGGCATTCCTGTGCTAGTACGGATGGAAATCCTGCAAGGAGCCCGCAATCGTCGGGAACTGGAAATACTGATCGAGCAACTTGACCGCTATCCCCTGATCGTTTTGGAAAAAGACGACTCGGAACGTGCCCTAAAGTGGTTCGAATGTTATCACCTGAGCCACAACGTGGGCATTATGGACTGCCTCATTGCTGCATCGGCCTTACGGCTGGGCAAACCCCTATACACGTTCAACATCAAGCATTACAAGGTCATCCCTGGCCTGGAAGAGCACATACCCTACCACCGCACGTCATAATTCCATCAAGCCGCCTGGCATCGTCTATCCACTGACGCTAGATGGTACCTCAGACCACTCTCGGTTGTAATTGATCGCCAGTTTGTGGTGAATCGCCTGCTCCAGGTCTATGCCGGTCAGGTAGGCCAGTTGCAACAGATAGAGCGCCACGTCGGCCAGTTCCCCCGCCAGTGCATCTTCATCGGCTCGCTCGCCCCACTGAAAATGCTCCAGTACCTCGGCTGCCTCTAGCGAAAGCGATGTGGCAATATTGCGCGGTGTCTGCGCCCACGGGGAATCCTCCCTGTACCAGCCCATCGCTTCCACGAAGCGGTTCATCTCATCAGTGAGTTCCTGGATGGTCATCGGCTCCCTCACACAAAAGCCAGCCCCCGCATGGTCTGGAGGGCCGGCCGGAACTGGGCGCTCTCAAATAGCCCTCACCCAGACCTAAAGTCTGGCCAGGCAGGGGCTGGCGGATTGGAAAAGCGCCCCACAGTCATCTCAACAGCCTCGCTCTATCTGTTGCATCACAACGCGGTGAGTATACATCGAAAGGGAGAGGATGTCAAAGCACACAGCGCCAGCACGTTGTAGACCTTACACATTGCCATCAACCGAGGCAGAAGCGGCCTGACCACCACTCCCGAAACGTCGCCAGGAGACAGCACAGCGGGCCGACCCCTGAGGCCGGCCCGTACTCGTTTAAAACCAGATTGTGCGAAGATGTAGAAGGCATCTCCAGACGCCAAAAACGAGTTCTGGAGAATCCTCCTACAGTTGCCAAATGGCCCCGGCTAAGCCAAGCCTGCCGCCTGGCGCAAGATTTCAGATTTGTCGGTGCGCTCCCAGGGCGCGTTAATGTCATCACGCCCGAAGTGGCCGTAGGCAGCCGTCTTACGGTAGATGGGTCGCCGCAAGTCCAGGTCGCGAATGATCGCGGCAGGACGCATGTCGAAGTGCTCTTCAATCAACTCAACGATCCTGTCATCGGAGATCTTGGCCGTGCCAAAAGTCTCCACCGACAACGACAACGGCCGGGCAACACCAATTGCGTAAGAGACTTGCAGTTCCAGGCGATCGGCTATGCCCGCCGCCACCAAATTCTTGGCAATGTAGCGAGTCATGTAACTCGCCGAACGGTCCACCTTCGTCGGATCCTTGCCAGAGAAACAACCACCACCGTGACGGGCCACACCACCGTACGTATCAACGATGATCTTGCGCCCAGTCAAGCCAGAGTCACCCAGCGGGCCACCCGTAACAAAACGCCCCGTAGGATTGACGTAGATTTTGGTCTTGTCGTCAAGCATATCAGCGGGCACCACATGCCTGACCACGTGAGCAATAACGTCCTCACGGATCTGCTCTTGAATGACGTTGGGCGAGTGTTGTGTGCTGACGACGATGGTGTCAACACGCTTAGGCCGGCCATACTCATATTCAACCGTCACCTGACTCTTGCCGTCGGGGCGCAGATAGGGCAGCGTCTTGTTCTTGCGCACCTCGGCCAACCGCTTGCACAACTTGTGAGCCAGCATAATGCTCAACGGCATCAACTCTGGCGTCTCGTTGCAGGCAAAGCCGACCATCATGCCCTGATCACCAGCGCCGATCGCTTCGATATCTGCCTCAGACATCTCGCCTGTCTTGGCCTCCAGCGCCCGATCCACGCCCAGGGCAATATCAGCCGACTGCTCCTTGATACTGACGATGACGCCGCATGTATCGGCATCAAAGCCGTACTTGGCTCGGGTGAAGCCAATATCGCGGACAACGTAGCGGACAAGTTTGCCGATGTCCACATAGGTACTGGTCGTGATCTCTCCCATCACGATGACCAGGCCAGTGGTCACGCTCACGTCGCAAGCGACGCGCGCATCGGGGTCATCAGCGATGATGGCATCCAGCACAGCGTCTGAAATCTGATCGCAGATTTTGTCGGGATGCCCTTCGGTCACCGATTCCGAGGTGAAGAAATACTGGGGTGATGTCATAAACGTCGCGTTGCTACCACTCATTTGAACTTCTCCTTTTTGTTGCATGCTTAGATTTTTTGGGACTTCCTGAAAGCCGCATTAAAAACTCCGGTAGATCCTGGTCGAGGCTAGCCCAACAAAAAACCCTTCTTGCAAGACAAGAAGGGGCACAACGGGCGTGACCACCTCTCATCTTCCAGAAACACCATTCTGCCGGAATTGGCACCCGACTCGCTGCTAGCGGCTGGCTGGTTGCCGAGGCTTCGTAGGGCCGGTCCCTCCACCTCTCTGGATAAGAGTGTCGCTCAGGATATTCAGTTTGGCTGCGATGATACCACAAAGGCAGACAACTGTCAAGACTTGCGGTTTGAAAAGTTCGGTGCTATAATTCTTGTGCTTCGGGCGCGTAGCTCAGTTGGTCAGAGCGCTACACTCACATTGTAGAGGTCGGGGGTTCGAGTCCCTTCGCGCCCATTGTTCTAACACCAGGCCGCGGCTGCGTGAGGAGGCCATCCGCTCAATGCCCGCGGCCTGTTTCAGTACACGAGATGGAAAGACTTACTATGCCCACACCTGAGAGTGCCAAGAAACGTCTCCAGGTAGAGTGGCTAATCAGCAACCTGCGTTGGTTACTCCTGGTAAGCGTGGCCCTCGTCAGTTTCGCGGACACCTTCTTCCATCACGGTGGTTCTTTCGACACATCCTCTCTGCTACCCCCAATGGTCCTACTGGCAGTGGCGGCCCTCTACAATCTCGTCGTGATGCTGCTACTGCTCTATGGTACCCCCAGACGGACCATGTCGGTGGTGACGTTGCTGATTGACACCATCCTGACTATCGGCTTTGTCATTACGTCGGGCGGCCTGGCGAGCCCACTGCTGTTCTTCGCCCTGTTTCCCATCCTCACAGCGGTGTTACGCTTTCCCTGGGCGGTGAGCCTGCCGGTCGCTATCGTCGTCGTGGCAGGTTGCGGGCTTGCAGGCTACCTCATCGCACCACCTGGGACATCTTGGGTGGCCCTGCTCCCGTTTGTTGCCCACTCTCTGATCCTCTTGCTAGCAGCCCTGATAGGCGGCATCGTAGGCAACCAGATGAAACAGGTCGTCGCGCGCACACGCTGGCTTGAGGAGGAAGCCGAACTGCGGAAGTTACGTGCTGCTCAAGAACACTCGCGAGCCATCTTCGAGTTGGCGAGCACTCTCAGTGCGACGCTAAACTACAACAAAGTGTTAAGAGCGGTGCTCGACGTTGGTGAGGCTGGCATGCAAGAGTTAGGCCACCCAGACTCAGGCCACGTGAGCATGGTAATGCTCTTCAGCCACAACGACCTGCGCATTGTGGCATCGCGTCACCTACCGCCTCGCGACCAAAAAACCGTGTTCCAAGGCAAGAGTGGTGTCATGGCTCAGGCGTTAGCGACGGCAGAGGCCGTGATAACCGATAATCCGCCAGCAGATCCGGAGTTAGGCCAACTTATCATGATGCACAGTTGCCGGCAGGCAATCGTCGTGCCGCTGCGGGCCGGGTTCGAGAACTTCGGCGCAGTGGTTTTCGGCAGCCCTCATCCTGGCACCTACACAGAAGACCACCAGGACTTGCTCATCGCGATCTGCAATCAGGCCATCGTTGCGCTTCAGAACGCCCAACTTTATCAAAGCCTGACGGAGGAGAAAGAACGCATCGTGGCGGTAGAGGAAGATGCCCGCAAGAAACTGGCCCGCGACTTGCACGATGGGCCCACGCAGAGCATCGCAGCCATCGCCATGCAGTTGAACTATGCACGGCTACTGTTGAAGAAGAATCCGCAGCAGACGGCTGAGGAATTGGCGCAGGTCGAGGAATTGGCACGCCGCACGACGAAGGAAATCCGTCACATGCTCTTCACGCTCCGACCGCTCATCCTCGAAACACAAGGATTGCAGGCAGCATTGGAGCAATACATCAGTAAGTTGGCCGAAACGAACGCCACGCCAGTTCACCTGGAGGCAATACCAAAGGCAGACCGATTGCTAGACCGGAACGCCCAAGGAGTGATCTTCTACATCCTTGAGGAGGCAATTGGCAACGCCCGTAAACACGCTAAGGCCAAAAACATCTGGGTGCGGCTTCACATTCAGGACAACACCTTCATTGCCGAAGTGGAGGACAATGGCCGTGGATTCGACGTGGACGAGGTACAGGTGCACTATGACGAGCGTAGCAGCCTGGGCATGATCAACATGCACGAGCGGGCCGAGTTGGTCGGCGGCCAACTGGCTATCGCTTCAGCACCAGGCGCGGGAACACGGATCACACTGACTGTACCGCTGCGGGGGAGGTAGGCACGTGCCCGAACTGACCATGGAGTGGAGCGAAGGCTGGCTGTGGCTGAGCGGATCACTGTTCCTGGCCGCCTTCTGGGCGAACCTGGCCTGGTTTTCCCGCCAATCCCGCTCTGGTATAGTGGATGAGTTCGTTACCCCCCTAATCGCTTGGCGCTTTTCCCCGTGGCTGCTCCAACTCCTCCGTCTGCTGTACTACATCGGCGTGCCCTTCGCGGCGCTCCTGTGGGGCCACGATGCAGTCGTCGGGCGGCTGTTGGGGCTACAGCATCTCGACTTGCCCGCGCTAGGTGACGAGGCGACCGGTGCTGCTGTGGCCACTAACTGGCTCGACTGGGCTTACGACATGGGATGGACAGCGATGTTAGGTATCGGCGTTTGGGCACTGTTGGCACTGGCATGGTGGACCTACCGTCGATCTCTGATCACTGCCGATGAGGGAGGTGCAGTCGCCGGGGCCAATGTGTCCGGTTGGGTGCTCCTGCGCGAGGCAGTCTATCACGAAGTACATTGGGCCTTCTACCGCAACGCGCCCACCCTCGCGTGGAGCGCATATTGGGGAGTCTGGGGTGGGCTGGCGTTGGTGGCGCTGGAGGCAACGCTCAATCCGGCCTGGCGCAAGGGCATGGCCGACCCACAGCAAGCCCCGGCCCAGTTGCTGCGCGGAACACTGGCCGTCGTCAGTGGTGTGCTATCCCTGCTGACTCAGAATCTGTGGCTGGCACTAACACTCCACTGGGGGATATCGTGGGGACTGGTCGCGCTAGTACGAATGCTCCCCCTGCGAGCCCGCAAGCCTGAACAAGCCGCCCTATGTGAGCCGTAGGACTAAAATGTAGGTAGCGTCAGGGCAACAGCAACGCCAGAGCAATCAGCAACGCCAACATCGCCACGGCGATGATACTAATGCGCTTGAGATCGTCAATGACATAGCGGTATTCCTCGCGCGGATCAGATACCTCCGGCACAGGCCGCGCCATGGCGGCAACCGAGGGAGCAATAGTCCCCTCGCCAACCCCTGGCTGTACCATCTGGGCTGGCGAAAGGCGCACTTGCCGGCCCTTCTTCCTGACACGACGTGACTTCTTTTTTGCCATACTCTCTCTCCTCTCTCCTCTCTCTCCTCTTCCCTTCCTCTCTCACGGCTGTAACTCGGCAATGACGACAATGCGGTGCGTGTCAATCCCATACGGGTAACAAGAAATGAGTGTCAGCACCGGGCTGGAAGTAGGATACATCACGCCCACCTCTGTAGGCTCAATGATGCGCTTCTGTGTGACAATGTAACGGTAGACCTGGCTGGCGGTGTGTACAAATATCTCGTCGTCCAGGTCAATGTCCGGCAGAGCGCGGAATATCTCGCCAAAGATGTCGTTGTGGGCCGAAATGACGCAGTTGCCGCTCTCACCTGGATTAACACTGCCGACGTGGTGACCGGCTCCCTGCTTGAGTGATTCCCAGTCGTCCCCCTCCACGACCGGGGCATCTACTGCGAGGGCAGGAATCTGGATGCGGATGGCCTGCTCTGGCCCCGGCGTGGGCATAGGCAGCGGCGTAATCGCCTCCACCAAGTCGCGCAGGTGGGCGGGAATCTCCTCGGGCACGGGACCCCCAGGCAAATCGGGCGACGTGTGGCCCCCTGGCAATACGACCACCCGGATAAGGGGGGTGGGCGTGGGAGTGGGCAGAATAGACAGTTGAGCCTGCTGGGCCTGGCTGGCCTCCTCGTTGATCTCGCGCAGCGTCGTCTGCAAACTGAATAGCACCAGAATCAACCCGGCCAGCACGGCCAACTCGATCACCAACAGGCTCTTATCGCGCAGCCAATCCCAGCGAATCCGGCGCTTCTTCCGCCTGGGCTTCTCCTCGGCAACCGGTTCATCCAGCGCATGAGCGCGGTACTGCGCTGTGGCCCCCGCGCCCTCAAAGCGCTGGTAGCCCGTCGGCAAGGGCAGGGGTTCATGTTCGACCGGTTTTGGAGCCAGTGGATCAAAACCACCCGCCTCGGCCTCCTTGCCTAACTGGCGCAGACGCTCCAGCCGCGCCTCCCGCTTGCGGATGCGCAGAATCTCCTCAAGTTCCTCTATGGATAGTTCGTCAACCGCGCGACGATATTTCATCATAATCGCCTAGCGAAGCTGTGCCTCAAGCCGACAATCTGAATGGAACGCAGATTCTCGCACTTTCTTCCAAATCAAGACAAGAACCTGTCCAAGTCGTAGTTACCGCTATTAAACTCAACGAGTCTCACCCAATCTATCGCGCCTGTGCTATCACAGAAACTTTCAATGAACCCTTTTGTGAGCCTGTTTGTCACCCTACCCTTGTCTCTGTGAAATGCGTCATTGTGCTCTTTAGCTCTATGCCCAATCGGTTCAATGATATCTGTGTACAAGTCCTTGTTTTCGCTAATCAGATACCAGAAGTTCTGACCAACAACTTTCAGATAGCCTCGCAGATAACTCGTTCTTGTTTTTCCATAGCAAATGCCTAAAACTGACTGAATGTTTGCACCATGTCGTGACTGCTTAACTCTAATAACGGCTTTCTGCAAATCTTCAGCGAGTTTGCTTTGCTGAGAACTGTTTCCCCAACTGGTCCCTGACTTTACCGAGACAATGTAGTAGATGCCCCTGTTCTCGAATTCCAAATCAACTCCTGGTGCCGTTGATTTATGCCCATTGCAGGTCTGGCTCGCGACAAAGATAGCCAAATCTTCCAGAAAATCACCGAACAGTTTCTCTTCGGACGACGAGAGAAAAGCATCAAGTAAGCCACTTATCAAGTCTCCAGCAGTAGTGATGTTTTTGGCTCTGAATAGATATGGGTTTTTCTTGAGTAACTTCCTCAGTTTCAACTGTTCCAATGACTTAAGCCTTCTCTGATGGAAATCCACTATGTTCTCGCTGGCGTAGGCTCCGACCACATCAAGGTCCAGTTTACTCATTGCACCCTCCTCGTTTCGTAGGTTTCAGATATCTCCAATAACAGTGGTTGTTTCTGCACAAGCCTTTCCATTGCAATTTGGCAGTATTCTCCATTGATGTCAATGCCCACATATCTACGTCCAAGTTCCTTCGCGGCTACAGCCGTTGTTCCAGAACCAATAAATGGGTCTAGAACCACATCTCCTGGCTGCGTGAATAGTCTGATAAACCAAATCGGTAGAGCTACAGGAAAAACTGCGCTATGCTTTCGATTTGAGCACTCTGTAGCCATGTGAATAACGTTTGTTGGATACACCCTGCTACGCCCAATCCATTTAGAGACATTCTTTCCAAACCCACTCCCAACTTTTGATTCATCTCTGATTTTGTCCGTTTCACTTAGGCTAGCAAGACGATCCTTAGCCCAATCTCCAACAGGCACCATGACTGCTTCTTGATACATATTGAATTTCCGTTGTTTGTTGAATTGAAGAAGTCTTTCCCAGGAATCACGAAAACGGTTAGGCCACTTACCCGGATAACAGTTCTTTTTGTGCCAGACAAATTCCTCGGTCCACAACCAGCCCTGCTCTCTCAACCCCAATATCAACTCAATGACATATGTATGACGCTCACCATCAACAACACGCTCTTTTATGTTCAAAACGAAAGTGCCAGTGGGCTTCAAGACACGCAAAAATTGCTTTGATTTTGACAAGAACCAATCAACGTATTCATCGGGTTTGATACCGCCATAAGTTCTCTTTCTCTGGTCCGCGTATGGTGGTGAAGTGAAAACCAGGTCAATAGAGTTATCTGGAAACTCCTTCAGGACTTTTTCACAATCACCGTGAATAATCTTGTCTACAAAATCCATCCCCAGCCTCCTCAATAACCAGAACGACTGTTCGTACTACAAGTATACTCAAACCAAAAAGGATAGTCAAGGATGACAATCAGCCAGCATGGTGTCAGGCAGCACGCCCAACTAACGCAGAACATCCACGCTCGCCACCGCGAACACCTCTCGCTCGAAGAACCAGCAGAAGGGTGGCCAACTGAACAGAATGTGACGGGCAACCTGGAACACCCAGCTCTCCCGCCGGTTCTGCGGGGGCGTGTCCAGCCACACCTGAGCGCGGAACCCCGCTCGCCGCAGCACCCGCCGGAGGCTAGCCGCGCTCTGTTCATTCACGTGTACGTCGAGATTGGCCGGGATGGTGGCGCGGGGGTCTTTTGGATATCTCGCCCCCTGCCTCATCAGCGTGCGCACCAACCGCACCAGCGGGTAAGCGTACCGGTCGTACCAGACATTGGGAGCGGTGTGGATGATGAGCCGGCCATCGGGCCGCAGCACGCGCCGCGCCTCCGCCAACGCCTGATCCAGTTCCCACGGGTGAAGGTGCTCGACCAGATCAAACATCAGCACGCGATCGAAACAGGCAGCGGGAAAGGGCAACCGCTTGGCGTTAGCCTGATAGACACCCATAACACCCCGTGTCTCCTCATCGGCCATTGCCACTTCCCACGCCATACGCAACGCCACAGGCGCGTAATCCACCCCGCAGGCCTGCGCTCCCAGCCGCGCACAGTGGCGCAGAATCTCACCCCGCCCGCAGCCGACGTCGAGCACCCGCATGCCGGGTGCGACCTCGGCCACCTCAAAGGCCTGGCTCAACCGGCGCGAAAGATGCGCTCCTTCGCTGGCGATGAACTCTGTGTACCCCTCGCAAGAACCTAAGAAATACGCCTCGTCATACCGCTCAGGGCAAACCGGTCGCATCTGCTCCACTCCCAACGCATCTTCTCCTACGAACCCTCAGCAAAGGTTCAGCCTCTCATCCATGTACATATCACGTTTCACGTATCGGCATTATAATCTACCGTCCAGGCCCCGTCAAGCGCCGGCCCCACTCTAGTAAAGCCCGTCCCAACAGGCCAACCTCCTCCACCCGCAGAAGGACTGCCAACACGCCGTAGATAGCGGCCCCCGCGAGCCCACCTCCCCCTACCAGCAACGCCTCGCCTACCAACCCGGCTGGCACAACCCGCGCCATCCCCTCCACCACCAGGTGGACCGCGCCACCCATCACAGCCGAGGCGACGGCCACCCTGAACACAAGCCCCCACATCCCGTGTCCCGACAGGCCACCCATGCGGTGTTGCAGAAGAACGAGCATAATCAGTGCGTGGGCCACCAACTTGAGCGAGTTCGCCAAGATCAGGCCGTTCAGCGTAAGGGACACGACGAGCATCGGGGCCAGGGCCAGAATGATGTATAAGATCACCGTCGCCACGCCCACCAGCGCTGGCGTCCAGGTGTCCTTGCGGGCATAGAAGGCGAAGATCAGCGGTTGATCCACAGCGGCGAAGATCAGCCCCACCAGGTGGCAGCGCAACGCCGCGACCGTCGCCAGTGTATCGGCGGGCGTGAAACCCCCATGCTCGAAGACCAGCGCAACGATGGGAGTCGCCAGTACCCACAGGCCGACCGTCGCCGGGATAGTTAGTGCCAGCACCAGCCGCAGACCACGCGCCAGCGTATCCTTGAAAAGGCCGGACCGTCCGCCGGTCGCCTGGCGGGAGAGCGTAGGCAAGATAGCGATGGAGACGGCGGTGGCGATCAGCCCCAGGGGAAACTGGATAAGCGTGGCTGAGTACCTCATCCAGTTGATGCTTCGATCACCTGTGCGGGAGGCCAGGTTATAACTGAGTGCCACGGCCGACTGATCCACCATCAATCCAAGGAAAATAGGGACGTAGAGACGCATGATGCGACGTAGAGCCGGGTGACTCAGATCGAGCGCGAAGCGCCACCGGACATCACGCAGGCCAGGCCACTGGAGCACAATCTGAAGTATGCTTCCCACCAGCAGCCCAACCGCCAGGCTGGCCACACCCCATCGCTTGCTCAGCAACAACGCGGCGACGACGACAGCCGCGTTAAAGGCGGCTGCGGTAAAGGCCGGGAAGGCAAAACGCTTGAGTGCGTAGAGCGTCCCTGAGACGACGCCAGCCAGATTGAGGAAAAGCACTGCCGGCACGCAGATGCGTAACAGTCGGGTCGCCAGAGCCTGAAGATCGGGGGTCAGGCCGCCTCCCAGCAGCCAGACGACCTGAGGGGCCAGCACTTCCGCCAGCAGGACAAAGACAGAGAGAGCGACGACGACCAGGCTGAGAAGCCTGCCCAACAGATGCCACAGTTCGGCGCGGCGCTCGGGGGCAGTGTAATCGGAGAGGACAGGCACCAGCGCCGCATTGCTCATCCCACCTACAAGGAGGTCATAGATCATCGTGGGGACAAGGGCAGCCACCTCGTAGGCGCTCAGTGAGCCGGCGGCACCAAAGAGATTGGCCTTGACCGTATCGCGCACAACCCCCAGCACTCGACTGGCGATGTTTCCCAGCGCGATAATCCCGGCTGCCTGCGCAACCTCCACCTCTCGCTGGAACGCCGTTTCCTGCGTTTCGTCCAACCCATTCCTCCCATCTCGTGGGCGAAAGTTATCACCAATCAACTTCGACCCAAGTACGCCATTCTACCGCGATTCGGGAAGAACTACAAACATTGGCCGACAGCCTCTAATTGCTGACTGCTGACTGCTCACTGTTGCTTTGTGCCAGTTTGCGCGTGGGGCCGAATCGTGGTAAAATAACCCTGCGAGACTGGGTAGGGTGTACGCTGAGCCCTGCCCGTGCGTAAAGGAGGAAACGGTGCCGTTGAGTAAGAATGAGAAAGAAACCATCATCCAGGAGTACGCCCGTGCGCCCAACGATACCGGCTCACCGGAAGTACAGATTGCGTTGTTGACCACCCGCATCCATCAACTGACGGAACACCTGAAGACACATAAGCACGATGAGCACTCCCGGCGTGGCCTGCTCAAGATGGTTGGCCAACGCCGGCGTCATTTGACCTATCTCAGTTGCAAAGACCCCGAACGCTATAAGGAGATCATCCAGCGACTCGGGCTGCGCAGGTAGCACAACATCAGGCAGGTCAATCGAACGAGTAGATGCGGGAGAGAGTATGCCCATCTACTCGTTTGACGTATTCTCTGAAAAATAAACCATCTTATCTTATGAGGTCCGGCGCCAGGTCCAGGAATTGGGGGGTGTCTCGTAGCCTAATGGCGAGCGACTCACTACGAGATACCCCCCAGTCCCTGACCTCCGCGCCTGGCCTCAAACACGGAGGTGTAAAAAGTGAATAGTTACGAATCTACCGCCACGTTGGGAGACGAGGCCGTCACCATTGAGACCGGAAAACTGGCCCAACAGGCAGGCGGTGCAGTCACAGTTCGCTGCGGCGACACAGTATTGCTCGTCACGGCGACGATGTCACGCACTCCCCGTGAGGGAATCAACTTCTTCCCCCTCACTGTGGACTTCGAGGAGCGGCTCTACGCGGCAGGACGCATCCCTGGTTCCTTCTTTCGCCGCGAGGGACGGCCTACCGAATCGGCCACGCTTACTATGCGGCTGACTGATCGCCCCATCCGCCCCCTTTTCCCCCACGACATGCGCAACGATGTGCAGATCGTCATCACCCCCCTCTCGCAAGACGAGGAGCACCAGACCGACACCCTATCCATCGTCGGCGCTTCGGCAGCACTCACCATCTCCGACATCCCGTTCGCTGGGCCGGTAGGAGCCGTGCGCGTGGGACACGTAGATGGCGAATTGGTCATCAACCCGACCATCTCTCAGATGGAACACAGTGTTCTTGACCTACGGCTGGCTGGCACCGCCGCTGCCCTGCTGATGGTCGAGGCTGGGGCGAATGAGGTCAGTGAAGACGTCATGGTCGAGGCGCTCCGCTGTGGCCACGAGGCGATACAGGATGTAATTCGCGTCCAGAACGAGATGCGGGAAGCGGTGGGGAAGCCCAAGCAGGCCTATCCCCCCTACGCCCTGCCCGACGAGTTGCTCGAAATCGTCCGCCAGCAGGTTGGTGATCGGTTGCCGGAGGCCATCTACGGCGCAACGAGCAAGGCAGATCTCAACGAGCGCTTGAGGACCCTGCGGGATGAACTAACCGGGAATCTGGGCGATGAGTGGGATAGGAGAGCAATCAGGGAAGCCTTCGATGAAGCGGAGCGCGAACTCGTCCGCCGACGCACGATCGAGGAAGGTATTCGCGCCGACGGGCGAGACCCAAAGGCCATCCGCTCTCTTTCGGCCGAGGTGGGACTGCTGCCACGGACACACGGCTCCGGCCTCTTCACCCGTGGCGAGACCCAGGTGCTTTCCGTCACCACCCTAGGCACCCCCCGGGAGGAGCAGAGGCTGGACGACCTCTCGCCGGAGGAGACCAAACGGTACATGCACCACTATAACTTCCCGCCCTATTCGACGGGCGAAGTGCGGTTTATGCGCGGCCCCAAGCGACGCGAGATCGGCCACGGCGCACTGGCCGAGCGGGCACTGCTACCAGTGATCCCCGACAGTGACGAGTTCCCCTACACCCTGCGTGTCGTCAGCGAGGCGGTCAGTTCCAATGGCTCAACCTCAATGGCGAGCGTATGTGGAAGCACGCTATCGCTCATGGACGCCGGTGTGCCCATCAAGGCCCCGGTCGCGGGCATCGCGATGGGCCTGATGATGGAAGATGACCGCTATCAGATTCTGACCGACATCCAGGGGCTGGAGGATCACATCGGAGACATGGACTTCAAGGTCGCCGGTACGCGCGCAGGGATCACTGCCCTGCAGATGGACATCAAAGTCGCCGGTCTCTCCTACGACATTCTGGCAGAGGCGTTGGAGCAAGCCCACCAGGCGCGCATGCAGATTCTCGACGTGATCGAAGCGACCATCCCCACGCCACGGGCGGAACTTTCGCCCTACGCACCCCGAATGACCATCCTGCACATAGACCCCGATAAACTGGGGGCAGTCATCGGGACGGGCGGCAAGACGGTGCGTGCCCTCCAGGAGGAGTGCGACGTGCGCATTGACATCGAGGATGACGGCACCATCTACATCGCCTCGACCAGCGGCCCGGCTGCAGAGAAGGCGCAGCAAATGATCGAGAAATTGACCGAGGAAGCCGAGATAGGCCACATCTATACCGGACGCGTGGTGCGCACCACGAACTTCGGCGCGTTCGTCGAGATTCTGCCCGGCACCGACGGATTGGTGCACATCTCGCAATTGGCCGACTATCGTGTCAACAGCGTCGAGGATGCGGTACATATCGGCGACGAGGTCATGGTGATGGTGACCGACGTCAGCCCCGAAGGGAAGATCCGCCTCTCGCGTCGGGCCGTGCTGGAGGGATGGACGCTGGAGCAGGCCCAAGCGGCCGACAGGCCCAGGGAAAGCCGGGGCAACAGAGACAATAGAGGCCGTCGCCCGCCCCAACGACGCTAATAGCACACACTGAGAGGCTGCCGTGGAAGATACTGCGGAAGAGATCACTGAAGAACCCGAAGTCGGACAGGAACCCCGCAGTTCCGGATCACTGGTATTGCGCTGGTTGCTGCGAGCACTACGCGAGGTGGCCGAAACGGTCATCCCCGCAGTCATCATCGCCCTGGTCATCAATCTCTTCCTGGCCCAGGCCACCCAGGTGTTGGGACAGAGTATGGAGCCAAACCTGCACAGTTCCCAGCGGGTGGTGGTGGAGAAAGTGACGTATCGCTTTTTCCATGGCCCACGGCGCGGTGACATCGTCGTGATTGACTTACCAGGGCAAACAGAGATGCTGATCAAGCGGGTGGTGGGGCTGCCAGGGGAAACCATCGAAGTGCGCAACGGGAAGGTGTACATCGAAGGCGAGCAGACAGACGAAACATGGACGGTCAATCCGGGTGGAAGCAATTACGGCCCGCAGACTATCCCCCCGCTGTACGTCTTCGTCATGGGCGACAACCGGGGCGCTTCCAACGACTCGCGCAGTTTCGGGCCCGTGCTCATTGATCACATCGTAGGCCATGCCTGGTTTTCGTACTGGCCTGCGGAGTACGTCGGCTTTGTCGAATAAGAAGGAGCGCGTGACCGCGCCCTACCCCGCACAAACGACAGGCCGGGCGAGATGCCCGGCCTGCTGCGCATCGGTCACGGCCCATAACTTCGGAAACGGACAGGGCTCCCACACCTGGCAATCGGCCTTGACAGTCTCCCTTCTTTAACCTATAATATCGTGCGTAGTCCCTCTTGCGAAAGGAGATTATGGCCACCATTGAACAGCCTGTGACTCCCGCTCCTCACCGTGGCGTCTTCGCAGGGCGTCGTGGTCGGCGCATCCGCGAGGCCCTACAAGCCTATCTTTTCCTGTTCCCCGGCACACTTCTACTGCTTGTCTTTAGCCTCCTACCCGTGGGCTACGCCTTTTACATCAGCGTACACAAGTGGCGCATCAGGAAAGGCGACTTTGTCGGGTTTGCCAACTACTTGAGGGCGCTAGGCGAACCCAGGGACATCCTGTGGGTGGTCGGAGGGTTGGGTCTGCTGGCCGGAGCCTGGATGGTATGGAACAGCATCAAGCCCGAGTCGTCAGGAAAGGGGTTCCTGCTGCGCGGCCTGGCCGCGCTGATGCTGATCATCGGCGGCCTGGCCCTGGTCTTAGGGTTTCCGGACATGTTGGCCAATGGCGACGAGGACTTGTTCCAATCACTGCTGACCACCTTCTTCTACTCCCTCGGCACAGTGCCTCTCCAAATAGTCCTCTCTTTCCTCCTGGCCAACATCCTGTTCCAAGACATCCGTGGCAAGACCACCTGGCGCATATTGTACTTCCTGCCCTACGTGACCGTCACGGTGGCCTCCGCCGCCGTGTGGACCTCGATTTTCGAGCCCCGTCGGGGTTTGATCAACCTGGCACTGACCGCGCTCGGCGTGGCGGATGAGAACTTGCCCCAGTGGTTATTCGAGGCCACGGGTATCGGCACGCTGGTTGGCCAGTGGCTCGGTTTTGAAGTGCCGGCCTGGGTAGGCGGGCCGAGTCTGGCGCTCGTGGCGGTGATCATTTACAACATCTGGGTGTATGTCGGGTACAATGCCGTCATCTACCTGGCTGGGTTGGGGAATGTCCCACAAGAACTGTACGAGGCAGCCAGGATAGACGGCGCCAGCCGCTGGGAACTGCTGCGTCACATCACAATCCCCCTCGTCTCGCCAACCACCTACTTCCTGGTCATGATGGGGGTTCTTGGCACCTTCAGGGCCTTCAATCACATATACGTTATGACCAAGGTAGGCCGAACGATGGGTTTCCCCCAGGGCACCACGATGACGGCGAGTATTCTGATTTTCAAGAACTTCTGGGAAGGACATCGCTTCGGCTACGCCTCGGCGTTGGCTTTCGTCCTGACCGGTGTGATGCTAAGCCTGACCTGGATCCAAAGTCGCGTCTCGGAAGGGCGGGTGTTCTATGGCTAGTGCAACGGCTACTGCGAAGCGTGAAACGAGGGAGTACCGAGTGCGTAGAGGTATCGTGCAGAGTCTTCTGTACCTCGCTCTCACCCTGGGCGCTGTCGTGGCGATATTCCCCTTCGCGTGGATGCTCCTCACTGCGTCCAAGACCTACGGCGAACACAGCCAGAAAGTGCTCTGGCCCGCGGGCTTGACGACGCGTCCATACACCAACCTGTCACTGGCGCAGAAAATCGTGGTGGATGTACACCCGACCGATGCCTGGCACGGATCAACCTCTTCCTTCAGCCCCCTGATGGAAGGCACCATGCCTGTGAACGAAGTGTCCCAACTTGTGGCCGAGCGCCTTGAGAAGAAGGACTTAACGCTTCCCCTCAATGTGCTGATCCTGGCGATGGATACCACCAATGACGGGATACAGAACTACGATCGGTTTGTTCTGACCGTGGACTCGCGCCTGGCCGAGCAATTCACCACGCGCATCAAATTGGGACAGTGGGGAGGGCCAGACTACGAAGGAGCACCCCGGGGCCGGTGGGGACCACACTTCAAGGTGGTAGGCGCAGGTACTGACCATCTTGTGGTCAAGCAAGGGTGGAATGTGTGGTACATGTTCTTCGGCAACTACATCACAGCCTGGAGAGAGGCAGACTTCGCCCTGTACACGCGGAACAGCGTCATCACCACGTTGTTGACCGTCGTGGGGGTAGTAGTAACGGGCACACTGGCAGCCTACGCCTTTGCCCGTATGCAGTTCCCGGCCAAGGGTCTCCTGTTCACGGCCTTCCTGGCGACCTACATGATCCCGTGGACAGTGATTATGATCCCAGATTACCTGATCATCGTCGGCCTGGAAGACTTCTTCAAGGAGACTTTCGGCATAACTAATGCGTGGTACAACAACTGGACTGCGCTGACGATCCCCTTCATGGTCAACGCCTTCACCGTCTTCTTACTACGGCAGTTCTTCGCCCAGATTCCCAACGAGTTGTTCGACGCGGCGCTGATTGACGGCTGTGGTCACCTGCGCTTCCTGACGCAGATTGTGCTGCCGATCTCAAAAGCGCCTATAATGACGGTGATCATCCTCAACGGCATCTGGTCCTGGAACTCGTTGCAATGGCCACTGATCGTCACCAGCACAGCCGACTGGCGTCCCATCACAGTGGGGTTATCTAGTTTCATCACCGAAGCCTCGGCAGAGACGCAACTGATCATGGCCGGCTCAGTGATCACGACGATCCCTATCCTGGTGTTCTATTTCTTCACCCAGAAGCAGTTCACAGAAGGGATTGCTACGACAGGACTCAAGGGGTAAAGCGTGAAACGTGAAACGTCAGGAAAAGGGGGTGATGCGAGGGGAATTTACTAATTTACCAATGTACCAGTTTACCAATTTACCAAATCTAACTCAGGAGGAGAAAAAACGATGAACGTGCGTAAACCAATAGCTGTGGTAATTGTTTTGGGGTTGATCTTGGCCTCCATAGTATCGTGTGCCAAACCGACGGAGGCGCCAACGGAGGCGCCTGCGCCAACCGAGGCCCCACCAGAACCGACCGAAGCGCCTGAGGAGCCGACAGAGGTGCCGGAGCCAACCCCCGTGCCGTTGACCTACGACGTGGAGATCTACGGTGAAATCGAGAATCTGGACCCCAGCGGCCAAGTGGCGACCTACTGGTACCAGCACACCGGCTCCCGCGAGGAGCTCATGCTGAGCCTGATTGACGAGTTCAACCGCACCAACGAGTGGAGCATCACGGTCCAGGGAGAATCCCAGGGCGGCTACGATGACCTGTATCAGAAAATCGTCGCCGGCATCCCGGCCAACCAACTCCCCAGCATGGCAGTGGCCTATCAGAATCAGGCTGCCACCTACGCCGTGCAAGAAGCGTTGGTCGCACTGGACCCCTACGTAGAAAGCGAGCAGTGGGGCTACACAGAGGCAGAACTAGATGACTTCTTCCCCATCGCGCTGGGCGCCGACTATCTACCCCAGTTCGAGGCTCGCTATGGCTGGCCGCCCTACAAGTCCATGGAGGTGATGTACTACAACGAGGATTGGCTGGCCGAACTGGGCTACGACGGCCCGCCCGAGACCTGGGAGGAGTTCGCCGAGATGTCCTGTGCTGCCATCGAGCAGCCGTTCTCCGGTGCTACTGGCGAGGGATCTGTCTTCGGCTACGAATACTCCATTGACGCCTCCCGCTTCGCCACCTTCGCCTTCAGCCGGGGCGGTAACATCATCAACGAGAACGGCACCGGCTACGTCTTTAATGATGCAGCGGGTCTGGAAGCGCTGACCTTCCTGAAGGACCTGGATGATCGCGGCTGCGCCGCGGTGGTGACGGAGCGCTACGGCGACCAGACCGACTTCGGCGCGGGCCGGGTGCTCTTCACCATCAGTTCTATCTCCGGTCTGTCCTACTACGGGCAGGCGGTGGACGAAGGTGCGGGCTTCAACTGGAGCGTCAACCCGCCGCCGCACAGCGCCGACCTCGACGCGCCGCGACTGAACATCTACGGCGCTAGCCAGTCCATCTGCGTGAGCACCCCTGAGGAACAGTTGGCCGCCTGGCTGTTCCTCAAGTGGACGAGCGAAGCGGAGCAGCAGGCGACGTGGGCCAGCAGCACCGGCTACTTCCCCACCCGCCAGGCAGCGGCAGATCTGCTGGCCGACTACTTCGCCGAGCACCCCACCTACGAGAAGGCCTTCACCTTCATGGCAATGGACTACGGCATCGAGTCGCCGGTGGCAGGGTACGATGAGTGCCGTGCAGCCGTCGCGGAGATGATCATCGCCGTCATGGCTGGTGAGGATGCCCAGACGCAACTAGACGCCACCGTTGCGGCGTGCAACGAGTACCTGGCAGACGCCGCACCTTATTAGACAGATCATAGGCATCCGGTGAATCCCTGAATTCACCGAAACGCAAAGCGGGTTGCGAGTCCATCGCAACCCGCTTTTCATTTTCTTATCGGAAGCCTTTTTCTCGCCGTCCGTCCTGGTCCAACGGCGCTAGAGAAAATCCTTCAAATTGTGCTCCACGGCATAAGCAGCCGCCTCAGCACGATTTGTCAGGTTCAGTTTTCTCAGAATACTGCTGACGTAGTTACGTACCGTCCCCTCGCCCAGGAACATCACCCCAGCAATCTCCCGGTTCGTCTTGCCCTCAGATACCTGGGCTAGAACACGCATTTCCTGGTCGGTCAGACCAGCGAAAGCCTCCTCTTGCTCTTTGCGCGCCGCTTCGCGCACGCGGGCGAAAACCCGCTGCGTGAGCGCCGGGTCCAACAGCGCCTCCCCTTCCCCCACCGTCTCTATTGCCCGGACCAGATCGTCGCTGCCGATCTGCTTGAGCACATAGCCACACGCCCCGGCAGCGATGGCGTCGAACAGCATCTCGTCCTCGGCATAAGAGGTGAGCATGATAACTTTGGCCTCTGGTGCCTGCTCGACGATCTTCCGGCAGGCATCAATGCCGCTCCCCCCTGGCAGCCGGATATCCATCACCACGACATTGGGACGAAGAAGCAGGGTCTTCTGAACAGCCTCCTTAGCCGTAGCAGCCTCGCCCACGACTGTGAAGTCGGGATGGCGTTCAAGAAGCGTGCGCAGGCCAAGCCGCACCACCTCGTGGTCGTCCACGATGATAATTCTAAGTGTCATACCACCTCATTCCAATGAACAATGAGACAATGACCAACGTTCAATAGGGCACGGTTAGGATCAGGGTCATGCCCTTATTTGGCGCAGTGTCAATGTCCAGCAGGCCATCAAGCAAACGCGCGCGCTCGCGGATGTTGCGCAGTCCGTGCCCACCGTTGATCGGCAGCGCCGAGAGCCCGACGCCATCGTCGGAGATGCGGAGTTGCAACGCGTTGACACCGTACCGCAGGTGTACCTCGACCTGCCGGGCCAGTGCGTGCCGGGCCACGTTGGTCAACGCTTCGCGCGCGATTTGAAAGATATGCTGCCGACGCTCGGCCCCCAGCACTCGGGTGTCCTCACCCTCCACAGCGAACTCTGTCTCCAGCAGCGTGTTGACGCGAAAGTCTTTGAGTATCTTGCTCAGTCCCACCTCAAGGTCATCGTGTGGCATCTCGCCGCGCAGGTCAAAGATGTAGCGGCGAATGTCCTGGATGGTTTGATTCAGGCTCCCAATCGCGCGCGTCAGTTGGGCACGCGCCATCTCCGGCTCGTCAGGAATACTGTGACGAGACCCTTCCAGCATCAGCCCGGCAGCATAGATGGACTGGATAATGCCGTCGTGTAACTCTCGCCCTATACGCTCACGCTCGCGGGCCAGCGACTGCCTTCGTTCTACGCTCTCCAGCCAGAGTTCAATCTCTCTCAGTATCACACTCAACGCCCGCACGATCCCATAGGCGATAGCGATGCCGCACAAACCGCGGAAGAGCGAAATCGGGATGCCCAGCGCCCGCAGAAGAGCCTCCTGGTTGAGCCAACTGGCGGGGAAGAAAGGGGCAGCCGGTCCGATCAGCCCTCCGAACAAGGCGAAGAACCCCAGGGCAAACCAGGTACAACGCAGGGAGGGTTTGACCTGCGGCAGCCGTTCGGGCTCAATGGTACGGTAGGTCTGGCGGCGTAGCCCCCACGCCCCTAGCAGGCCGCCGGGCAGCGCCAGCCCGCAGCGCGCAGCGATCTCGCCGCCGAGCCACACCTGCTCCGCTGGCACATGGGCCAGGCGGGCGACGACCAAGCCGGTCAGCCACAGCGCAAAGAGACCGCCAGCAAACACCCACCACTCCCACTGCCGCCTTTCCAGCGGCACGAGGGTCTGCAAAGCGAAAGCCAACAGGGAAGCATAGCCAACACCCAGGAGAAGCAACCGTAGCCAGGCGAGCAGGAGTGCCGAAGCACCCGAGGACACCAGCCACACAGGACTCCAGGCCACCAATGCCTCACAAAACCCGAAGGCCGCCAGTGGTGAAAGACCGCGGGCGACCTCCAATCGTGCACTGCGGCGGGCCAGGAAAACAATCGAGAGACCCAACACGAAAAAAGCCTGTCCATGTAAAAGTGCCAGCATCAATTGATGAGCAGCGAGAACGTCTCGCAGCCAGGCCATCCGATAATCCAACCTTTCCTCTTATGGTCGTTTGTTTAATTATACCAGCGATGCCATTTTGAGGCAAGGGTTATCCACAAGCATTAGTAGTAAAGCCTATCCGTAAGCACCTTTCCCGTTTGCGCGACCTCTACCCCTTCAAGTTCAAGCAGAGATTGCTTCATTCTGAGACCACCTTGAAATCCACCCAGTTGACCGTCTGATCTGATCGCCCGGTGGCAGGGAATGATGATGGGAAAAGGATTGCGCGCTAGGGCCCCGCCAACCGCCCTTGCACCTCCAGGGACTCCCAGACTTCTGGCAATCCTCCCGTAGGTACTTACCCAACCCCGAGGAACCCTGTGTTCAGCCAGAAGTACCCCTCTTTGAAACTCAGAGCACCTTTCGAGCGCCATAAGGTCCAGTTCAAAGACAACGGCGTCTCCCTCAAGAAAGCATTGAATTCGTTCGCCAAGTTCCGCAATCGCAGGACACGATAGCGGTTTGGCGCCAGGAAAGGCCATCCCGACAACGTCCTGCGCCGGAATCTGCTCATTGGGGAGTAATACGCGACTCACCCTTGGTCCTTCTTCAGTTCTCCGCCAAACGATGCCCAGCGTGCCAAAAGCAGATGGCACGAGCACATACGAGACGGGCTTTAGTGTAACACTGTTCACGTCTCCCATTCCTATGCCCTTTGACCTTCTCCCTCTATTTGTAACAACCGACGACGTCGCCCGTCAATCTTCGCCGCCAAGCGGCCGTCTCAGTCGCGCCTCGACCTGTGCCAACGCCGCGTCCAGTTCCTCCAGGTAGCCGACCAGCGGTGTGTCGGCGATGGGGATCTCTATTGGCACGTCCACGTTCAACGGCACCGTGGCGACGATGTCCACCGTCCGGCTGACCGGCACGGCGACCTCCAGGTCTATCGGAATGACAGTGCGGATGGGCACGTCTATGTCGAAAGTGCCCAGCGGTCCGGCGTTGATGGGGATGACCACGACCGTCGAGATAGGGAGCGTGGTGCGGATGGGCACAGTGACCTCTTCGTTGAAGGGGATACTGGCCACGATGGGAACATCCTGATCCACCTCAAAAGTGTAGGAGAAGGTGTCGCCGCCGATGCCAGCGACGATGGCGCGGGTCTCGGTCACCGTATTCAGGGCGATCTGCCGCGCCCGCAGTAACCCCACGATGACTATCCCGTTGAGCGTCAGCGAGAGCAGCGTCAACACAGCCAACACGATCAGGGCAACAAGATAGCCTTTTTTCATAGCAAACTCCTTGATCTGGAGAAACCAGGTTTTTCGGAAAAAATCTGGTTTCTGACCTCAAAATAGCGGTATCTGGGCCGCTTCCCGCTCGACGATGGGGTCGAGGCCCAGCACGGTCTTTAGGGCATGGCGATCCAGTTCCTCCTCGGCGACCAGGCGGCGCAGGTGACGGAACTTGATGAACTGCCAGCCGTCCGTCTCGACAGCACGGGCCAGGCGCGGGTCGCGCCGCAATTTAAGGCCGATCAACTGCGCCCGGCCACCGGGCACGACCTGGCAGCGCTGTGCCCCTCCCTCATCCCGCCGATGGGGAGGAGGAGAGGCGAGCAGGCGAGGTCCCAGCGCCGCCGTGGCCGAGATGGCGAAGACGTAAGCCTCCCGTCCTCCCTCCAGCCAACGCACGTCCCAGCCGCCGCCCCGCCGCTGCACCTCGAACCCCATCTGTTTACCCAACTCTATCAGATCACCGCACAGCGCCTTGAGTTCGGCAGCGCGCCGCTGCGGGTCATCCTCCGGGCGTAGGCGGAGCATTTCGCCCTCCTGCACGCTGTACGAAGCGATGCATACCTGTATCAGCGTCAGGTCAGGCGTGAGGGGGCCGGGGAAGCGAGCGCAGACAGCGTTGGCCAATTCCTCCTCGCCCCATACCGTATGCCACCTCAGCAGTTCCAATACCGCCATCTCGACCCGGTCGGCCAGGGGTTCCTGCGCACCCTGAGGGTCGGCCAGCCACCACAGCGGCTCACCGCCCGGTGCGACTGCTTCCACCTGCACCAGTGGTGCCTTCTCAATGGCCTGTCGCATAGCGCGGGCGGCGAAGCCGAGCGGGGGCGGTCCGCCGTCGGGAAGGGCTGCGACGGAGGCCAGCGTCCGCCGGCCGGCCAACCCGGCGTACACACTGGCGTGGAGCAGCGGCCACGGGGTCGGCTCCCCCCGCTCCCAGAGGGTGCTCACCGCCAACTCCTCCGCCACGCTCATCAAATCGCGCTCCAGCGTCTCCCCGTCGGGTGCTGCAATCCGCAACCCACGACCTACAATCTTTGGTTCCCGGCGCCAGACCAGCCGGTAGCCGACCTCGGGGCTGCAACCCCAGCCTTCCAGGGCATACCCTGCGCCGCTGGCCGCCAGGCATGCCGATTCCAGAAGTGTGTCATCGGGGTCGGAGAAGAGGATGACCAGATGGCCTTCGGCGGTGAGCAGTGGCCCTGCCGCCTCCAGCGCCACCCGCAACACGCGCCAGTGCCAGTCCCAATCGAACCTTCGACGGCGCAGGAAAGGGCGCAGGGTGCGGGCGGCGGGCGACTCCCACAGCCATCCCGCCCACAGTGCCGAGAGCGCCCAGAAGACGCCGTCGGGCCGGGGCGGGTCGGCGAAGATGAGGGCAACACTCCCAGGCGGGACGACCTGCCCCACATCGCGGGCCGCGCGGCTGGTCAGCGCGCATCCTTGCTCCTCGCCCCGCACCAATGCGGCGACGTCTACAGCACGGGGCACAGGGAGGGACTGGCCCCCATCCCCACTCTTCTCCCTCCCCCCGTGGGGGAGGGCCGGGGTGGGGGATTCCTCGTCCAGCAGGCCCGAGACCCCCTCCTCGAAGCACAGCCATACGTTGCGCTCGACGTAGCGGGACGGGACGCGCAGCGTGCGCGGGCGTGGCCGCTCCTCGCCGTAGGGATCAAGGCTGCTACCGGCGTCGAAAC
The DNA here is from genome assembly GCA_030612585.1 of Anaerolineae bacterium. Next base: position 29,191 of record JAUWNP010000006.1, read on the forward strand.
AATCGAGGAGCACACCGGTCAGCGCGAGCCTGGCTTCCTCGCCGGCCTCTATTCCTTCGAGCCGCAGACTTAAGTCCATCAACGCCGAGAGGTTGCGCGGAGTGTAGAGTTCGACCAGTTGAGTGGCCCGCTCCCGCGCAGGGTGCCCCAGCGAGGCCACCCGATCCAGCGCGTAGTAGTAGGCTAGACTCCGTGGCAAGGTGCGGCGGGCGGCCGCGATGTCATCGTCGTCCGGCGATCCCTCCTGCACCTCCTCACACCGGGGACAACGCACCGCCTTCCTGAAGGGGTAGTCTCCATCGCGGTCCCAGGCAAACCACTCGGCGGTTCCCGGTGCACCGCAGGACGGGCAGGCGGAGCGGTAGAGAGAGGCCAGGTGGCGGCGCAGAGGAACGTCTCCTTTGGGACTATCGGCCAGGCGGGTGAAAGCGGCGTTGAGCGCGGCGGCATCGCGCCAGTCTAGTCCCAGGCGGGCGGCGACGAGGAGCAGCGGATTGACGCTAAGACCCAGCGCGCGGCGGCCTGCGGCGACGGTCTCGCGCACGACCATTGGCCCCTGGCAGAACAGGTCCACCACCAGGTCGCCGGGCGCGGTGAAAGCGCGTACATAGGCCTCCACCGCTTTGACTGGCTGAGCGGGGCGGTAGCGGGCTAGCGGCCTGCCAGGCACGCCAGGTCTTCCGGGGATGAACCACGCTTGTTCAGACACGTCACTATTTATTGTACACCGGGTTCGTACCAAACGCGAATGCCTGATCAGGCACTGCTTCTACCCTTATTCTACTACACTCTGCTCCATAACGCCAGACGAGGCACAGAACCCCAGGTGGCGAAACTTCCACAATCGGTCAGTGTTATTACTACTGGGACGCTCCCAACGACGCCGGAGCGTCGGGCTGATGCTCGGCCCCCCAACCTGTAGGGAGCACGGCGGTGGGGCCACCACATCAATCGTGTAGAATAGCTATTCGCACATCCGCAATAACGAAAGGAGATACCATGAAAGTGAATTCGTCCGTGGCAATTAAAGCAGGCTTGATCGGTGCGGCAGCAGGACTTGTGTTCGCCCTTCTGATGCGTATCCCGTTCCTCAACTGCCTCATCTGCTGGCTAGGCCCAATCCTTGCCCTGGCGACCGGGGCGCTGTACGTCCACTTCGCCGCCAGCGAGGGTGCACAGATTGACGTTGGCGAGGGCGCGTTAGGTGGGGCCCTCACTGGCGCAATCGCCAACGCTGCCAACTCGCTCGTCAGTGGCATCCTTAACGTCATCTTCGGTACTGTTCAGGCAGCCTCAGGTTTGCTGGGGGGTGAAGGGGGGGCCGCAGTACTGGCAGCGGGCGCTACCGCCGGTAGCGTGCTCGTTGGCATCGTCATAGCGGCTGTCATCGGCGCTGTCACAGGCGCAATCGGCGGTGTGATCTACGCTGCTATTAAGGGCAAATAATCTCAACACGGCAGCGGAAAGGAAAACCGGGGCGGGCTTATCCCGCCCCGGTGATTTTTTGCCTCGTGCCTACCACGGACTCGCTCCCTCAATCCTGCCCATCCGCTGTTCTACCCCGTTCCTCGAACGGTTGCCTGTCCTACCCCTTGTGCTATAATACGCCGCGCTGCAAAAACCCCGCACGTAGGACGCAGGGCATAGGACATAGAACGTAGGACATAGGACGGCGAACGGAGGTAAACCAGGATGCGCCACACAGAGCACAGGAAGCGGCTGCGCGCGTTGGCGTGGATCACGACCGGATTGGCGGCGGTGGCGCTTCTCTCAGGCGCACTGGGCGGCTGTGGCAGCGACACGACGGAGGCACCCCCCACACCGACCCGCACCCCTGCGCCGACAGCCACGCCGCCCCCAACCTCCACTCCCACACCCACTCTCACTCCCACTCCCACACTCACTCCCACCCCGACGCCATGGCCCGAAAACGTCAACCCTCTCACCGGCGAGGCCGTGTCCGACCCCAGCCTGCTGGAGCGGGTACCGGTGGCGATCAAGATCTCCAACTGGCCGGGCCAGTACGTGCGGCCCCAGGCGGGCATCAACAGCGCCGACCTGATCTACGAGCACTACAACGAGGGCTGGTTCGCCAGCCGCTGGACGGCGGTCTACCTGGGGAAGGACCCGGAGCGGGTGGGGCCCATCCGCAGTGGTCGGCTGATTGACCTGCACATCCCGGCTATATACAAGGCGGTCCTGGCCTGTTCCGGCTTCAGCAACGGCGTCCTCGCGCTGGTCAAGGACTCGGACCTCTATCCCGACCGAGTCGCATCACCCAGCGTCGGCGTCGGTCAGCCGGTCTTCTATCGCGACTTCAGCCGTGACGTGCCGCTGGAACACACGATGTTCACCAACCCGGCCCTGGTACGCGACTGGGCAGCGGAGCGTGGCGTGAGCGGACGGCAGGAGTTAGAGGGGATGGTCTTCTCCGAGGAACCCCAGGTCGAGGGAGAGCCAGCGACAACCATCAAGATCCCGTGGCGCAGCCTCGATGCGGAATGGCGCTACGACGAGGCCAGCGGGCGCTACCTGCGCTGGTCCGATGGGCTCCCGCACACCGACGCGCTCGACGGGCAGCAACTCAGCGCCGCCAACGTTGTGGTGCTCTACGTGCCACAATGGGACACCGACATCATCGAGGAACCACACGGCGGCGCGCTCTCGATCGAGTTCGCGATCTGGTACTCCAACCGTGCAGTCATCTTCCGCGATGGAGTGCACATTGACGGTTTCTGGCAGCGCTGGGAGCGAGAGGATATGCTGACGCTGACAGACGAAGAGGGCAATCCGATCCCGCTGAAGGTCGGCAACACCTTCTTTGAGGTGATCCCGACAGAGGGGTTGGAGATCGAGATTATCGTCGAGCCGTAGTAACGACCGTAGTAACAACCGTAGTAACGACTTCAGTCGTTTCTTGACCCAATGGTACCCGCGATCTAACGACTAAAGTCACCACTACGAGCATTTTACCGCCTCGAGGAGGCGACGTGTAACGACTGGCGCCTACGCGGGCTCGGCGACCAGGTCATACTCCAGCGCGGTGGTAATGCGCACAGGGATGATCTCCCCGACCGGCAACTCCGCCTGCACCAGCACCAGGCCGTCAATCTCGGGCGCGTCACGGTACGAGCGTCCCACGCTCAGCCCATCCCCCTGTCCCTCGATCAACACATCCAGCGTCCGCCCTACTAGCGCCAGGTTCTTCGCCAGGGAGATGTGCTGCTGGACCTCCATCAACCGTTCGCGCCGCTCTTCCTTCACCTCCGGCGGCACGTCGTCCTTCAGAGTGGCTGCCGGGGTGCCTTCCTCGTGGGAGTAGGCGAAGACCCCCACGCGGTCGAACTCCATCTCGGCCACAAAGTCCAGTAGCGCCTGAAACTCCACCTCGCTCTCGCCGGGATAACCCACCAGGAAGGTGGTGCGGATGGCGATCTCCGGCATCGCCGCCCGCAGCCGCTCGACGGTGCGACGCACACCATCAACGTCGGCCGGGCGGCGCATGCGGCGCAGCACGCGGGGGTGGGCGTGCTGGAGGGGGACGTCGAGGTAGGGCAGTACCTGCGGGTTGCGGGCCATCGTCTCGACCAATCGCTCCGTGATGCGGCCAGGGTGGGCGTACATCAAGCGCACCCACTCCACCTGCGGCACCTCCACGACCAGCCGTTCCAGTAACTCCGCTAGTCCTTCCTGAGACCTAACCCCCCGGCCCCCTTCCCTGCGAGGGAAGGGGGAGAATATCTCCAGATCGTGCCCGTAATCGGTGGTGTCCTGGGCGATGAGGATGATCTCCCGCACCCCACGCTCGGCCAGCCACGCGGCATCGGATAGGATGGCCTCGGGCGGGCGGCTCACGGCGGTACCCTTGATGAGCGGGATGGCGCAGAAGGCACAGGAACGGCGGCAGCCGTCGGCGAGTTTGAGGTAGGCACTACCCCCTTGTACCGCCACACGAGGCACACCTGGCGCGTCCTGTCCCACAGTCGGTGTCTCTGAGAATTGGCAGGCAGGCTCTTGATCCCTCCTGACCTCACCCGAGCCCTCACCCATGGGGGGAGGAAGCCGCTCGACGAGGGTCACGACGTCCATCCAGCGGCGCGTGCCGATGAGGCCATCAATGCCGGGGATTGCCTCGGCCAGTTCGTGGGGGCAACGCTGGGAGTAGCAGCCTGCAGCGATGAGCCGTTGCCCAGGCTGCCTGGCCCGTGCCAGTTCCCGCAACACGGCGAGCGACTCCTCACGCGCCGGCGCGATGAACCCGCAGGTGTTGACGATAAGCAGGTCTGCCTCTTCGGGGGTAGCGGTGGCGGTATAGCCGGCGCGCTGCAGCAGCGCCGCCATCCCTTCGCTATCCACCAGGTTCTTGGGACAGCCGAGGGAGACCAGGTAAAAAGTCCGCGACTCGTTCATAAATAAAGGCGCGCCGCCCTGAGTAGGCGGCGCTGGGTCCACAAATCTACCTACCGTCGTCGCTAACAAATGTGCAGAGTTGCGCGTCACGGTTTTGGAATACCGATGTTGGCCTACGGCGCTGGCGTTGGGGCCAGCGACGGCACAGAGACCTCGCCACCCGGCCCCCAGGCACGGGTACAGACCTGGCCTCGCCCGCACATCGTCCCTTGTGACTGCCCGTTGACCGTCACCAGCAGCCCGGCCCCATTGCCAGTATCCACGATGACCATCTCCTGGTCCGACCAACTCTCGACCTGTCCCGGGGCCATCAGTCCTTCAAACACCGTCTGACCGCCGGTCAGCACGCGCACCCAGACGTGCTCGGTGGCCTCCAACGTCAGTGTCACGCCATCTTCGAGATCAGCCACAAAGGCAGGAGTGGAAGTCGGGAGGACGGGTGTCTCCGCCGGCATCGGGAGTACGGTTTCGGCCGGCGCGGTCACAGTGGCGGTGACCGCTGCTCGCTCGTCAGCGCCCCGGCCCGCAAAATACCACACCGCCGTCACGACCGCTATGAGGACGATGAGCACGACGCCTACGGCCGTCAGCGTTCCCAGGCTCATCCAGCGTGGCCGGGAATTGGAGACAGGGATATCGCGGGGTTCGAACGTTACCGGCCCGCTGGCCAAACGGGCGGAGGGGGCAGTCTGCGTCTCCGCAGGCGCGGTTGCCGGGACTATGGCCTCGACACCGCGCACTTCGGCGTCGCAGCGGGCCAGAACCTCGTCGGGGGAGAGGCCGAGGTAACGGGCGTAGATGAGCAGGAACCCGCGCACCTGCACCTCGCCGCCGGGGAGAGCGGCGAAATCCCCAGCCTCCAACATCTCCAGAAAGCGAACCCGGATACGAGTGGCAGCCTCGGTATCCTGTAGCGTGTCTCCCCTGGCCTCACGAGTCTGACGCAGCCATACCCCGAGCGTTTCCATCGCTAATCCCCTGGAAGATGGGCGTCTACTGCCCCTCTACCTGGTCATCCTCCGGCGCTGGCTCCTCCACGGGCTCGGTTGGGGTTACCTCGGGTAGTTCACCTCCCTCTGGCTTCACCACGACCTTGACCTCAGCCACCACGTCCGCCGCCAGACGTACGGGGATAACGTGTTGGCCGACATGCCGGATCGGTTCGCAGAGGATGTGCTTGCGCCGGTCGAATTTCTCCCCGACCTCGCGTTCGAGCGCCTCGGCGATGCCAGCAGAGGTGATGGAACCGTAGAGACGGCCCTTCTCGCCAGCCTTGGCCTCAAAGGTAAGGGTGAGGCCACTTAGGCGCTGAGCAAGCGCCTCAGCACGAGCCGCCAGTTGCTCCTCCCGGTGCGCAACTGAGACTCGCTGGCGCTTGAATTCTTTCAAAGCACCAGTGGTGGCTTTCGCCGCTAACCCCTTGGGGATCAGATAGTTGCGGGCGTAACCGGTTGCAACATCCTTAACATCACCAGCCTGCCCCAGGTTGGGCACGTCACGGGTCAGAATGATCTTCACGTTTATTTGCCTCCAATTCGCAGACCTCAAGTGCGCCCGGCACAATAGGGCGGGTGGGATTCGAACCCACACGTCCTTGCGGACAGAGGATTTTAAGTCCACCGCGTCTACCGTTCCGCCACCGCCCCGCATACGCTACGGGCAGCCACGCACGCTGCCCGTCGTTTCAGGTGCCGTGTTCAGGAGGCGACGGCCGGACTTGAACCGGCGAATAAGGGTTTTGCAGACCCCTGCCTTACCACTTGGCTACGTCGCCACGATCTGCCGACAAAATTCTACCATGCATTGCCCTTCTCCGCAAGTATTGGTTTGTCCTATTCAGGATGCTGTGCTATACTCGCCCCATATTTCTTCTAGAGGAGGCACACAATGAACTCGAAACTGGACTACAAGAAGACATTCCTGATCGGCTTCGGTTTCTTCGGCATCAGTGTGATGTGGACGCTTTACAACGCTTACGTGCCGATCTACCTGCAGTCAGGCAGTCCAACGTTTAATGCACCCGGGGAGGTGGGCTTCGGCCTTGGCGCCGGCCTGACCGGCGTGATTATGACGTTGGACAACATCGCCGCCTTCTTCCTCCTGCCGCTGATCGGTCTCTGGTCCGACCGGGTCTGGACCCGCTTCGGTCGCCGCATGCCGTTCATTCTCGTGCTCGCCCCCATCGCGATTGTGGCGTTCATCCTGATCCCCGTGACAGTTCAGATGATCCCGCCCGAACTCAGCGGACAGGTTGACCAGTTGGGGACACCGCTGGCGCTCTTTATTATTGCCATCGGCGTCTTTCTGGCGGCGATGGCCTGTTTCCGCACGCCGGTGGTCGCGCTCATGCCCGACCTGACACCCAGCCCGCTGCGCTCCCAGGCCAACGGAGTCATCAACCTGATGGGGGGCGTGGGGACATTGATCGCCACATTGGGCAGTAGTTTCCTGTACGGGATGGGACGTTTGGTACCCTTCGCCTTCGGCGGCGTGCTGATGGGCGCGGCGGTACTGATGCTGCTGTTCTTCGTCAGGGAGCCCCGTGAGTTTAAGACTGCCGCCCACGAGGACGAGGGGTTGGGCGCGCTGCGTGGCATCAAGCGCATCTCACCGGAGGCCCGCCGCAGTCTGGCGTTCCTGATGGCCGCCATCTTCTGCTGGTTCGTCGGCTACAACGCCGTCGAGACCTTCCTCTCATCCTACGGGGTGAGCGAACTGGGGATGTCCACCGGCACAGCGCCGCTGCTGCTGGGGGTGGCGTCACTGGCCTTCCTGGCCTTCGCGATACCCTCCGGCTACATCGCGGCCCGCTTCGGGCGGCGACGGACTATCATTTCCGGCCTGGCAATCTTTGGTCTGTTGCTGGTGGCGAACTTCTTCCTGCGCAACGCGACGTTGATCTGGGCCGTCATGGCGGTGGGAGGGGTGGGCTGGGCGCTGGTCAACATCAACAGCCTGCCTATGGTGGTGGACATCTCGGCCTCCGACGCCGATCTGGGGACCTACACGGGGCTGTACTACATCGCCGCGCAGTTGGCCGCCGTGGCGGGGCCGATGATCAACGGCTACATCGTGGAGTGGGGCGGCGGCGACTACAACCTGATCTTCGTCGTGACACCAGCCTTCTTTGCCCTGGCGATCCTGTGTATGCTGAGGGTGACGAAGGGGGAGGCGAAGACACAAGCAGTTAGCAATTAGCAGTCAGCGGTTGGCAGTCAGCGGAGCGGGCCTCGCTCGGGGGTGAGCGAGGCTCGCTTCATATCGCCTTGCTTCTCTCACGACAGGTGCGATTCCTATTAGCCGTTAGCCAACAGCCACTAACTGCTATCGGCTATCGGCCGCACGCCGCTACTTGTACTCCTCGCGCAGGGGGTACCAGGCGTCGAGGGCGACGGTGTGCTCGTCGAGGATGACGGCGCTGTGTGGCACGCCAGGCGGGCAGCAGACGCCGTCGCCGGCCCGCAACACCCGCGTCTGGCCCCCCAGGCGGAACTCCATCGCCCCCTGCACGACGTAGGTGATCTGCTCGTGCGGATGATCGTGCTCCGGGACCACGCTCCCCGGCGCGAAGTCGAAGAAGGTCATCATCACGTGCTCCAGGTAGACCGCCCGGCGCACGACACCCGGCAGCATCTCCGCTCCGGGCAGTTCGCTTACGCTGAAGAATGACATGGGTTTCTCTCCTGCTGTAAAATCCTGCGGTAGGCGTTCACGTGAGGGCCAAGAAACCGGGTTTTTCGCACAGGAAGACCTCCCTGGCAGCGGAAAAACACCTGCAAGCAATGCTACTTCGCTGGTGAAGCACCAAAAACCCGGTTTCTGGTTTACCCGTTGAACGCCTATGTTTCGCGAAGGTTAAGTATAGGTCATTATAGAAGATCCCGGGCAGACGTGCAAGTCGAGAGAAGCCGGGCTTGCATTGCTGGGCCGAACATGCTACAATACTCCCATCGTCGGTAATCTCACCTCAGCGCAAAATAAGGAGGCATATCATGCCCGAATGGATAACTTTAGGTGGTTGTGTGTTCGTCGCTGGCGTCATCGCAATCGGTACGTCGCTTCTGTCAATGATAAAAGTGCTGTACCAGTACGAAAGAGGCGTGGTCTTCACGCTGGGCAAGTACTCCGGCACGCGCAAGCCCGGCATCACCCTCATCTTTCCTGTCGTGCAGACAATGCGCAAAGTGGACATGCGCATCAAGACGGCCGACATCCCCCGGCAGGAAGTGATGACCAAGGACAACATCCCGATGCTCGTCAACGCAGTCGTCTATTTCAAGGTCATCAGTCCTGAGGACGTGATCATCAAGATCCAGGACCACGTGTACGCGATCCGCCAGTACACACAGGCGGCGCTGCGAGACGTGATCGGCAACAGCGAGATGGACTCTGTCCTAACCGAGCGGGAGCAAATCGCCGATAGCATCAAGGAGATCGTAGACGCCGAGACGAACGGCTGGGGCGTGGACGTCGAGTCCATCAAAATCCAGGAGGTCGAACTGCCGGCCGAGATGAAGCGAGCCATGGCCAAGCAGGCAGAGGCAGAGCGGGAACGCCGCGCGATGATCATCGCCTCGCGTGGGGAACTTGCCGCCTCGAAGAATCTGAGCCAGGCGGCGGAAAACCTGGCGCAGAGCAAGGGGGCACTGCACCTGCGCACGCTGCAGACGATCCGCGACATCGCCGCCGACCCTTCGGAGAAGATCGTCCTCTTCGTGCCCTCCGACCTGGGCCGCACGCTCGGCTCCCTCGTCGAGGGACAGACGGACTGAGCGGTCATTATGCCCGGCGCTAAGACCCGCTACTTGCAGAGACTCCAGGAGGGGCTCCAACGGATGGCGTCTGCAAGCGCAGCCACGCTCGATAACAAGACGCGTTACTTGCAGATCGCCTTCAACTACGACGTGGGGCTCGTGAAGCGTGTCCTACCCACTATCGTGCGCAGTAGGCGTATCCTCATCGAGGCCGGTACGCCCTTTATCAAGCGGGAGGGCGTGGCCGGTATCCGGGTGATTCGCGCCCTTTGGCGCGGCCACATCGTCGCCGACCTGAAAACGGTGGACGGGGCGCTGGGCGAGGTGGATATGGTGCGGGCGGCCGGCGCGACAGCAGCGACCGTCCTCGGCAGTTCGCCCACCGAGGCGCTCGATCTCTTTATCGCTCACTGCACCCAACTGGGGATGGTCTCGATGATTGACATGCTCGGCGTGGATGATCCCTTGAAGGCAGTGAGGCAGTTGAGGAGGCCGCCGGACGTGGTGGTGCTGCACCGTGGTCGGGATGAGGAGGGCACGCGCGGGAAGGTGATCCAGTACCGGCACGTCAACCGCGTGCGCTCTAAGTTCGACGTGCTGATCTCGGCCGCCGGGGGCGTGGACATTAAAGAGGCGCGCAGTGCCATCTTCAATGGGGCCAACATCGTCGTCGTCAACCTGGTGCGACCAGGCGACCCCTGGGAGGGCATCCGTACCGACAGCGACGTAGGGGCGATGGCGCAGCAGTTCCTGGCGACGATTGAGTGAGATGGTAGATTGGTAAATTGGTAGATTGGTAGATTGGTGAAGTAGGCTGACCTTAGTTTGCCAGCCATCAGTCTACCAGCTATTGTGTCCCTCCGAGTTTCATCACCCGCTCAACCCCAGCAGCGCCAGCGCGATTGGCACCATGTCGGCCACGCTGGGCTCCCGGCCACCCTCGTTCGCGCAGCGGTCGGTCACCACACCCATGACCGTCTCCCGCAACCAGCCGATCTCGTCGGGGGAACCGCTGGGATAGGCAAAGGTCAGCACCACCTCGGACTCCTCCGGGTAGAGCCCCCCGTGCACCCCCGTCGTCGGCGCGCCGAAGTAGTATCCCTCCCGCCCATTGGCCACCAGGATCAGGTCCCCCATCGTCACTGAGGCCGCAAGCCGGATGCGGTTGGCCGCGTCGGCGTAGTCCAGTTCGGGGTGAGCCGCCAGGTAATCGGCGAGGGGCTGCGTCCGCCCGTTCCCCAGATAGACGCGATACTCCCCCCGCCAGCCCTCGTGCTCCGCGTCCCGCACCAGCATCAGTTCCAGGCTGCCCCGCAACGACTCCTCGTATTTCCCGGTCTCGTTCATCTGGCGGAAGGATTCGGCCACTGGCAGAACGTCCTCCTCGTAGCGCGGAGGGTCGGCCCAGCGACCGGCCCGGTGTTGGAGATAGACGTGGGCCAGGCCGCCGTTGAGGCCCATCACTGCGTCGCAGGCGGGGTCCTCGCCGGGGATGTCGTGCACATCAAGACCAAGGGCTTCGAAAACGTGGCCCAGTTCTCGGTCGAAGGGAAACCCCAGGCGGATGGAGTGACGGTCGTCGGGCACGACTTCGATCTGGCCGTGGTCGCTCACCAGCGCAAAGAGCGTGCCACCCAACATTCCGTGCGTCTCCAGCGCGTCCAGCAGCCGGCCGACCTGGGGGTCAATCACATCGCGCAGGTAGGCTGGCTGGCTGGCAGGCCCGTGGACGTGGCTGTGATGGTCGAGTCCCATGAAGTAGGCGGTGAGCACATCGGGGCGGCCTCCTGCATCCAGGTGTTTGATCAGACGATCGAGCATCCCGCCGTCGTACTCGGGTGCCTCTAGTCCCAGCACTCCTCCTCCCTTGGTGAAGCGAGCGATCTCGACGACGTTGGGGGGCAACCAAACATCCGCGCCACGGGCGTACATGTGATAGACGACGGCGGAGGTCAGGCCACAGGTGGAGGCCATCTCATAGAGAGTGGGCGTCTCACCGCTGAGGAACTGCGAGGCCAGGCCGTCGGTGAAGACGCGTACGGCGTCGTCCACAGCCAGCGTGTAGCCAACGTCGAAGCCGAAGTGGCGGGGGCGACCGCTGGAGATGCGACCTAGCCGGTCGAAACTCTCGTTGCCGGCGATGCCATGCACGCCGGGATGCTGCCCGGTAAAGATGCTGGCCTGGGCGGCGAAGGTGATGGAGGGAGCGGTGCTGAGCGCGTCCACGTGACAGGCTGTCTCTCCCGCCCGCCCGCCGACGATCCGCTCGACGTTCGGGATGTCGCCCGCCTCCAGCGCCGCGCGGAAGACGTCGCGCCGCAGCCCATCCACGTCAATGACGACGAGGCGACTGGGTCTCTTATGGGAGGCAGACGAACGCAGATGTCGCAGATCTTGCTTGATTTTCAAGCGGGCCACCTCTGCTCACAAGAAGAGATTTCTCGGAAAGTCGCGCAGGAGCCTTTTTATCGGTAGCAGGCCAATCGCATTGGCCGTCGGGGCCGGAAAACGCCCAACGCGGTTGGGCTCCTACCCTCAGCCTACCCTCTCGCAGGTTACGATCGACAGCATTTGCGGGCTTGAATATCCGGCCGAGAGACAATTCTCACCAAGGCAGCGTCCCAACCTGCGGGAGGGTGAATAGGTGCGAGTTCAGAGTAGCAGCCAGCCAATGCCCGTGGCAACGAGCGCGCCCACGGCAGAGGCGATAAAATTCACCATGTCATTCCCCAGCCAGCGCCACCCCCGCAAGAGACGCGTCTCCGTGCCACAGCGGTGTACCTTGCGTTCGGTCTCTTTCCCGCAGGCGCCGCACCAGTATATGGCCTGCATACTCGCCCCCAGGAGGCTGTCGCCGAGCGACCCAGCCAGCCCGCCCACCGTCGCCGCCAGCAGCAACGCGCCAGCAGTGGCCCATCCCTGGCGCAGGACCAGCGTCCCCAGCAGGCCGATGAAGAGCGCGCCCCCCAGCGACACCACCGTTCCAAGCCACGTGATGCCCCCCGAAGCGCCCACCTCGACCCGCCGGCCGGTGGTGATCAGGCGCGGGGAGCGCGAGCTCAGCACACCCAGTTCGGTGGCCCAGGTATCGGCGTTGACGGCCGCCATCGCGCCGGCACAGGCGACGAACCATACCCCCTCCCGGCCTCCCTCTGGTAGGGGGAGGAGTTTAGAGAGCAGCGCCAGCAGGGCCGCCAACCCTCCGTTGGCCAGCGCCTGGCCCAGGTCGCGCCGGTGCCCCTTGTCGAACTTCTCCGCCAATTCCTGCTTGTCGCGGGCGTGATAGAAGGAGAGCACACTGGAGGAGACGAAGAAGGCAACGAGCAGGAAACCCCACTCCCAGCCCCCCAGCCCAAATATGAGCGTGCCGGTGATGAGCGCGCCCACGACGCCGCTACCACTCAGCGCGCCACCCCTATAGCCGATCACGCCGATGACGAGGGAGAAAGCAAGCCCGCCGACGAGTTCAAACAGGTTGAGTGAGTTGGACATTCCTACAACTGCCCCAGAATCCCGATCGCCGCAGTCCACACCAGCACCTGGACGAGGACCGCCCCACTCCACAGCAGGTAGGCCGCCACCCGCTCGCGCCGGTACACCAGCCAACCCAGCGCACCGTTGAGCAGTAGCGCCAACAGGCCGATGAGCGGGAGGATGAATATCTGACCCCGGAGGCCCAGCCGGTCGGGGTTGCCCGCCGCGTCGAAGTGCAATGGCACCATCCGGGGTAACGCGGGGAACTGAAAGCACAGCAGACCAATCAAGGCCAGAACCGCCAGAAGTCCAACCGCCAGCAATGTCATTCCCGCCCGATTCTGCCAGATGGGCCAGTTCAGGAAGCCCGGCCGTCTGGAAAATTGCTCTACGACCTGGGTAGGACCCATCTGCAATCGTTTATGGAGTGCTTCGAGGAAACCATCGCGGTCGGCAGGAGAAATGCCATAGGTGAGACCCGGGGTGACGACGTAGATTTGACGCCGAGGCGGGACGGTGGCGTAGAAGAGAGCCGGACCTGCACCGGAGACCTCGCCGTAGCCTACACAATGGCCTGGCCACATCCCTCCATAGAACTGGATGTGCCCCTCGACTTCGTCGCCCATAAGCACGCGCTCAATCTGGCCGGTGGGGATGGTCTGCTCTGTCGGCCCCCAGTGGATAATCAGTGCATTACGGTCGAGAGAATATCCCGAGCGGGCCAACCCGTACAGCCAGTAACCGATCAACCCCAGAAGGCCCGGGCTGACCAGCACGGCCAGCCCAATAATGAATGTCCCGATGCTGAGCGGTCGGGTGATAGCCAGATGGATCAGGCCAACGTCTACTAAAATGATAGCGACCATCAGGCCAATGCCGACGCTCAGACCTCGTATCGCTTTTGTCCCCCATTCTGTCATACGCCACACTCCTCGCTCAAACGCGGGAATTATACCAGGGTGAGAGAGTGAAGGCAAATCGCGGTGCGGGGCCAAAATGAGAGAACACAGGCATCTTTGGCTTTGCGAACACTCTCCGACGAAGTGACGGGTAGCACTCAGAGGAAATGTCAGGTGTCGCTTGCCAAAACGGAACGCAGGGCCTATAATTGCTAGTATTGTTAGTGCAAAGCATTTGCAATAGAAACAAGGATAGGGAAATGAGCGAGTCAAATGACCACTTGCGCGACGCCTTTCGGGCGGCCGGCCGGCGGCTGACCCGCCAACGGAGGCTCGTGCTGAGAGTGCTAGAGGAAAGCGACGGGCACCTGGATGCCGAAACTGTTTATCTCCAGGCGAAGGCCCGCGACACCCACGTCAGCCTGGCGACGGTCTACCGCACGCTGGCCGTTCTCAAGGAGATGGGACTAGTAGAAGAGCACCGTCTGGGTGAGGAGCACAGCCATTACGAATCGGTGCGAGACAGCCCACACTATCACTTCACCTGCCTGGACTGCGGCAGGGTGATCGAGTTCGACACCCCCCTGGTAGCGCAGATCAAGCAGGAGTTAAGTGCGCGGGAGGGGGTGCGCGTGACCGGCGCCCATCTACACCTAAGCGGCTGCTGCGCACAATGTCAAACCAAAGCAGGAGGACAAAGCAACAATGAGAAATGAGCCGGAGATGCACGGGGCAGCCCAAGCATCCGGATCAAAGCCCGGATCAAAGAACAGAGTGGTGGCCCTGAGCGTCCTGCACCCCGGTGAGCGGGGAGTGGTGACCGAGTTGCTTGGCGGACGCGGGGTACTGGGTCGCATGGCAGCCCTGGGCTTCACGCCGGGGGTAGAGGTGACGATGCTGCAGAACTTCGGGCACGGCCCGCTCATCGTGCTTTTGCGCGACACACGCGTGGCTCTGGGGCGCGGCGAGGCCAGCAAAGTGAGCGTGATGCACACATGACGAAAGGGAACACTGTCACCATTGCCCTGGCAGGGCAACCCAACGTGGGCAAGTCTACGCTCTTCAACCTCCTGACCGGCCTCAACCAGCACGTGGGCAACTGGCCCGGCAAGACGGTCGAGCGGAAGGAGGGCACTTTCACGTATAACGGCCACACTTACCGGCTAGTGGACCTGCCTGGCACCTACAGTTTGACTGCCAATTCGGCCGAGGAGGTCATCGCCCGCGATTTCATCATCAAGGAGCGACCTGACGTGGTGGTCGTGGTGGTGGACGCGGCGATCCTGGAGCGCAGCCTGTACCTGGTGGCGGAATTGCTGCCGCTGCCCGCGCCGGTCATCGTGGCGCTGAATATGATGGATGTGGCCCAGCAGGAAGGCTTCCACATTGAGCCGGAGGTGCTGGAGGCAGCGCTGGGCGTCAAGGTGGTGCCTATGGTCGCCTCCAGGAACGTCGGCGTGCACGAACTCGTGGAGGCGATCGACACAGTAGCGTGTGACGGCTATGTCTACACGCCCAAACGTCCCGATATCCGCGCCGACCACCGGGAGGTGCTGGCCCAGATTGAGGCGCTGGTCGAGGGTCACGTGCCGGAGCCCTACCCGCGGGACTGGGTGGCACTGAAACTGTTGGAGGGTGATCGAGAAATCACACGTTCGATGCAGGAATGCCTACAGGAGGAGCAATGGCAGCAGGTGCACGGTATCCTCCGCCAGCACGACGACGCGCTGATGGCTGTGGCCAGCGGGCGCTACGAGTGGATCGGACGAATGATCCGCGCTGCCGTGACCCGCCCCAAAGTCGGCCAGATCGGCCTGACCGAGCGGCTGGACCGCTGGGCCACCCACCCCTTCTGGGGGCTGGTGCTCCTGGCGGGCATCCTGGGCCTGACCTTCTGGCTGACTTACACCATCGCCGCACCTCTGCAGGAACTGCTCGACACCTACGTGATGGGCGGGCTGGCAGAACTGGCACGTATCCGGCTGGCCGGGGGACCCGCCTGGCTCTCCGACCTGATTGTGGACGGGGTCATCGGAGGCGTGGGAGGTGTGGTCACCTTCCTGCCTATTCTGGTCATCTTCTTCGCCGTGATGGGTATGCTGGAGGACGTGGGGTACATGGCACGGGCGGCCTACGTGATGGACAGCTTTATGCACCTGATGGGATTGCACGGCAAATCGTTCCTGCCCCTCTTCCTGGGCTTCGGCTGCAATGTGCCGGCAGTGCTGGGCACTCGGGTGATTGAATCTCGCCGCGCGCGCCTGTTGACCATCTTGCTCGCCCCATTGATCCCCTGCACAGCGCGGATGGCGGTGGTGGCCTTCCTGGCCCCGGCCTTCTTCGGCTCTGCCGCCACGCTGGTCTCCTGGGGACTGATCCTCGTGGCACTCGTGGTGCTGGCCCTCTCCGGTGTGCTCATCAACAAAACTATCTTCCAGGGACGGCGGGTGGCGTTCATCATGGAACTGCCTCTCTACCACGTCCCAAATGGGCGCACCATCGGCCTGTTGGTCTGGCAGCGCAGTCTGGCTTTCCTCAAGAAAGCAGGCACGCTGATCCTCGTGGTCTCAGTGGTGGTGTGGACCCTGTCGGTGCTGCCAGGCGGGGAGATCGAGACCAGTTTTCTGGCCCGGATCGGCCATCTGTTGGAGCCAGCGGGCCGGATGATGGGCTTCGACTGGCGGCTGATGGTGGCGCTCTTGACCGGTTTCATCGCCAAGGAGAACTCTATCGCCACGCTAGGTGTGCTGTTCGGTTCGACGGGGCTCACCGCAGGCGGCGCGGGCGAGGAGGCCGGGCTGGCGGGGACGTTGGCGGCTACCTTCCCCGCCGCCACGGCGCTGGCCTTTCTGGTGGTGCAGATGCTCTTCATCCCCTGCGTGGCGACGGTCGCCGTCGTCCGGCAGGAGACCGGTTCGTGGCGCTGGACGCTCTTCAACGTGGGATTCCTGTTACTAGTATCATGGGCGGTGGGAGCCGGGGTCTTCTGGCTGGCACATCTGGTGGGGTTGTAATGTCAAAACTGGAACGTTTTTTTGTCGCCGGCCTGGTCGTGCTGGTCGTGCTGGCGGTGGCAATCGTCGTCGTATTGCCACGGCTGGGACAACAACCCTCCCCAACTGAGCAACCCCTCGCGCCAGGCGAGACGGAGACGATGGCCGCGCGTGTGGTCGAGGTGCTGGAGGAGGGCACCATCGAAATGGACGGGGGCGGTACGCTGCCCTACCAGCGGTTGTTGCTGCGCGTCGAGGGCGGCTCGTTGGCTGGGCAGGAAATGGAAGTCGAGGAGGGGACTGTCAACATCATCAGTCAGGATCGGCTGTTCCACGTCGGCGACCGGGTTTACCTGGAGCGGGCAGTGGGGTCAGATGGCGACCGCTTCTACATCTCAGATTTCGAGCGTACCGGGCCACTGTTCTGGATCGTGACACTGTTTGTGGGACTGGTAGTGCTGGTGGGACGGGGCAAGGGACTGCGGTCGCTGGTGGGCACGCTGTTCAGCATGGTGGTGATCTTTACCTTCATCGTCCCTCAGATCATAGCCGGCCAAGACCCCGTGGTCGTGAGCATCGCTGGCTCCATCGTGTTGCTGGCCGTCTCCAACTACCTGATCTATGGTTGGAACCCCAGGGCGCACGCAGCGGTGGCCGGGATGGTGCTGAGCCTCGTGCTGACCGGCGTGCTGGCCTGGCTGTTCGTGGGGTGGGCCCGCCTGACCGGACTGAGCGAGGAGGGGGGCTACCTGGTGCTAGAACTGGGGCCGGGCATCAACCTGCAAGGACTAGTACTGGGCGGGATCATCATCGGGGCAATGGGGGCGTTGGACGACGTCTGTGTGGCCCAGGTATCGGTGGTCTTCGAACTGCTCGACGCCAACCCCGACCTGGAATGGGTAGACCTCTTCCGCCGCGCCTTCAACGTCGGACGGGACCACATCGCGGCGATGGTCAACACGCTTGTCCTGGCCTACACAGGGGCTTCGCTGCCCTTGCTGTTGGCCTTCACCCTCTACCAGGAACCGCTGTGGCGACGGGTCAACCGCGAGCCCATCGCTGAGGAGATCGTGCGCACGCTGGTGGGGAGTATGGGACTGGTCATGGCCGCGCCCATCACCAGCCTGATCGCCAGCCTGCTGGCCTGCTGGATTGTGCGGCGGGAGGAGGCAGGGAAGCAGGGGAGCAAGGGAGCAGAGGAGCAGAGGGGCGAGGAGTAGATGTCGATGTTATCCCAATTGTTGGAATTACTGCGGGCGGGAGGCACCCACCGGGTGGCCGACCTGGCCCACGAGTTGGAGACAACGCCCGCATTGGTCGAGGCGATGCTGGAGGACCTGGACCGGATGGGGTATCTGAAACGCGTAGGGGGGGAATGTGGCGCAGGGTGTGCCGGGTGCTCGTTGGCGGGGCTGTGTACGACCGGAGAGGGTGGACGGGTGTGGACGCTGACGGAGAAAGGGTAGCAAAAACAGGAAAAGGGCGAGAGGTGACGCAGAATGCGAAGCCTCTCTCTTTTTTTGATCGTTGTTATTGCAAATACTTCGCATTTTCAAAAAGGTAAGCGTTCAGACCTCCGAGGTTTTGACCGCATATTTGGCCTAGAAAGTGAGCAATATGCCGTTACAAGCTTCCAGGAGAGCGCTATTTGGTAAACCTCGGAGGTCTTTTGCTGGCATTTTCTCACCTCCCTGAACGCTTGCTCAAAAAGAAGCCCCTTGACAATCGGAGGGTATTGGTCTATAATAAGGCTGACCTAATAATTTGGCGTGATTATTTTCTGGTGTACATAAACAATGGCCGAGGCGACTCTCAGTCCGCTTAGCGAAAGCATGCAGATGTACCTGGTCACCATCGCCCGGCTGCGGGTGAATGGCCAACCCGTGCCCCTCTCACAACTGGCTCAGGCACTCTCAATCTCCCCTGTCTCGGTCAACGAGATGTGCCGCAAGTTGCAAGATCAAGAATTGGTGGTCTACCGGCCATATAAGGGAGCCTTGCTCACGCCAGAGGGAGAGCAGCGGGCCTACTACGTCCTGCGCCGCCACCGGCTGTGGGAAGTCTTCCTGGTGGAGAAACTAGGCTTTGATTACGACCAGGCCCATGAAGTTGCTTGCCAGTTGGAACATTCCACACCCAAACTGTTGGGCGACCGGCTCGACGCTTTCCTGGGATTTCCCTCGGCCAACCCGGAGGGAGAGCCCATTCCCAGAGACGATGGAAGCCTCCCGGCGCGCCCTTTGCTCTCGCTGGCGGCACTCTCGGCCGGGCAGCGCGGCCACGTGATCCGCTGCGATGTGAGTGAGCCCGTGCGAGCCTTCCTGAACGAACAGGGAGTACGCCCGGGGGTGACGCTGGCGGTGGTGGCGACGGCGGGGGACAACCTGCTGGTGCAGGTGGGGGAAATGCACATTTCGCTGGCGCGTGCTCTGGCAGAGGCAGTGCAGGTGGAGATGAAAAGAACGCCATCCAAAGCAGTGGCAGTTGCACCAATACACTCTGATTCCGACGAGGAGGAACAGATGGATGCTGGCACACAACACCAACCCACGCGGGCAGCCTTGCACGAGTTGAAAGTCGGGCAGCACGGCATTATCGTGCGCGTAGGTGGCCAGGGGCCGATTCGCCGCCGCATGATGGACATGGGGCTGGTGACCGGCGCCGAGGTCAAAGTGGTACGTGTAGCGCCCCTGGGCGACCCCGTCGAGTTTGAGGTCAAGGGGTACAGCCTCAGCCTGCGCAAGAGCGAGGCGCGTAACGTTTTCGTCGAGGTGTCGGCAAGGGAAGGTAAATAGTTGGGAAATGTGCGTGTCTTT
Source organism: Anaerolineae bacterium (assembly GCA_030612585.1). The sequence continues at coordinate 48,537 of JAUWNP010000006.1, forward strand.
TGCAACTCCTATCAGAGAAGTTTTACGCCAGGCTGGGAGGCGCGTCACCCCGCAGCGGATGCTCATCCTGGAGACAATCCGCGAGAGCGGCGACCATCTCAGCGCCAACGAAGTTCATCGCTTGGCCAAGCAAAAAGTCTCCTGCCTGAGCCTCTCTACTGTTTATCGCACCATTGACGTGCTCAAAGAGATGGGAGTGATCGAGGAACTCCGCCTGGGCGGGGAGCACCGTCGCTACGAAATCAAGGGGGAAGGGCATCATCACATCATCTGCCAGGGCTGCGGCAAGGTCATTGAGTTCAAGTGCCCTTTCAGCGAAGAGTTGAGGCGTGATTTGGGCGAGAAGTACGATTTCGAGATCACAGGTGCTCACCTGGATTTGCTAGGCTACTGTGCTGAGTGCCAGCAGAAGGTAAGCGGGTAAAGCCATCTGCGAGTAGAGGCTCGTTTTCGCAGGGGCTTTAATTTGCGGCCTCGTTATTGCTAATGCGTCGCAATATTGAAAAGGAGGTGGTGGAGCAGAGAATCAAAGGATACACAATTAACTACAGACGCCCCGCCAGGGGCACGGTTACGTCCAACAAGACTAGCAGAGAGGAGACAATCTTATGAGCGTCAAGACACTGAATCAACTCGAACCCGGTGAACGGGCAACCATCATCAAGGTAGGAGGCGAGGGGCCGGTGCGCCGCCGTATCCTCGACATGGGCGTGGTGAGAGGGGCCGACATCGAGGTCGTGCGCGTAGCCCCTCTGGGCGATCCGGTCGAGTTCCGGATCAAGGGATACAATCTCTCGTTACGCAAGAGCGAGGCGCAGAACGTACAGGTCGAGGCCCGGTAGGAGGGGTGTATGATGCCACTGACTATGGTTTCCCCTAACGAGGATGTCAAACTGGTCGCCATCAACGGCGGACGTACCGTCCGCCAGCGGCTGGCGGACCTGGGCCTGACACCGGGCACGACCTTGCGCGTGGTACAGGCGGACGCCTGGGGGCCGCTCATCGTGGCCTTCAAGGACGACGCACGGCTAGCGCTGGGCCGTGGTATGGCGCACAAGATACAAGTGGAACCACTGATTTCGTGAACCGTGAAACGTGATGCGTAGAACGTATAGGAGGATCAAATGACAAAGAAATTCACTGTCGCCCTGGCCGGAAATCCCAATTCCGGTAAGAGCACCGTGTTCAACGCCCTCACCGGCGCCCGCCAGCACGTGGGGAACTGGCCGGGGAAGACGGTTGAGAAGAAGGAGGGCACCTGCAAGCGCGATGACTACGAAATCCAGGTCGTGGACCTGCCCGGCACCTACAGCCTGACGGCCTACTCGCTGGAGGAAGTCATCGCCCGTGACTACATCATCGAAGAGAAGCCCGACGTGGTGATTGGCGTGGTGGACGCCGCCAACCTGGAGCGCAATCTCTACCTGGCGATCCAGATTCTAGAGTTGGGTGCTCCGCTGGTTCTCGCACTCAATATGAGCGACATCGCCGATTCGCGGGGGTTGCGCATTGACATGGAGATGCTATCGCGGGGGCTGAACGGCACGCCGGTGGTGCGTACAACCGCCAGCAAGGGCAAAGGGATTGACGAGTTGCTGGGCGCGGCTATCCGGGTGGCAGGTGCGCAATGAACAATGAAACAATGAACAATGAACAAAGGAGGGTGGATTATGGCAACGCATGAGTTGGCTTATAGCAGGGGTGTTTCCCTCGTGGACTACGGACGTGAAGTCGAAGAGGAAATCGCCCGTCTGCAGGAGGCCATCGAGAAGGTACCGGCGCTCACCGCTCGCTACCCTTCTCGCTGGCTGGCCTTGAAACTGTTGGAGGAGGATAGCGAGATCGTCTCTCAAATGGAGGCCTCAGTGGTAGGAGGAGGCACAATCCTGGCCCAGGCCCGCAAAAGCATGGCCCACCTGCGAAACGTCTACGGCGACGACGCTGAGACGATCATTGCCGACCGGAGGTATGGCTTCATCAGCGGCCTGGTCAAAGAGGCAGTGCGCCGCCCGGTCGAGGAGCGGCTGACACTTTCGGACAAGATTGACAAAATTGTCACTAACCGGGTGCTGGGCATCCCCATCTTCCTGGTCGCTATGTGGTTCGTTTTCAAGATGACGGCCGAGGTCTCCGGCGCTTACCTGGACTGGGTGGACGGCGTCATCGGCGGCCCCATCACCCGCTGGGTAGTGGCCATCCTCAATCTCGTCGGGCTAGGCGGCACGTGGTTCGAGTCGCTGACGGTGGACGGTGTCATCGCCGGCGTGGGCGGGGTGATGGTCTTTGTGCCGGTGATGTTATTCCTGTACTTCTTTCTGGCGCTGCTGGAGGACTCGGGTTACATGGCCCGCGCCGCCTTTGTGATGGACCGCTTGATGCACGCACTGGGGCTCCACGGCAAGTCCTTCATGCCCATGCTCATCGGCTTTGGCTGCACGGTGCCGGCCGTCTACGCCACGCGGACGCTGGAGAACGAGGACGACCGGAAACTGACCGGCTTCCTGGTGCCGATGATGAGTTGCGGGGCGCGGCTGCCGGTCTACGCCATCTTTGCCGCCGCCTTCTTCCCCGACAACGCCGGGCAGTTCATCTTCGGCCTGTACCTGCTGGGCATCGTCCTGGCTATCGTGAGCGGCATGGTCCTCAAGCGCACGCTGTTCAAGGACAAGCCGCCGTCGCCCTTCGTGATGGAACTCCCGCCCTACCGGTTGCCCACGCTGAAGGGCATCCTGATCCACATGTGGGAACGCACTTCGGTCTTTGTGCGCAAGGCGGCGACCATCATCATGGCCGTCTCCGTCATCCTCTGGTTCCTGATGAACATCCCCTGGGGGGTGGAGAACCCGAGGGACAGCCTGTTCGGGAAGGGTAGCGCGGTCATCGCCCCGCTGCTGGCCCCGGCCGGCTTCGGCGACTGGCAGGCAGCGGGAGCGCTGGTGACGGGCTTCGTGGCCAAGGAGGTGGTGGTCGGCACCATGAGCCAGATCTACGTCGGCGAGGCCGAGGAAGAGGAGGCAGAGGAACCAACGACCTTCTTCCAGGACCTGGGCGAGATCGTGGTTGGCTTCGTTGAGGCCACCGTGGACACGGTCAAGGCGACCATCAGCCTCATCCCCGGCGTGGACCTGATGGGTGAGGGGGAAGAAGAGGAGGAAGATACGGCGCTGGTCCAGGCCCTGCAGGAGAGCTTTACGCCCCTGCAGGCAGTGGCCTTCAACGTCTTCGTCCTGCTCTACGTCCCCTGCATGGTGGCTATCGCTGCCCAGCGCCAGGAGTACGGCGACAAGTGGACGCTGTTCAACGCCGTCTATCTGACGGCCCTGGGCTGGGTGGTTTCGACGCTCATCTTCCAGGTTGGGCGGCTGATGGGGTTCTGAGAGTACCGGGAAAACACTTTTCGGGCGGGGTCGTGACTTGGCCCCGCCCGAATGTCATAAGATGAAGAAATGAGTCTGCCAAAATGAGGATGTGTAAGTTAGAAAAAAAGTTTGTAAATAGCAAGAGACAGGCCGAGAAGAATATAAAGATCGCGGAACGATTATTCGGTGAAATTGATCCAAGTAATGTGAGAAGGGTGTTGGAAGTAGGGTGTGGCGTCGGAAAGTACCACAGCCTGGTATCTCAAAAAATCTAGGTTTTGAAATGCGATATGGCCATCGCCTTTGCCGTGGCCGTGCACACCATCCCGGAGGGGTTGGCGGTCTCGGCGCCGACCTACGAGGCCACCGGCAGCCGGGCCGCCAGGTCCGGCGGGAGCAGCCAAGTAATTACCCAGGAGACGAAAAAGATTCCTCAAACGATCGCTGCGATTCTGTTGGCTATCCCCCTGGCAGCGATAGCAGTTGTCAGTGTGCGCTACTGGGCCGAGTTCAAGGACAGTAGCAGGAGTGGAACGGCAAAGCAGAAGACACCATACAACAAGTTCTTTTTATCTTTGGTGGGATTAGGCTATTTCTGCATCTGGCCGTTTTGGATCGGAGGTATGGTCTTTCTGTTTCTGAACAAGTACTACACTGTTTTTGGATTCCTGACCTTTTCATCTCCTTCCGCACTCGCCGTACAGGTCATTGGATTCCTGGTTTTTTACACCGGGGCAGCGCTGTTGAATTGGGCGCTCTTTTTTGCCGGCAAGTACTTGCGCCCTTCAATCGCAGGCGTATACGAGGGGCACAAGTTGATTCAAACCGGGCCGTTGGGAATCGTGAGGCATCCGTACTATGTATCCTACGTCTTGATCCTGGTCGGGCTAAGCCTGACTCTGCTGACTTGTTGGCCGTTGATTCCCGCCCTGTGCATCGTGATTGGCATTTATCCGACGGCAAGAACCGAAGAGGAAATGCTAATCGGGCAGTTTGGAGAGGAGTATATCGCATATCAACGCAAAGTTGGCATGTTCTTTCCAAGATTGTTTTAGCGTGTGAGATGCGTCGGCGGTGACTACTCGACAGGACTTGGAACATCTCAACCGCTCGGACTGGAAGCCGAGACTTGTTTCGGTGGCTCCGGCGTAAGTGCCAGTTGCGCAGATGCGGCTCATATTTCGCGACGAGCACGCGGTAGCGTGGTTCAAACGGATGCCCTGGGATGCCGACAGGGAGAGAGAAAAAGAGGCATGGTTCATTCGGGCGGAAAAAACTCCTTGACAAATTCAGCCGAACGACAGGCACGTTTTGGGCCAACGATCAGCAGAAATCGCTTGATTTGGCCCTGAAACACCGTTCTGGTGGCCGATTTCCAGCGAGCAAAGTCATCAAGGACTGTGGAAAGTGTCAAGGACTTTTTGGCTCCAAACAGGTCTAAAATGAACCATGCCGAAAAAGATGGGATTAGCAGATAGAATATACGAAATAATCGGGAGGCAAGCCCGCAAACCAAGCGGGTGGCTGGGCAAGATGCTTTACGGTCACCCGGCAGCCCGGGGACACAGGTCCCTGACCAACTGGGCCATGGGGTTTGTGAACATCCAACCGCCTGACCATGCGTTAGACGTCGGGTGTGGCGGCGGCATGGCGATCAAGTTGATCGCCGGGATCGCCGTCGAAGGGTTTGTGGCCGGACTCGACCACTCGGAGGACATGGTGCAGCAGGCGCTCAAGCGCAACGCGGCCGCCGCGCGGGCCGGGCGCGTGGAGATCAGGCACGGCAGCGTCGCGGCTCTACCCTACAACGACGAATCCTTTGACAAGGTGATCGGGGTCGAGACGTTCTACTTTTGGCCCGACCCGGTGGCGAATCTGCGAGAGGTACGCCGCGTGATGAAGCCGGGCGGGCTAGTAGAGCACTTTTGAGACTTCCGAAGTCTGATCTGCCTAGAATTGAACAGCCCTGTGTCTCTGACCAAGCCTTTCCCGGCAGGTCGGAGACCTTGCCGAACGTGGACAGGTTTGAATAAGGAGGTGAAGCAGGTAAATAATTGATTGTACTACGCACGACTGAATGACGTGAATCACGCACAGGCTTGAATCATCGAGTTAGAAAGGGAGGAAAAAAATGGCACCTTTAAGTTCACTCGAAACTGGAGCAGTAGGGGTGGTGCAAGACCTGAACGGCGGCCGGGGCTTTGTCAGCCGGGTGGCCGCGCTGGGCTTTACCCCTGGCACAGAGATCACGATGCTACAAAACTTTCGCCGTGGCCCCCTCATCGTCGTCGTGCGCGATACGCACGTGGCGCTGGGACGCGGTGAGGCGAAAAAGATAGGGGTTCGTAAACTCGTAGATTCGTAAATTCGTAGATTCGGGAGGTATGTCAAATGGAACAGCAAAAGACGATCACCGTCGCTCTGGCGGGGCAGCCCAACACGGGCAAGTCCACGGTGTTCAACGTGCTCACCGGTCTCAAGCAGCACGTGGGCAACTGGCCGGGCAAGACGGTGGAGCAAAAGACCGGTTCCGTCACCTACGACGGCAGCACCTATCGCCTGGTAGACCTGCCCGGCACCTACAGCCTGACGGCCAACTCGCCGGAGGAGTTAATCGCCCGCAATTTCATCATCGAGGAGCAGCCCGACGTGGTGGCCGTGGTGACGGACGCGGCGATGCTGGAGCGCAACCTGTACCTGGTGACCGAACTACTCCCGCTCTCGGTGCCGGTCATCATCGCCTTAAACATGATGGACGTGGCCGAGCAGGAGGGTCGCCCCGTTGACCCCATCGCGCTGGCGCAGGCGACGGGGATCAGGGTGGTGCCGATGGTGGCGGCGAAGAACCAGGGTGTGAAAGAGTTGTTGGCGGTCGTTGACGACCTCGTTCACGACGGGGTGGGGTATGCGCCCAGCAAGCCGGAGATACAGGAGGATCACCGCGCCCTGCTGGACGACGTGCAGGCCCAGATCGCGGGCAGCGTCCCGGCCCCCTACCCTGAGGGCTGGGTGGCCCTCAAACTGCTGGAGGGGGACAGGGTCGTAACCGATATGATGAAAGAGAACCTGGGCCCGGCGCGCTGGGCAAAGGTGGAGGACCTCCTGCGGGAGCACGACGACGCCCAACTGGCCGTGGCCGGCGGACGCTACGAGTGGATCGAGCGCGCGACCCGCGCCGCGGTCGAGCGCCCCAAAGCGGGCGCCATCACCCGCACGCGCCGGTTCGACCGCATCGCCACGCACCCGGTCTGGGGCGTGTTCACCATGTTGGGCATCTTGATCACTGCGATCGTAGCGGCAATGGCCATCGGGATGCCAATCTCGATGGGGATTATGAACGGCATCTCGTCGCTAGGTTCAATTGTCGCACCACTGCTGGCGAATGCCCCGGCCTGGATATCCAGTCTGGTGGTGGAAGGGGTTATCTTCGGTGTGGGGGCAGTACTGGCGTTCCTCGCGTTCTTGATCGTCTGCTTCGCCCTGTTCGGGTTGCTGGAAGACATTGGCTATATGGCGCGAGTGGCCTACGTGATGGACCGCGCCATGCGCAGGATCGGCCTGCACGGCAAATCGTTCTTGCCGTTGCTGATGGGCCTCATCTGCAACGTGCCGGCGGTCATGGGCACGCGGGTGATCGAAACGGAGCGGGCGCGCTTGAAGGCGGTCTTGCTGATGCCGTTCGTGCCGTGTATGGCGATGACGATGACGCTTATGTTTTACGCGCCTATCTTCTTCAGCCCTGGCATTGCGACGCTGGTCGTGTTGGGCATGCTACTGGGCGCGCTGGCGGTAATGGCTCTCTCCGGCATCCTGCTGGACCGGGTGGTATTGCCTGGCGAGCGAATTGGGTTCATCATGGAGTTGCCGCTCTATCACCGCCCGAACTTGCGCACGATCGGTACGTTCGTTTGGCAGAGGGCCAGGCAGTTCCTGACAAAGGCGGGCACGGTGATACTGGCTGTGGCGGTGGGGATCTGGGCGCTCTCGTACTTTCCCAACGGTGACGTCGAGACGAGCATACTGGCAACGATAGGACACGCCCTGACTCCGCTGGGGAACCTGATGGGCCTGGATTGGAGAATGCTCGTGGCGTTGTTCACCTCGTTCGTCTCCAAAGAAGCCGCCCTCGCGTCTATAGCGGTGTTGCTCGGCGCTGCAGATACCGAGGCCGGGCTGATGACAGCGTTGCAGACGGCCATGACTCCCGCGGCGGCGCTGGGCTACCTGACCACACAAACGTTGTTCATCCCCTGTCTAGGCACGTTAGGGGTGATCGTCGAAGAATCCCGGTCGTGGAAGTGGGCGCTCGCTATCCTGGCCTACTTGTTCGTCATCGCCTTTGCCATGGGTATCCTGGTCTACCAGGTCGCCCGATTGGTGATGTGAGGCGGCCAAGACCTCGGAGGTTTCAAAAACCTCCGAGGTCTGAATACTGTGAGGTGTCAAATGTTGATGCGGCTGTTGTCACTGGTTGCAGAGGGTGGCGTACACTCGTACGTCACCCTGGCCGACCAATTGAGCGTGAGCAGAGGTTTGCTGGAGCAGATGCTGCAAGACCTGGCGCGGATGGGGTACATCGCGCCGGTGGGCGGAGCCTGCGATACGAGCCAGTGCCATCATTGCCCGCTGAGCGGCAGTTGCGCCACTGATGCACAAGGCAACGTGTGGGTGCTGACGGCCAAGGGCGCGCAGGC
>JAUWNP010000316.1 GCA_030612585.1 Anaerolineae bacterium
GCACCGGAAACCAGGCTAGCAAGAGAGGAGGCTGACATTGGCAGCGATGAAGATTTTCAGGCTCATACCGCGCACTGCCTTCCACTTCGGCCAGCGGAGTGTGGGCGTGGAGGGGACGCAGGTCTTCTGCCACGCCGATACGCTTTTCTCGGCCCTGTGCCTGACCTTGCGGGAACTGGAGCCAGATGGCCGGGCCGCGCTCGACAGGTTTCTTGAGCAGTTCCCTATGCAGGGCCACCCGACGGGGTTGCCACCTTTCCGTCTCACTTCGGCCTTTCCCTGCGCCGGGGATGTGCTCTTTTTTCCCAAGCCGCTGGTGCAGGGCAGCCTGGGGCTGGTGGCGGGGCAAGAGCACGGCAAGACACTGAAAGGGGTGCAGTTTGTCTCCCAGGGTATTTTCACCGCCTGGCTAAACGGCCAGGCTCTCGACGACTACCTGGAGGATGGCAACTTCCTGCACGGAGGGGACCTGTGGGTGACGCCTGCGGAACGGGAGATGCTGAAGGCCTTCCGTGACGAGGAGACGGGCAGGATTCGGTTCTGGAAGGTTGAAGCGGTGCCCCGGGTGACGGTGGATCGGGTGACCAACAGGTCGTCCGTCTACCAGGCGGGACGGGTGCGCTATCGGCATGTCAAGTTGGAGGATGGCGAACTGCGCGCGGGGCTGTGGGTGCTGGTGGACTGGCCAGGCGGGGGGCCGGATGAGGCGCAGTTGAAGTGGCTGGTGAATCTGTTCACCGTGTTGGGAGACAGCGGCATCGGGGGTGAGCGCAGCGCGGGTTACGGCCAGTTCGACCTGGAGGGTCCGGCCGACTTTGCCGGGTTCGATGTCGAGGGACTGGGTGAGCGCTGGCTGACGCTGGCCCCCTATCATCCCCATCCCGACGAGGTGGGCGAGGGGGGTGTGTTGGGCGAAGACTGCTCGTACACACTGCTCATCCGTCGTGGCTGGGTGGCTTCGCCGGAGGGGATGTCACTCCGCCGGCCGCTGGTGCGTATGCTGGGTGAGGGTTCGGTGCTGCACCACCCGGCGGATGGTGCGCGGGAGAGTTACGGCGATCTGGCTGACGTGACGCCAGCAGTTATGGACCCGGACAAGGGGGGCACGGGCCACAAGGTGTCGCGCTACGGCATTGCCTTCCCGGTGCCGGTGGGCATCCCCGCTTCGCGGGAGGTTGAAGAGGAGGTGGCGGCATGAAGGACGTGAAATGGATGGCGCACATCGAGTTGCTATCTCCCCTGCACATCGGCACGGGCACCGACCTGCTGGAGAGGGTGGACTGGATGCAGCGCGACGGCTACGTGTACGTGGCGCATCAGGAGGCATTGCTGGAGGCGGTGTTTGACCGGGCGGGGGAAGAAGGCCGCGACGACGCGGCCATCGCCAGGGCCATCGCTGGCATGACGCTGAACGATCTGGTGGACGGTGGTTACCTGACCAAAGAGGACTTTACTGTCGACTCGTCGCTCTTCCGCTACCGGCTGCGGGGCAAGCCGGCCATGAACCAGATCAGCGAGCAGATCAAGGACGTGTACGGGCAGCCGTATCTGCCTGGCTCCAGCCTGAAGGGGGCGCTGCGCACGGTGCTGGCTGTGGGCGGGGCGACGGTGCGCAAGCCGCGTTTTGACCGGCTAGGGCGCAGCCGCAGTTGGGCCGCGCAGCCTGTGGAGCGGGAACTCTTCGGGCGCAATCCCAACTATGATCTGTTGCGCGCCCTACAGGTGAGCGACAGCGGGCCGGTGGGCCCGGACCATCTCAGTCTGGCCCGGGTGAACATCTATCCCACAGCGGGACGACGAACGCAGTACGGCCGGCAGCGCGGACTGGATATAGACGTGGAGACGTTGCGCCGGGGTACCACCTTCCAGGTGCCGATCAAGATTGAGGGGTACCTGTTCAGTGAGCAGGCGGAACAGGAGTTGAAGTTCGGCGAGCGGAAGAATTGGTTGTTGAACCTGCCCCGCTGGGGGCGCGTGGTGGCGGGGCGGCGGATCGCCAGCGAGATCGAGTTCTTCCAACGCCGGGCTGATGGACAGGTTGCTCTGGGCTTCTACAGCCGCCTGGCACAGACCTGGGAGGGGTTGGGAGAGAATGAGTTCCTGCTTCAGGTGGGCTGGGGAGGGGGCTGGCTTAGCAAGACCTTCGGTAGCCTGTTGCAGGAGGATGTGCAGGCATTCGAGCGCATAGTGAAAGACTATCGTTTGACGATGGGGCGTGGCCGCAAGCCGGGCGATTCTTTCCCCAAAAGCCGCCACCTGGTGCGCGTGGGCGAACACCCCGCCGTGCCATTGGGGTGGATGAAGGTGAACCTGGAGAAGATCGTATGACCATCCTGGTTCTCTGCAACGTGGGCAACCGGGACCTCATACTGGAGGGAGAGGCCGGGCCGCCACGCCCGGCGCGGAAGGAGGGGCGACGGTTGCTTGATGAGTATCCAACTGTTGCTGCTCGTCTCACCTTCCCCATCATTGAGCCCTGCCTGTGTTACATCGTGGCGCAGCACCCGGGCGGCATTGACCGCCTGGTGCTGTATGGAACGGACCAGGAGGGCTCTGCCTATCGGGCCAACGACACGTTACACTTTGCCGAGTTGGGCGCCCGGCGGTTGCCGACGCTGCTGGGCGACGCATTGAAGATAGCCGACTGGCGGCCGGTGCGGGACATCAATCCCGCGCTGTACGACGAGGCCTTCGAGAAGTACGACGAACTGCTCACCGACCTGTTGTATAACGAAGTGGACGTCTGCTATGTAGTTATCACCGGTGGCATCCCGGCCTGCAACACGGCGCTGCTGTTCCAGGGTGTGCGACACTTCGGCGACCGGCTGCGGGTGGGGTATCTCCCGCAGGGAGGCGAACCCCAGGAGTTGCGGGCCGGTCAGCAGGTTATGGACGCCTTCCGTGAGGCGGCAGCGGTGGAGCACTTGCAGCGGCTGGACTTCGCTAATGCCCTGCCACGGCTGGAGCGGCTGGGGATTGAGCGTGGGCTGGTGGGGCTGGTGGCCTACGCGGCGCAGCGATGCGCTTTCGATTTTCGTTCGGCCCAGGACACTTTGCTTCACGCCTTGCGAGATGGCGACCGGC
>JAUWNP010000317.1 GCA_030612585.1 Anaerolineae bacterium
GAACTGGAGATCGAGGCAGGGACCTCCGATGATCTCTTCTCCGGTCATTTCCGCTACAACGTCGAGCGCTGGGAACCAGAGGCAACCTACGAGGACGGCCTGCTGACCGTCAAGCAAGGAGGCATCGAGGAAAACTGGGGCATCCCCACCGGAAATACCCGCAATGAGTGGAAACTGGAATTCTCGCCCGAGATACCACTCGAGATGAATCTCAAGGTCGGTGCTGGCGCGGGAGAGTTTGACTTCACCGGGCTACAACTATCGGCGCTTGACATGAAACTGGGCGCGGGAGATTTTGAGGTGCGCTTCTACGAACCGAACGAGGCCGAAATGAGCCACCTCACGCTGGATGTCGGAGCCTCAAAACTGGAGGTGATCGGAATCGGCCACGCCGGTCCAGAGCGGATGAAGGTGCAGGGCGGCGTAGGGAACATCACGCTCGACTTCACAGGCGATTGGCCCAACTCGGCCGACGTGCAGATCACGGCTGGCATAGGCGCGATCACCTTGCGCTTGCCCGATGACGTAGGCGTGCGGGTTGAGACGGAAGGCGGACTGACGAGCGTAGACGTGACCGGCCTGCAACGCAAAGGCGACGCCTACGTCAATGATGCTTTCGGTGAGGCGGAGAAAGAGTTGCACATCCAGGTCACAACGGGCATAGGCAACTTGCGCCTGATCGAAGTGTCCAACTAACCAGCCAACCAACTAACCAACTAACCAACTCCGGAGGCAAGACAATGCACAAGCAACGTTGTTTCATCTGGCTCATCCTGCTGCTGGCTGCAGGGCTGCTGCTCCCGGTCACGCCAGCACTGGCAGATGGCGACCCGCCTGGTGACGACAACGGCGTCGTCATCTGGAACGAGGACTACACACTGGGCGAGGGCGAGCGCTTGGATGGCGACCTGGTCGTCTTCAACGGCGACGTGAGCCTGGAGATTGGCAGCCGCGTCGAAGGCTCCGTCGTCATCTGGAACGGGAGCGCCGATGTGGAGGGCACCGTCGAGGGAGACCTGATCATCTCTAGCGGGGACATCTACCTGGGCAAAAGCGCACGGGTGCAAGGGGACGTCGTATGCAGTTGGAATTGTGAAGTCGAGCAGGAAGAGGAAGCCCGCGTGGATGGGAGCATCATCGAGGGCATACCCATGCAAGGCCTCCGCCTCGAGCGCTGGAGCACCCTTCCCTGGACTCCAATCCCGGTACCATCCCCACCCACATCCTGGGTCTCCGGCCCGGGACAGGTGCTGGCCTGGACACTCAGGGTTATGCGCGATGTGGTTGGGATATTGGTGATCGCCGCAGTAGCAGGGCTGGTGGCGCTGATCTGGCCCCACCAGACGACGCAGGTCGGGCGGGCCGTAGTCGAGGCCCCGTGGCCCAGTTTCGGGGTGGGGTTGCTGACGACAGTAGCCGCCACGACGCTCATCATCGCCCTGGCGATCACCATCTGCCTGTCACCGTTCGCGGCGTTGGCGGCGCTCGCCCTGGGCGCAGCCGGGCTGTTCGGCTGGATCGGGGTCGGCGCGGTGGTTGGGGAGCGGTTGCTGCAAGCGCTCAATGCCCGTGGGATCGCACCGCTGTGGACTGCAGGACTGGGGACGCTGCTCATCACACTGATCGGCATGGGGCTGAGCGCGGCCTTCTGCCTGGCACCGTTTGGGTGGCTCATGATCTTCGTCCTGGGCTGTCTGGGGCTGGGCGCTGTCGTGCTGACCCGTTTCGGCACAACAGCCTATGCCCCACCCCGCCCCACCCCGTCCCCGCCGGTGCCTGCGCCGGTCCCGGTCGAAGAGCCTGAAGTCCCACCCGAAGAAGAAGTGGAAGAAGAGGAAGCGGAACTGGTAGAATCCCCTTCCCCGCCGGCGCCGATGCTGGCGACGGACGAAGAACCGGAACCCTCTGAATCCCAGGAAGAGACTGAAAGCAGCGAGACGTAGTAAGACACACAACTACGTGTCATCAGAAGCCGGGGAGATCCTCTTGAGGACTCCCCGGCTTTATAGTGCTCGTACTGTACCCAACCCGCTGCGCTTTGACAACTTCCAAAAACAGATATAACATAGCATCCCGTTGGAACCAACGGCCACCAAACGACGTCTATAAGAACAGGAGTCTAACAACAAACTAACCAACCAACAAACAAACAAACTAACAAACCAACAAACCAACCACAGGAGACAACCGATGAAAATACGATACATTGCCCTTTTGTCCCTGCTGGCACTCCTGCTGGCAGCTTGCGGATCGCGCCCTCAGCCCACCCCCGAGGCCACGCCTGAGGCTGGTTCTAGTACCCCGGTACAGCCTGACCCAGGCGATAGTCCCTTGCCCGAACCTCCCCTGCCCGAACCAGGGACAAGCCCCATCTTGCCCCCGCCAGGCCCCCCGGCAGAGCCCGTGACCGCCGCCGTGGCCCACCTGGCTGCCGAACTTGACATCTCCCCGGAGGAAGTGTCCGTTCTCTCCTCCGAACCGGTCGAGTGGTCCGATGCCAGCCTGGGCTGCCCCCAGCCGGGGATGATGTACGCCCAGGTTCTCACTCCCGGCTACCGGTTCATCCTGGAGGCCCTGGGAGAACAGTACGCAGTTCACACCGACCGGACGGGGCGGAGCCTGCTCACCTGCCAGTCGGCCTCACCGCACGAGGGCGACCCAGGGGCCATCTTCCAGGCCTTTCTGGCCCATCTGCCCCAGACCTACCCCGGCTTCGGGCTGGACCAGCAGGGGGAATGGGTGCCGGAGGACGGCACGTCGCCGGGTCTTGTGGGGGCTTCCACCCGGGTCTGGCGGAGCGGGGAGTGGAGCGTGCAGATATCCCACCCCGTGGTGCCGCAGCCCACTTATGACGCCATCCTGGCCCACCATCGGGCGGGTCTCCTCTGGACCGGCACACTGGAGACCGGCGGGCAGGTGACCGACACCGACACGAAGACAACCCTTCGCGCTCCCAGCGTCGGCCCGTGCGACGAAACCATACCGCCCGACACTCTGAGTGAGTGGGCGGGGATGGAGAGTACCGGCCAGGACGGGGCCATCCACGTCGAGCAGAACCT
>JAUWNP010000210.1 GCA_030612585.1 Anaerolineae bacterium
GATGCGCGCCTGGGCGACGATGGCCCCGTGGACCAATTTCAGCCGGTCGGGGTCCTCGGCCACCCAGACCGGCACCTCTATCCGCGCGACGACCGGGTCGTGCCCCTCCTCGGCCAGGTTGAGGTAGCAGAAATGGACAGCGTGGCCGGCAGGGTGGTAGTATTCGCTGTTGATGGATGAGGGGCTGACGAAGAGGGCCGAGCGTGCACCAGGCGGTAGAGCCCCGAAGACTGCGCGGTCGGGCAGGCGCTTCAGCGGATTGGTCTCCTGATTGGCCTGATCCTCGTCTCCCTCCAGGCTGGCCAGGTACAGCAACCTCGTCACCTCCGTGCGGCGCGGGCGGCTGACGAAAGCGGCCACGACCGCACCAGCCTGGCGGATGAGGCTCAATTGGTCCAGGTAGGCCGTCACCTTCGCGCACTGCTCCCTGGCTGGCAGGCCTTCCAGCACCCACAGGATGAGAGTGCCATCCACCAACGCTATCGTAGGCCCCGGCGGTTCGACGGCGCACAAGTCGGCCAGGCGGGTGATCTCGGCCAGGTCCCGCCGCACATCGAGCACGTTCCCGGACACGAGGAGCCCGTTCTCGTACACGTCGTCCTCGGTGTAGCCCAGGGTGGGCTCGCTATGGGCCTCAGGCGCTTCGCCGCTGCCGTGCCGGTAGACCAGGCTGCCGACGTTGATCAGGTGATAGAGCGCCGCGCCGTGCCGGTCGGGCTGAATCTGCGAGCCATCGGCAGCGATGACGGTGAACCGTTCTGGGATGGCGGGCAGGGGATGGACGGCGTCGAGGGGTTCGCCGGTCGGGATGGCGGCGCGGTCAGATCGGGCGGGATGGCGCAGCCGCTCGCCCTGGTCGGCGTACTGGGCCAGCCAGCGCCGCGCCAGTTCCACCTGGCCGGCGAACTGCCGCTCGCGGGCGGCCAACTCCTCGCCCATCGTCCTCGCCTGTCCAGTCAACCTGCTCAGTTCGAGCGTCACTCAGGCCTCCTCGTGCCTAAGACCACGTAGCATTGAAGTTTCAAGTACTGATTATACTTGAGGCTTCGGGCACTGACAAGCGCGGGATTTGCGTCCCTCTCACCAGCAGGGTATAATAATGTTGATGACCATGCTCAAGAAACTAAACGTCTCCCAGATTGCCGCGAAACTGAACCAGCCGTTCTCGGTGGTCAACGTCGCCCGCGTAGGTGACATCGTCGTCAGTATCTACATCTGCCAGGGAATGCTGGAGTGGCACAAGCACCTGGACAACGACGAACTGTTCTGGGTCTACGAAGGGACCATCCTGCTGGAAAGTGAGTGGGGAGAAATGCGACTGCGGCCGGGCGAATTGGCCGTCGTGCCAAAGGGAGTAAAACACCGATCCAGTTCAGGGTTACGCGCTGGTGTGTTGCTCCTGCGCTGCGGCTTCGTTCCCGAACGGAAGAACGGCCGCCGCCGCCTCTACGCTCTCGCCAGCGAGGCCAGGCTGAAGCGCGTCAGTCTCCTTGGTGCGGTGCGGGCGCTCACCTTGCCGTTTCAGTTCCACACTGTCGCCCGCATCGAGGACACCGTCGTGCAGGTGGCGTGGGGGGAAGGAACCTGGCCAGTCGAGATACCGGTTCCTCACGACCTGCTGCTCTTCGTGTTGGAAGGCACCGCGACCGCGCGCACGTCACAGAGCATGCTGCACATGCACCCTGGTGATTTCACCGTCGTGCCGCAGGGGACGGTCTACCAACTCAGCACCACCAGGGGCACAGCATTGGTGCGGGTGACGCGCGAAGACGTGAAGACGTAAAACGTGAAGCGTGAAACGTGAAACGTAGCCACACTTTGCACCTCGATTGCCGGAGGTGAAGAAATCAGAAGAAATCAGGGGGAGTAACGATGAATGTTGAAGTAGACTTGCTTGAGCGTCTGCACTGGCTGGGCCACGCCAGCTTCCGCCTCGATGGCCCACCGACGATTTACTTCGATCCATGGAAACTGAAGGGCCGCCACCCCCAGGCCGACGTCATTCTGGTCAGCCACGAGCACCACGACCACTGCTCCCCGAAAGACGTGAAGCGGATCAATGGGCCTGGGACGGTCATCATCGCCAGCCGTGGGGCGGCGAAGAAGTTGCACGGCGACGTGCGCGCATTGCGGCCAGGGGAGCAGACGACGGTGGGGGGCGTGCAGATCGAGGCTGTGCCGGCCTATAACGTGAAAAAGCGCTTCCACCCCAGACGGGCTGAGCACATCGGGTTCATCGTGACAGTGGCCGGGGAGCGGCTCTACTTCGCCGGCGACACCGACCGCATCCCGGAGATGGCCGACGTCCGCTGTGATGTGGCTTTGCTGCCGGTAGGAGGCACCTACACGATGGACGCCGAGGAAGCCGCCCAGGCCGCAGCCGACATCGGGCCGAAGGTGGCGGTGCCGATGCACTACGGAGCAGGCGTCGTCGGTACCCGCGCCGACGCACAGCATTTCCACAGCCTTTATGATGGCGAGGTAGTCATACTGGAGGCGGAGTAGAACGGGGCAAGGCTGAATCGTTCGGCTGAGCGCTCACGGCGAAGCCCTCGCGCTGAAAGGGTAAGCCCCATTCGGGGCTGGATTTTAGCCCGTAGGGCTTCGCTCTTTCAGCCCGGACGTTCACGTCTGGGGCTTCTTCTCCGCCGGCTGAAGTATCTGATCCACTAGCCCGTACTCGAGCGCCTCCTCGGCGGTCATGAAGCGGTCACGGTCGAAATCGGCCGCGATCCGCTCTACCGACTGGCCGGTGTGGAGTGCCAGCAGATTGTGAAGCAGGTCCTCGATGCGCTTCAGTTCCTTGTACTGAATCTCGACGTCGGGGGTGTACCCTTGCGTGCTGCCGCCGGCCGGGTGCATGTGGATGGTGGCGTGGGGCAGCGCGTGGCGATACCCTTTTGTGCCCGCTGCCAACAGCACCGTCCCCATACTGGCCGTCACCCCCACAGCGTAGGTGTAGACCGGCGCTTGCACCTGCTGCATCGTATCGTAGATTGCCAATCCGTGGTAGATGGTGCCGCCGGGACAGTTTATGTACAGCGAGATAGGTTTTTCTGGGTCCTCATTCGTGAGGTACAGCAACTGGGCCACCACCACGTTGGCGACCTGGTCTGTGATAGGCATGCCCACGAAAATGATGCGCCCCTGGAGCAAGCGCGAATATATGTCGTAATGGCGCTCGCCTCGTCCTGTCGTCTCGATCACCATTGGAATCAACGCCATAGGCGGAACCTCCCTCATCACTCCTGCCTCCTGTTCCCCTGCTCCCCCGCTTCCTGCATCCCGCTCCTTGTCTCCCCCTCCCCCTGTCCCCTTGTCTCCCCCTCTCCTTGTCCCCTTGTCTCCTCCTCCCCTCCGCCCACCTGCTCCTCCGCCTCTCCTTTGGCGATGGCGACCAGACGCTGCACCGCTCCATCGACCAGCAGACGGCTGCGCACCGTCCGCCGCCCCTCGCCGGAGTCGAGGGATGTACGCACCTCATCAGCCCGGGCGCCCCACGAGGCACTGACCTGCTCAATATGTGCGCCGATTTCCTCCTCGTCCACCTCAAGCCCTTCCAGCCTTACAACCTCACCCATCACCAGGGCACGTTTGAGACGGGCTGTGGCCTGGGGCCTCAATTCCTCTCGCAATTCTTCCATGGTCTTACCCTGGATGTGCAGGTAATCCTCCAGAGAGAGCCGCGCCTGGTGCCTCACCTGCTGTTTGAAGTCCTCAACCGTTGCGTTTAGTTCCTCTTCGAGCATCATAGGTGGGTGCTCGACCTGGGTCTGCTCGATGATGGCTTCTAGTACCTGGCCCGCGTACTCCCCATCGGCTTTTTCCTGCGCTGCCTGCCGCAACTGTTCCCTGACGTGCTCTTGTAACTCTTTGAAAGAGTCGATGTTGCCGACAGTACGCGCCAGGTCGTCGTCCAGTTCAGGGAGGATACGCTTGTAGACTTCCGCCAGTTTGGCGGTGAACTCCGCTTCCTGGCCCTGCAACTCCTCCCGTGGGAAATCGTCTGGCAGGGTCAGCGTGAAGGTGCGCTCTTCATCCGCCTCCATCCCCACAATAGCCTCGGCGAAGCCCGGTGCAGGCTCGGTGCTTTCGGCGTCTAGCAGAATACGGGCGTCGTTACCTTTGAGAAACACCACCTCATCGGCTGTCTGACCCGCAAGATCCATCACGACCATGTCGTTCAGTGCAGCCGGGCGGTCAACAGGCTCAAGTACCGCGTTCTGCTCGCGGATCGCTTCGAGTGCCTGCTGTACCTCCTTTTTGGAGACCTTGACCTTCGGGGGTTTGAGGCGATATTTGCGGTAGTCGCCCAGGTCAACCGTCGGGCGCAGGGGGATGGTGAGCCTGAAGGTGATGGGATGAAGCACTACCTCATCCAATACACCGAGAGCATAAGGCTCGATCCCCTCCTGCTCCAGCGCCTCGAGGTAGACCTCCTGGGCCAACATGTCAGCGGCTTCCTGGCGGACGGTATCCTCGCCGTGGCGTTGCACGATGACGCTGTAGGGGGCCTTCCCTTTGCGGAAGCCTGGGGTGTTCACCTGTCTGGCGATCTGGCGTGCAGCCCGCCGCATAGCCTGTTGGGTTCGCTCTTCATCCACCTCAATGGTGAGGATTAGTTGGTGATTCTCTAGAGGTTCGGTGGTGATCTTCAAGTGGGTGTGCCTCCTATTTGCATAGTGTTTAGATTTCGGAAGTCTTTATCTATGGGGAAGGCGGGACTCGAACCCGCACGGGTTGCCCCACGTGATCCTAAGTCACGCTCGTCTGCCCATTCCGACACTTCCCCGCACTGGCTTCATTATAATGCCGAGTGCGTGTTCACGCAAGGTTGACAACCACGCCTGTTGCTGGTATCATCACCATCATCATCAGGTGCAACGCACTTTTGCTACAAATTTGCCTGTTCTACGGTGCAATCTCAAGTGCGTTGCACCTTACAAGGGGATATCCAATGGACCTAAACGACCACTCACGTTTTAGCGAACTCGACCCTAATGGCATGCTCGACCGCATCAGCGAACTACCGCAGCAATGCCAGGCGGCATGGACGCTGACCCAAGGGCTGGAGTTGCCGCCGGCCTACGAAACGGTACGGCATGCCGTCATTCTGGGGATGGGCGGCTCGGCCATCGGCGGGGCGCTCCTGCAGGGGTTGGTCGCCGGAGAATGTGATGTTCCATTCACCGTCGTGCGCGATTACACGCTCCCTGCTTTCGTCCATGGCCCCGACTACCTGGTCATCGGCTGCAGTTATTCAGGCAACACGGAGGAGACGCTGTCGTCCTTCGGAGAGGCGCTGGAACGGGGAACCCACCCAGTGATGGTCACGACAGGGGGAAAACTGGCGGCGATGGCGCAGGAGAAGGGAATACCACTGGTTCGTTTTGACTACCGCGCGCAGCCTCGGGCCGCGTTGGGCTACTCCTTCACTCTGGCGCTGGGTCTCTGCTGCCGGCTGGGGCTCCTCCGCGATTGCTCCGCAGACCTGGCAGAGGCCGCCCAGGTGATGGAGGAATGGCAGGCGGAGATTGGACCCGAGGTGCCTACGGCGCGCAACGCGGCCAAGCGCCTGGCGGGCCAGATCGCGGGCCGGCTGCCGGTCATCTATGGGGCGGGCTTTCTGGTCACCGTCGCCAACCGCTGGAAGACCCAGTTCAACGAGAACAGCAAGCACTGGGCTTTCTTCGAACCATTGCCCGAACTCAACCACAACGCCGTCGTGGGCTTTGGTATCCCCCAGGCCGTGCGCGATCAAACCATCGTGCTGATGTTACGCTCAAGTCTGGACCATCCGCGCGTGCAGGTGCGCTGGCAGGTGACGCGGGAACTGCTCCTGCGCGAGGGCGTGGCGGCCGAGACGCTACAAGGACGAGGCAGAAGCCGCCTTGCGCAAATGCTCTCTCTGATCCACTTCGGTGACCACGTGAGTTTCTACCTGGCGATGCTCAACGGCGAGGACCCGACGCCGGTGGAGAGCATCGCTTTTCTCAAGCAGCGGCTGGCAGAGGCGGAGAGCCGCCAGTTCACTTGACAGAGGTATACAGTAGTTCTATAATCACTTTTAATCACACAATCTGACGAGACGTAAGGGGTGGGTGTGAAGCAGAAGATAAGGCGTGGAACGTGAAGCGTAACAACCCGTTACGTTTCACGTTTTGCGTCTCATAAAGAATAGAAACACAGGAGATACGATGGAAGAAGAGATTGATCTGCGTGTGTACGTTCAAGTACTGCTCCGTTTCTGGAAGTGGATCGTGGGGCTGGCGTTGGTGGCGGCGGTGACGGCGTTTGTGGTGAGTTCCCTGCTCCCCCTTGCCTATGAAGCCTCATCCGTGATCATCATCACTCAGCCCCGCTACCAGATGCAATTCGACCCCCGCTTCGAGACGCTAGGGGGATGGACGCCCGCGTACAGGGCCTTCCCCACCCTGGCGACCTCAGACGAGACATTGCAAGGCGTGATAGATACCTATACCCCTTCCCCTGAGGCGCACATCGAGGAGTGGACACTGAGGACGCTTGCGGGGATGGGCGAGGCGACCTCGGAGGGCGATCCGAGCCTGGTTGTGCTCAAGGTGCACTCCCGCTCTCCGGATGACGCCGCTGACATCGCCAACCTGTGGGCCGACCGGTTCACCACGCTCGGCAACGGCATCTACGGCGGGACCGAGAAGGACGTGGCCTTTTTTGAGGAACAGGGGAACCAGGCCAGGCAGGTTCTGGACAGAGCCGACGCGGAGTTGATCGAGTTCCAGGCCCGCAACCAGTCCAGCATCGTCAATGCCCAACTGAGTTCCTACCGCCAGACCCAGGCCGACTACCTGGCCGACCAGCGCGCCATTGCCTATATCGTCCAGGACATCCAGGGACTACGCGGTCAACTGGCGCAGCAGCCGGGTGACCAGCCCACTTCCCTGGCCGACGACCTGACCGCGCTCTTCCTGCAGGTCAAAGCCTTCGGGGCTTCCACGCCGATCCAATTGCAGGTCAATAGCGCCGCATCTTTTTCCAACAAGAGTCTGGCCGAGCAGATCACTTTTCTGGACGATCTGGTAGTCACATTGGAGTCCAAGTCATCTGAGATAGACGGACGGCTGGCGGAACTGGAACCGCAGATACTGGACCTGCAACAGCGATACCAGGAGATCAAGGTCGAAAGCGACCTTCTGACCAGCGCCCGCGACCTGGCCCATGAGACGTACGTGACGCTGGCACGGAAACTGGAGGAGGCGCGCATCGCGGCCCAGGAGGAGAACGGGGTGTTGCAAGTGGGTAGTTATGCCGCCGTCCCGGAGAAGCCGGTGAGCCGGCGCAGAATGCTCAACACCGCCGTGGCAGGGGCGCTGGGCGGGATGCTGGGAGTGTTCGGGGCCTTCGCCATTGAGTGGTGGCAGGGGGATGGGGAGAGGGGGAGACAGGGAGATGAGGAGAGGGGGAGACAAGGAGACGATCTGGTCGGGGTTTCTGGGTGACTGGGGTGCAATGATGCGGAGATAGATCAGAAGCCGGGTTTTTGGTGCTTCACAGGCGAAGTGGTATTGCTTGCAGGTGCTTTTTGTCGCCAGGGAGGTTCTACTATACGAAAAGCCCGGCTTCTTGGCCTCCACGAGCGGACACTTCGCGGGGTCTCTATGCGTCCGCCGCTTTTTGGGGATGGACACGCGGCGGAGAGGGTCGTGGTATTGTTTAACTGAAGGGTGAGAGATGCACGTGAACGTGCGCAAACAAACAACGGCCGAAGTCTAAACCCAGGCGGAGCTCGGCGCAGTCAGCATGATC
>JAUWNP010000252.1 GCA_030612585.1 Anaerolineae bacterium
ATCCTCGACTTGGAGCCAATCTCTCCGTATGGTTCCCAAATCCTTAAAGAGCCCCAAACCGTAACCTGCCAGAAAGGCCGCGCCGCGTGCTGCTTCGCCATTCTCTACGTATTCTTGGGGGACCCCGGTGATATCACTGACGATTTGTCGCCACAGCTTGCTCTGTGCTCCTCCACCAGAGGCTATTACTCTGCTGAGAGAGATTCCTTTACTCTCTAAGTCAATGATACTGCGATAGATCTCGTATCCAAAGGATTCTAGCAACGCCCGCCAAAGATGAAAGCATGTGTGCCTGGTGCTCAATCCAAAGAAAGCCCCTTTCGCGTAAGGGTCCACGGCGGGGAGAACACGACCTGCAAAATGTGGCATTGCCAGCAGGCCCTCGCAGCCTGGAGGCACCTGCGTGGAGCCTTCTTCCAGAACTCCATACAGTTCGAAAGCCTCACAGGTAAGCCCCTTCTCCTTTTCCAAGAAGTGGCCGACAAACCACTCAAGCGCTTCACCGAAATTCAGGAGATACGCAGCAAGGATAAAAGGTGTCTCATCGTCAATCAGTCTGGGAGTGGTCAACACCTCCCCCAGATCCCGGCTACAAACCGTGAGCAGGCCGGTGGTACCATAGTAGATCATGGCTTCGCCCTGCTCCACAACGCCGTTACCCAAGAGCGTGGCAAGAGTGTCTGTTGTCCCAACCAGGACTGGTGTGCCCTCTAAAAGCCCGGTTTCGCAGGCCGCCTCACCTGTAACCCCACCGATGATATCCGATGAGGAACGAATGGAAGGCAAGGTTTCCACTGCGATGCCCAGTTCAGCGCAGACATCCTCCCGCCACCCACAGCGGTTCTCGTCGGCTATACCGCCCATGCGAAAAGCCGTCTGAGGATCTACGCAATACTGCCCTGTTAATCGATAGACCACATATCCTGGCACACTGAAGACCATCTTCGTTCGCAGGAAGACATCAGGCTCATTCTTCCGCAGCCAGAGGAGATTGGGAACAACTTCGTCTCCCTTAAGCGTGGTCCCGGTTACAGCTCTTGCGTGTTCTACTTCATCCGCTGCCCTGGAATCAGAGTAGAGGACAGCATGACGGAGAGGCTGTCCTGTCTCATCGGCAGGGCACAAGGCTGGGAAAAGGCCGCTGATGCACAGGGCGGCTATCTCTCCCGACGGCAAACTGGCTTTCTCCAAGAGTTCACGCACGACTCTCGCAAAATCACCCCACCAATCCCGTTCAGCGTCGTGTTCCATCCAGCCAGGCTGAGGATGGCGCACGCTGTGCTCGGCGGCAGCCCTGGCTAAAACCGCACCGTTGATGTCGGCCAGCACTCCCTTGGTGCTCAATGTGCCTACATCCACGCCTAGCAAGTAGGGACTCTTGGTGTTTCGAGCCGGATTGTAAGTACACGTACTATGCGATTTCATCACCGCTGTCTCTACTTGTATTCTGCTAACTGCTCGTCCGCGCTATTCACACATTGGCTCAGAAACGCAGCACTCTGCCTGCCCTGACGCCGGTAGGTTCTCCCTGCCGGACAGCCACCTGGCCATTTACTATGACGTAGTGAATTCCTTTCGGAAATCTGATCGGGTTCTCAAAAGTCGATGTATCCAGGATCTTCAAGTCATCGAGAACCATCAGGTCCGCATACATGCCGGGCCGGATCAAGCCACGATCCTTCAAACCCACCCTGGCCGCCGGTAAGGAGGTCATTTTACGGATAGCCTCCTCGATGCTCAACCACTTCCACTCTCGCACCCAGCGGGCAAGCACGTGCGGGACCCATCCGTAGTGATGAGGGTGAGCTGCGTAGGAGGCAAGGAGTTCCGTGGAAGCCAGTGTGGTCGTGTCGGAAGCAATGGCAAAGAGAGGAGAAGTCGCCTGCAAGCGCACTGTTTCCTCAGTATACTCCAGGCCGTTAGCCATAGCCCGCATCTCTGGGTCGGCGTCCAGGATATCCATGATCACGTCGTAGCCATCTCGTCCCTCCTGGCAGCTGATTTCCCCGATGGTCATACCTTCCCATTGTGGAGAGCCTGGCGCACGTCTCAACCTGATGTCATCCCATCGCCCTTCCCTGGGATGCAGCCAGTAGCGATCGAAATCCCTCTTGATCCTCTCCCGTATCTCAAAATCCTTCAGACAGGTATGCGCCTTTTCGATCCCTTCCGCCGTCACCCAAGGGGGCAAGAAGGGCAGCAGACCGCCATTGCCCCACTGGTAAACATGGTTGACATCTGCCAGGATATCAATGCCGCGATTCCTGGCGTCCAATAGCATGTTCTGGACAGTCTGCTGTACCATGTCACGGTCGCCTGGGCCAGGCTTGGCGCCCATGTGCGAACACTGGAAAGCGACTCCGGTCACATCGGCGATGTGGATACACTCCTGCACCGACTCCACGAACCAGAAACTGCGATCGCGCATGTGGGTCGCATACATACGGCCGTGATGTGCCACCACATGGTTTAACTCGATCAACTCCTCTGTGGATGTCTGATTGGCTGGCAGGTATTCGAGACCCGAGGACAACCCTGCAGCCCCCTCGTCCAAGGCCCGTTCCAATAGCACCTTCATTGCCTTGACTTCTTCGGGCGTAGTGAACCGGCTCTCATCCCCGATGACAGCAGCCCTGATGGTCCCGTGCCCCACCAGGGAGACGATGTTGATCGCCGGCTGGGCCTTTTCCACGCAGTCGAACCACTCGGCCATAGTTGTCCAGTTGACGGTGTCATCGGACTTGGCTTTCCACAGCAGGTTTTCCACCATCGCCCGGTTGCGCTCGCTGACGGGCGACATCGACATACCGCAGTTGCCCATCACCTCCGTAGTCACACCCTGTCGCAGGGTGCTATCCGCCCCGGGATTCGACGTGATGGACCAATCGGAGTGACTATGGATGTCCACGATTCCCGGACACACGACGTTGCCATCCACATCGATAATCTCCGCGGCTTCCGCTGCGCCTAGATGGCCGAAGGCCACGATCCGCTCACCCTGAACACCGATGTCACCTCGCATCCAGGGTGTGCCAGTGCCATCAATAACACGCCCGTTGCGAACAATCAGATCGAACATGGCTCCTACCGTATCATCAATATGTAGGGGCGAACCCTCGTGGTCGCCCTCTTGGGCAGGTACAAGGCCTGCCCCTACCCCGATTTACTGGAAAAATACCTTCTACCTCCCTGTGCCAATACAACGGACGACCCACCGGCACACTCAAACTTTGATGGTAGGTATCTGCTCAGGAGCCCGTTTGTGCAGGATCTCGTATCCCGTCTCCGTGACCAGAAACTGATCCTCGAGGTCAAAAAAGCCCCATTCACTACAGAACATCGGCTCGCAGGAAAAGAGCATACCTGGTTCAAGCACTGTGTGGTTGTCCGGATGAACAGAGAGACCGCTGGTATTGCGCAGCCCGTGTCCCGCCCGACCGGCCACTCGCTCTGGCATACCGTGCTTCTCCTCCACCCGGACGCACGCCGCGTAGACATCGGAGAGAGTATTGCCTGGCTTGATCATCTCCTCCATAGCCCGCACGCACTCCCAGTTCACCCGGTACCATTTCTTCACAATCTCTGGCGGCTCGCCGATGTGCCACACACGGTCCAGGTCGGCGATATACCCGCGATAGATAGCGCCACTCCAACCACGACAAATGGTGTCCCCCTTCCGGAACTTGCGGTCGGTGGCGACGAAGTGGAAGGGGGACGAATCTCCGCCTTCAGGGTTGCGGATGTCCCATGCGCCATCGCTCCGATAGGAATACCCCTCACCGAACTGCGCGGCAAAGGCATCCTCCAGATTGCGACGAAACTCTTTCTCCGTCATGCCTGGCCTGAGGATATGAGGGACCTGCTCGTGTATCCACACGCCCGCCTGGCAAGCCTTGCGCACACGCGATACCTCCTCTGGCGTAGGTATCTGCATCAGCCTGCGAATCACCGGGGATCCGTCCACCAACTGAGCGTGAGGCATCAGCTCCCGCAAGCGCATGAAGTCGTTGAAAGCGATACCCATCGTCATGCAGTCGCCCAACTCGAAACCCAAGCGGCCTTGTTCTAACCCCAGATCAGCAAAGACCCAGGGCATCTGGGCAACGTCCCATATTTCATAGCGCGGCCAATGGGTTCTCTCGACGATGGCACGGATGTGCGTCACCCAGGTGCTTCGACGCGTGGTGTTGAAGTGCTCGCCGCAGGCGGTCGGTGTCATGTACAGACAGTCACCGGTTGGCGTCAGAATGAACCATGCCGAGCGTGCCTGGCATTGATCGTGCCATTCGTGCGGCTCGAGGAAGCTCGTGAACCAGTGCCCATTCAGACTCGTGGTAATCACCAACGCGTCGAGCCCCTCTTGGGCCATCAACTCCCGCGCCCGCGCCAGGCGGAGTTCATACTCCTCCCTGGAAAAATCATGCCCCAGATCATAGCTCGGATAATCGATCCATTCCGTGTAGGCTCCCGAAAGAGCGGCGTAATCAAATTTCATCTCACACCTCCAGATGTTGTCACCTCTACCGTACCTTGCACAAGATCTCCTTGATGCACATTCGTTTCTCAGGGTCCTTGCTCAAAGCATGGTTAGGATAGGTGGCGTTCATCACGATGGCCGTGTCTGCCCCCCGTGAGGTGCCGCCGATGCCAATCACGTCCCCAAAGGGCTCGACAAAGCCGCTAGCCACAGCGATCAACACCACCTCCACGGCTACCTTGAGACCCTGTCCGAAGGCATACAACGTCTCGCGCAGGATGATCTCTGGGGTCGCGGCCTTCCACTTGCTGTAGTCCAGCACCGAGCTGTGAAACAGGTAGGGTATCTTGTCTGCGACGACCACCCCACGCCGTTCTAGCTCTGCCTTGTTGTCAGAGTCCAGGCAAGGGTACTCGTATCCCCACTCACGTATCAGCGGGGTTTCGGCCACGCTGATGATACGCGCCCGGTCGCCCAGCGCATCAGAGAGTCTCAGGGCTGTGTAGCCGGTGGTGCTGGCCACGATCACGGTGTCCAAATCGCCCTCCTCCATCCGCTTGGCCACGACCTCAATCACCTTGTCCGTGTTCACCTTCCCAGGTTTTTCGAAGTACACGATTTCCTGCACCTTGTCAGCCATTTTGTCCTCCTTTACCGTTGGAATACGCAGGCAAAGACCTTATTCCTGCTCGGCTCCAGAGCCAGCGATCCCCATGTCTACCGAGAGCCGCTCTCGATAAGCCGCCCACCTTTCATAACCCATCGTACCCGATTGAGCATCGTGATGTCCTCCAGCGGATTTCCATCCACCAGCAAGATGTCGGCACACTTCCCTTCCTCGAGCGTGCCCAAAGTGTCCTCCGCCCCCACTAAACGAGCAGCCTGGTGTGTGCAAGACTCGATGGCGGCCAGCGGCGTCATGCCTAATTCAACCATCAGCGCCAATTCCAGGACCAAGCTCTCTCGTCCCAGTGGCAGGTAGGGCGGCCCGGCATCGGTGCCGGCCGCGATCTGTACCCCTGTCGCCAACGCCCGCTGGAACGATCGCATCTGCGTCTTGTAGATCTCTCGCGCCTTCTCCCGGATGAAATCGGCAATCCCGCTCTCTGGCCCGCTTTCGGCCTCGATGGCCGTGCACTTGAGAGTCGGCACCAACCAGATCTCCTTATTCAACATGTCTCGCACCACACCGTCGTCGAGTACAATGCCATGCTCGATGGAATCCACCCCGGCTTCGACGAGCGCTCGTGCCCCCTCCAGACACGAGCAATGGGCGCATACCTTTTTGCCCCGACGGTATGCCTCGTCCACGGCTGCTGCCATCTCCACCACGGTAAACTGCACGTCCAAGGTGCGCTCTCCCGGCGTGGCCGTGCCGCCCGTGGCCATCAACTTGATCCAG
>JAUWNP010000224.1 GCA_030612585.1 Anaerolineae bacterium
TCTCGCAGGTGCTGGCGGTTTTCCTCGTTCTCCCAGGCGGTGCGGAAAGCCTGGGCCAGGCTCTCGCCCAGGGCCTGGAATTGCCCGCCGACCTCGCGCCAGGTCTCTTCGGTCGTTTGTTCGTTGGTCATGGTACATCTCCTTTTCAAGGAAGGGGATCTGGTTGACTGACAAAACTCCGAATTGACCCTGAGAACAAGAAATGGAACGCAGATTAACGCTGATGAACGCTGATTCTCTGGTTTTATCTGCAAATGATCTGCGAAAATCTGCGTGAATCTGCGTTCTAAAAGATCGGTCAGCCAATCAGGGAAGGGGACATTCGCTTTACGTCACTATTGCCCCGGGATTGTGAATGACATTCAGAATGTTGAACCGCTTTTTGTCATTTGTTCATTTGTCCATTTGTCATTGGAACGGAGTTCTCTATGCCTTCATCGGGCCGGCAGGCTGCTGTGCCATCGGGGTCTATCTCCTGCCAGCCGCAGGCGTCCACGTAGACCTTGCCTCGATAGCAGATGCCCTCACTACCTGCCATGAATACGCCAAATTGACCAATCGCGCCAGGGTTGAAGCCTGGTTCCATCTGGCCATCGTAGGGCTCCAGGGTGCTGGGGCGTAGCGTGACCTCGAACCACTGGTTGCGCACAACCTGCGTGGGCGTGCCGTACTCACTCCTGCCGTTCGTATCTTTGACAAAGAGTTGCACCGTCCAATTGGGTTCAGCCGGATCGCCCAGACCGCGAGCAGGCACGTAGACCCAGCAACTGAGCGGCTTACATTCCAGGTCTAGCGGCGCACTGGCTCCCGGTGGTGGATTGTTAGTTATATCAACAAAGGCCCCGCCTTGACCCCTGTTACTGTCACCGCCGACCAGGTCCACAATCATAGCCAATGAACCGTTTCCCCATCGAGACCTGAACGACGAACTCTCCACGGCGACTACCGCCTGGCTGTCCGCGTGCGTCTGGTGGGCCCATCCCGCTGTGCCAGACTCAAAATCCCAGACAGGGTCGAGGGTCAACGGCGTGTAGTCTCTCGCTGCTATGGGCAGGAAAACCAGGTTCTGGGTGATCTGGCTGCAGCCCGCTGAAGGCAGAAAGTGAATATTGTCCAGGAAGAGCGTTCTCTCAACGTCGGTGGTCTCCCACTCGATGACGATCTCCAAAGCCTGTACCCGGGTCAAGTCCAGGCTGCCGAAGTGTTGCAGTGGAATGACGATTGTCTGCCACTCTGTGGATGGGGAGGTATAGTAGTCCTCAATGTTGACGAACAGTCGCGTACCACCTTCATCCACGAGGTAAATGTTAGGTGTCTCGTCACCCACAGCACCCTTGACATTGAAGACCAGCCGGTCGTAGTCGGATAAATCCACGTTGCGCAGAGCTGTCTTCCAGCCGGCATAATCGCCCACGGGGACGGCGTAACTCAGAACCAGGCCAGCGCCCCCGTCGCCGTGGGCCTGAGTGATGAAGGTCCTGGCCGTTATCTCGGATTCGGTACCTGTGAAGACATACCACGTGCCACCGAGGGCATTGAAGTTGGTCTCGTCGTTGAAGTTGTCCACCCATAGGGGGGCGCAGACCGTCTCGAAGGTCACATCGTCCCACCAGGTAGTGCCCTCAGAAGCGCCCTGGTGCGCCTCGAAAGTGATGACGTAAGAGTCTGCCCGCGTCCAGTCGGTGACGACAAAAGAGGCGGCCAGGGGGATACGGGCTTCCTGCCACCGGCCGGTAATTCCATCGAGCAGGTAGTCGCTGATCTTGATCTTATCTGTCTCGACCGGAATGGTCCTGGCGGAGATGGCTGCAACCTCACCACAGCGTTCACCGCGCACTTTCACCGTGAGCGTGCGATATGGGTTGAGGTCCGTTAGCGTCTTGGACCAGTAGCCGGAGTAGCAGCCTGGCCCGGCGGTCACGTCATAGTCCAGGCGC
The DNA here is from genome assembly GCA_030612585.1 of Anaerolineae bacterium. The sequence goes on from JAUWNP010000224.1 coordinate 1,938, forward strand.
AGGGTACCGCCCGAGAGCGTGGGCGTTACGGCGGCGGCACAGTAGGGCGCTGAAGTAAAGGTGCTCGTCTCACCATTGAGGCTGTTGTTCTCGTCGTCGTCGCAGAAGTTGTCAACCAGCAGTGTATCGGCGACGAAACGCAGGTTGTCGAGGTAGATGATGCCGGTCATTGGCTCCCACTCGAAGACGAACTTGACCTTGGTCAGGTCGGTCAGTGCCAGGCCCTCGAACGCTTGCAGCGGTATCCTGACGGGGGTCCAGTCTGTGGCGATGGCAACGTAGGCTTCTACGTCCACGTAGGCCATCCGATCGCCCCCGTCCGCCAGGTAAAGGTTGACCTTCTCACCGCCGTTTGCTCCTTTGATGTAGAAGGACAAGAAGGTATAGTCAGACACATCCAACCCACCAGGCAGGTAGGTCTCCCACAACGTCCATCCGCCTGAAGGCAGGGTGTAAGAAATCGCGTAACTGCCCGGTGAGTTATCGTGGGTGCCGTCGGCGATATGGGCCGTCTCAATAGTGGTGCCAGGGTCTTCATCTTGATAGGTGCCAAATCCGCCGCCTAGAGCATTGGGGTCGGCCAGGTCGTCAAAGTTGTCCACGGTGAGGGGGACGTGGGGCTTTTCCAGCCTGAGGCTGTCCAGGTAGATGGTGCCCTGGCTAGCGCCCTGGGTGTCGGCGAACTCGATGAAAAGGGTGTCGAGGCGGGTTATGTCAACCGTGGTGGCAAAAGCCACCAGGGGCAAGCCCACCCCCTGAGATGTCCCTGTGAGCACCTGGTTCAGGAGATCGCCGGCCTTGATGCTCATCTCATGCCCTGCCTCGTCGCTCAGGCCAATGGCGATGCTGGTCAGCGCCTCTTTGTCGTTGCTCCTGATCTCGGAGGCCAGCATTTCGTAGGGGAAAGCATTCAACGAGAGCGCGGTGGTGTAGCGGGCCGTAGTGCACTCGTCGGGAGTCAGATCATAGGATAGTTGCAACTCAGAGCCCGTGAGTGTAATGGTGCCACATTCAGGCGGGTACAACTCCAGGCTCGATGGCTTACCCAGGTCATTATCGGGGTTTGTGTCGCCAAAGTCGTCAATGTGGAGATTGCAGGGTGGGGTTGGCGTGCTGGTTGGGATGGGGGTGGGAGATGACGGAGGTGTGGGGTAAGCGACGGCTAGCGTGTAGGGTTCGTTATCGTTGCATCCTTGCCGGGGATAGACCCGAATGTAGTAGCGCCCCGGTCGACTCAGGTCACAAGTGACATGCTCAGGAGCATTGCCCCAGTTGTCCGAAGAACACTGTTCTAGGTACTGCCGGTCCTCGTCGTAGAAAAAGACACTGTAGTCGGTACCAGCGGGAATATTGGTCAGATCTATGGTGATAGTGAAGGTTCCTGGTGTCTCCACATCTATGTAGTAGAAGTCTTCGTCAGTAAGAGGGGGCGTGCAGCGAATGAAGTATTGGTAGTTCTTGCCCGGCGCTAAAGGACCGCAGGCCTCGCTCAACAAGTTGTTGGGCTCACAGACATCACAAGGCTCGGAGGGGCGTGGTGTAGGCAGGTATTCAGCCAGGGTGACAGGCCCTGTGCCGCTGACCAGAGCCAGACGCGCCAGCAAAAGACTTGACATAATTGCAGCCAGCGGAAGGAGAAGGAGGCTGGTCCATCTAACTTTCATCGAGTACGCTCCCTTCATACGAATGGGCAGCTCAACTTTCGGGAGGAAGAGTCGGCGGCGGACGAGTCTCTGTGGGGATAGGTTCTTCTCCAGGTTCAGGTTCCTTGTGCCCATCGGGGAATGGGGCAAACCAGAACATTCCTTCGGCGGAAGTCGCGATCACGGAGCCGCCCTGGAGCACAGACACATTCCACCGCCACTCACCGTACCTCTCCGCTGGCAGGTTGGCTGTCCAACTGGTAGTGTACAGGGATGGGCTCTCAATGCTAAAATCACTCCCGGAACGCCAGGCGCGCACCAGGTAGGTATGCCCTGTGAACAATGTCCCCTCCCACTGGAATGTGATAAGACTCCCGTAAGTCCGTCCTTGCTCTGGGGATGTCAGCACCGGGGAGGGAGCAGACACTCGTTTAACAGTGGGAGTCGGAGATGGTGTTCTGGTTAGTGTGTGGGTCGGAGGTGGTGTTCTGGTCGGCGTGCCCGTGGGTGTGGCAGTTGGCGGCGGCGTGACTGTGGGTGTGTCTGTCGGCTTCGGCGTAGCTGTGGGCGTGTATGTCAGCGTCGGCGTGGCTGTGGGCGTGGTTATTGGTGTCTCCGTCCAGAAAAATGACCCTGCCGGTCCCAGTCCTGTCGTCCATCCTAGAACAACGAGGGAACCTATGATGATCAGAGCAAAGACAGCAACCCAGACCCACTTCCGCCGACCAGACAGTTTCTTCTTGACATAATTCTTCTGTTTCTGTATCCACGCCGAAAGTGCTGCAACTCGCACCTGGGGGTGTGGTTCTGGCTTTGGTTCAGGTTCGGTCTTCTTGATGACCGGCACGGCTAGCGGGTAAGTATCCAGCACACTGGTAGCCGCTGCCGAGACCAGGCGGCTGTCGTTGTCGGCCAACCGCACCAGGGCTTCGTGCGCCGCGAGCGCCAAACCCCTATTGCTACCACGCAGCAACTGTTCCAGTTCGCTCACTGCGCCCTCGCGCATCCAGGTCAAGGGACTCTCGATGGCCTGCTGCAACTCGGACGGCAATTCGGCCGGTTTCACGACCGGGTGTGGATTTTGGGCGATGATGATCTGGCCTTCTACCTTTTGCGCCCACTTTTGGGGCGTTTGTTTGGAGCGGCCGCTGGTGACAACTTGTTCGTAGACGTAACCGTACAGTTCGTCGAGCGAAATCTGGCCGTCGCCATTGAGATCGGCCGCGCCGGTCTGGAGGCCCTGGACGAGGAAATGGGTGAACACGGACCTCGTGGCCTTGCCCAGCAGATTGTCGCCCTCCCAGGCATACTCGACGGCGTTGCTGGCGGTCAGGATCACCCGACCATAGCCATTGCCCGCAAAAGCCTCTTGCGTGCCGGCGCTGCCGCCCAGGGGTGCTTTCGCGCCTGCAAACGCACCGCTGTGGCAGCAGTCGAGCACCACGACTTTCCGCTGCGAGTCACTCTTATCTATCTGCCCGCGCACAAAGGCGGCCTCAAGTGCTGTCGCGCTGGCAATGTCCATCTCCGTGTCTCTGGTCGCCAGGTATAGATCACCGCTGTGCTTGTCTCTGATACCGTGCCCCGAGTAGTAGAGCAGGAGCAGGTCACCTCTCTTCCTGCGGTGGTACAGGCGTGCGATTCTCCGGCGCACGACCGGCTCCGTCTCGTCCACGAGCAGCGTGATCTCGAAGCCGCCGATGGTCGGATCGCGCAGCACTTCCGCCAGCGCTGCGGCATCACGGCTGGGTGTCACCAACCGGGCCAGTTTTGGGTCGTCGTATTCGCTGTTGGCGATAATCAGGGCCAGACGGTTGGACATTGTTTTAGGCTAACCTCCCATCAGCATCAACATTCCTCAGCGCCTTTGTCTTACTCCTCTGGCGCAGACTCAGCAGCGGAGTCTTCGCAGGCTGGCTGTTCCTCCTCCATGTGGCCGATCATCTTCTGCAGTTCGGCGTTGACCTGGCGCAGGGCGGAGAGCAGATGAGGCCGCGCTTCTTGCAGGGCCTGTTCGCCCGCCGCACGGGCCGATTCAGCCGCCTTTTGTGCCTCCCGGCGCACCTTCTGCCCGTCGGGCGAAACGCTGGCCTCTTCGATCGCCTGGCCGACCTGGTCAACCATCGCCTCCAGGCCATCTCGCATATCTCGCAGGTGCTGGTGGTTTTCCTCGTTCTCCCAGGCGGTGCGGAAAGCCTGGGCCAGGCTCTCGCCCAGGGCTTGGAATTGTCCGCCGACTTCGCGCCAGGTCTCTTCGGTCGTTTGTTCGTTGGTCATGGTACATCTCCTTTTGAAACACGAAGGATAACCACTCACCCGCTCCCGCTGGATTGTCAAATCCAGCGGTTCAGCGGATAGAGCCAAGCGGGTCTGACCGCTTTTGGCCTGGAAAGCGCCTCTTCTCGCTGCCAAGAGGCTTGGATTTGGCAATCCAAGCCGAGCAGGGTGAGTAGTTGCCACGAAGGATCGAAAGAGCGAAGTGCACGAAGGGGTGTGTTGGTGCACTTTTCGTGCTCTTCTCGCTGTTTTCGTGCTCTTTTCGTGTTTCATACTTCTGTTTTGTGTCATTTTGAAACACGAAGGGTAACCACTCGCCCGCTCCCGCTGGATTGTCAAATCCAGCGGTTCAGCGGATAGAACCAAGCGGGTCTGACCGCTTTTGGCCTGGAAAGTGCTGCCTCTCGCTGCCAAGAGGCTTGGATTTGGCAATCCAAGCCGAGCAGGGTGAGTAGTTGCCACGAAGGTTCGAAAGGGCGAGGTGCACGAAGGGGCATGTTGGTGCACTTTTCGTGCTGTTCTCGCTGTTTTCTTGCTCTTTTCGTGCTTCATGTTCCTGTTTCGTGTCCTTTTGAAACACGAAGGGTAACCACTCACCCGCTCCCGCTGGATTTGACAATCCAGCGGTTCAGCGGATGGACCCAAGCGGGTCTGATCGCTTTTGGCCTGGAAAGTGCCGCTTCTCGCTGCCAAGAGGCTGGGACCTGGCAATCCAAGCCGAGCAGGGTGAGTAGTTGCCACGAAGGTTCGAAAGGGCGAGGTGCACGAAGGGGTATGTTGGTGCACTTTTCGTGCTTTTCTCGCTGTTTTCGTGCTCTTTTCGTGTTTCATGTTCCTATTTTGCGTCCTTTTGAAACAAGAAAGGTAACCACTCACCCGCTCCCGCTGGATTGTCAAGTCCAGCGGTTCAGCAGA